>PLXP01000076.1 GCA_003151435.1 Acidobacteriaceae bacterium
GGCATCATCATCATCGACTTCATCGATATGGATGAGCGCAAGAACCGCTTCAAGGTGATGGCCGCGCTTGAGGAAGCCCTGAAGAACGATCGCGCCCCCACCAAGGTTCTGCAGTTCAACGACTTCGGCCTGGTTGCGATCACTCGCAAGCGCGTCAAGCAGTCGCTCGAGCGCACTCTCAGTGTGCCGTGCCCCACCTGCCAGGCCACCGGCATGGTCAAGAGCCCGACCACGGTCTGCAACGAGATCTACACGGAACTGCGCAAGATGCGGAAGCACTTCGAGAACGCCGACGTCCTGGTGCGCGTCAACCCTGAGACCGTGAAGGTTCTCAAATCGAACAACGCGAACTGGATTACCGAATTCGAAGAGCTCATCGGTAAAAACATCCTCATCAAGAGCGACGCAGCCCTGCACCCTGAGCAGTTCGACATTCAGGGCTAAGCTCAAACCGCGACACTAACGCAAAGGCCGGAGCCCCGCTCCGGCCTTTTGCTGTCTTGCGGCACAGGCGGATGTTCGTCGCTCCATCAACAGGCCACGCACATGAACTGCACGCTCCTCAAACCGGCAAAGCCATGCAGTTCGCGCCGTTGACTCACTCCTGCGCAACCTCCGGCGACAAATTGTGTCTAAAGGGGTAGGGGTACTTTGGCTGCGTCTCATGCAAATGGCAATTAAACCTAAGTTCGCGAATAAGGGATGCCCGCAGAGCACTCCGGATGTACGGCGAACAAGCCGTGCGACATTCTCAGATTAAGAGGTCAAGACATGTCATCTTCACGTTGGTCGTCGCCCTTGCTGCGGTTCGCTTTTCTGGGAGCCGCAGTGCTGCTCGCTGTCGGTACCGCAAGCGCTCAATTTGCCTCCACACCCGACTCATCGCATTCGGCCGCCGCGCCTGCCACCGAGTCGAGTTCCAATGACTTCGTCGTGACAGACAGCGGTTCGGGCGATGGGTCCGAGCCTTCTGCTCCTGAGCCTGCCGGCCATGCCGCAGGTCAGTACGACAATGCCGCGGGCGGCGGTAGCCATGGACTTCGCAGCCGCATGGCCTTTGAGACGGGCGGTGGATTCAGTGGTCCCACAAGCGACTCCTCGCCGTACATCACCTGGGGCGGCAATCTCACGGTGGGCGCAGGACTGCACTTTACCAAGCGGATCACTGTGCTGGCCGAGTATCAGTTCATCGACGACAAGCTTCCCGGTAAAATCATTGCCGAGACAGGCGCAACCGGCGGCAACGCGCATATCTGGTCGCTCACGCTCGATCCCGTCATAGATCTGTTTCCCAAGAGCCATAACGATGTCTACGTCACGGGCGGCGGCGGTTTCTACCGCAAGGTAACCAACTTCACTGACCCGCAGCCGACCCTATATTGCGATTACTACTATTGCGGCATCACCTATCAGAACGCGGTTGTGGGCCACTTCTCCAGCAACCAGGGCGGCTGGAACGTGGGCGCCGGCTACGCCCACAGGTTTGGCGGCATGTATGGCGACAGCAAGATGCAAGTGTTTGCTGAAGCCCGCTATCTGGACGTGTTGACGCCTGAGGTGAATTCGTCTCCGAACGGACTGGGAACTACGTTTATCGGCAAGGACACGAAAATCGTCCCCGTGACTTTTGGCGTGCGCTTCTAGACAGAGAACGCCGGGCAAAGAAGTCCGCGCTCCATCCTTTCGTCTGTGGCGGACGAAAGGACGGAGGGGGCGGACACAATTCGTTTGCGTTTGCTATAGAACTCCCGTCGCCCGCAGCCGCACAAGTCCTCCCGCGACCACACCCAGCGGCGAGATGACCAGTAGCGCTACCTGGTACCACACCGGTTGACGCCCACGCGCCTGCAACGCGCTGATGGCTCCCATCACCAGCACTACAACCGCCAGTCCGAGCACGAGGGGCAGTGGGTTTACGTCAGCGACCCATGCCGTCACGTAGCCGCCCGCAGCCGCCGCTAAAAAGGAATAGCCGAGGTTGACGAAGACGTATCCCGGCCCTGGCCTGCCCTCACTTCCAACCCAGCCTGGAGTCAATCGCGACAGCAGCGCCGTTACGCCCATCACCAGAACGGCCATGGTGGCAAACCCGGCCAGCAGGGCCATGAACGTGCGCAGAATTACCACGGCTTTTGCTCTTTCTGCGTCGGAGTGCCCACTTCGCCCTTGTCGATGCGCGCAAGGAATGCCCGCGCCAGCCTTGGCTCGCCGGGGTCATACTCCCCATGGATCGAGCACAGGTCAAGGAACTCATCGCACAGCGCATCGCGCTCTTCAGACTGCGCCAATATGCTCTGCAGCGCAAAGGCCAGCTCACGTAACCGGCTCGCCTCCGGCCACGCGCCTCCCTCCGCTGCTTCGCCCAGATGCGCGTGCTCGGCAAACAAGCCGCGCCGTCCGCGCGCGCACTCCTCAAGGCAAGCAGTGAGCTGGTCGCGGAACGCATTGGTGAGCGGCTCCAAATTTTCAGGTTGCGTCGCGTCTTCGGGGTCCATTCAGTCTCCTCGTTGAATTGCTTGAGTTTCTCACTAACTCACTTGCGCTGTTCGCTGCCTCGCAAGTCAACTCATTTTGCCTTCATCGCCGCTTCCACATCCTCAGCCGTGTGCGGCAGTGAGGCATTCAGGTCAATCAGCTTACCGTCTTCGCCGACCAGGAAGTCGCACTCGATCCTTACTCCGAGCTTCTCCTCGGGAATGTACACACCCGGCTCGATGGTAAACACCATGCCCGGCTTCAACACCGCGGGGTAATCCGCCGGATCGTGCACATCGATGCCCACCATGTGACCCAGCCCGTGCAGCCAATACTGCCCCAGCGGCTTGCCATCCAGGCTCTTTCCATGCGTGTTGATGTAGTTGTACGCCGCATTATCCAGCGAATCGGGATCGCGCCGGTCGCGATCGTTGATCTTCGATTTGTTCACTACGAACGCGTCAATCGCCGCTTTCTGCGCACCCAGCACTACGTCGTAAATCTCCCGCTGCCGCGCGGTGAAGTGCCCATTCGCCGGCACCGTGCGCGTAATGTCCGACGCATACATGGAGTATTCGCACGCCGCATCCACTACCACGATGTCGCCGTCTTCCATAGTGCGCGCATTGTCGGAGTAGTGCAGCGTCGTCGAGTTGATGCCCGATCCCACGATGGGCGCATACGACGCGCGCTCGCAACCGTTCTCAAGCCATGCGGCAGCCATCTTGCCTGCGATGGTCCGCTCCGTCACGCCCGGCTTTACGGCTTGCATCATCGCGCGCTGCGCGGCAATCGATGCGTCGCTGGCCTTCTTTAGCAGATCGATCTCGCCGGCGTCTTTCACCACGCGCAGTTCCTGCGTCAACTTGGTCACATCGTGCGGGTCGGGGATCGTACTGGAACCGAGTGCGGCCGCGGTGAACTCCACCAACGCCTTTGCCTGCGGCGCATCGGGCTGCGTCCATACCCGCGAGTTGAGCCGGCGATCGGCCGCGATCATACCGCTCAGCACCTTGGGCAGATCGGTCATCGGCTCCACTGCATCCACGCCGGTAGCCTGCACTGCATTGGGCGAATCCGCATCCAGCTTGATGCCGGTGTATTTCTCCATGCGCAGGTTACGCGTGGGCAAGAACAGAATCTCCGCATACTTGCGCTGTGCGGGAGCCTCAGCCGACTGCGCCTGCGAAGACTTGTCCTGCGGCGTCTCAGCCACAATCATCAACGCCGCGCCCGGCTCATTCCATCCCGTTAAGTAATAGAAATCCTCATCCTGCCGGTAGGGGTCCAGATCGAGCACCGGCTCTTCAGCCGCAAACAGCACCGCTACGCCGCCATGGAGCCTGGCCGTGAGCGCCACTCTTCGAGCGTGATACACCTGCGCAGGCTGCTTTTCGAGAGCGTTCAAAGCGGGGACTGCGGCAACGGCCGCGAGCAGGGACAAGAAAACAATGCTGCGCAGTTTCATTCCGCTATTGTCACTGCTGGTGGTTGCTCATTGCAAAATGATTTGGTCCACGCGCCGACTTTTTGATGAGTCACGCTTTTATCTCGTCTCTCACACCGCTCCAGCTTTCGGTGAGCGTGCGGCGGCAAGGCGGACATCATCAAATGCCCCTGAAGGGCAGCCTCGGCTCACCGATCCAAAAGCGATTGCTGACCCGCGTCAATGCGCCGGCGCCTCGCCCATCGAGCCGCGAAACGGCCTCATGCCACGGGCCCACGAATCGCACCGATTCCGGCAGCCGTCGATAAATTCGCGGCAGTCGCTTCTTCGCGGTTTGCGCCGCCCGCTCTTCCGCAGCACCGAACTCCAAGGCGAATTCTTCCCTGAATCGCTGCGGCATCCACTCCGCAGTCAGTGCGCGATACCAGTGCGGCGGCCGAATCCACGAGCCCGCGCCGGCCAGCAGGTTGTGCGCCATCGCACGCGACTTCTCACTCACTCCCAGCGCGTCCGATTGCTCCATCTGTCTGCAGTACGCAACGAACGCAGACCAGTCTTCAGGCAGCGCCTTCGCGGGCAGGCCGAACAGCGCCGCCAGCGTCCTGCTCTCCGCGTAGTAGCCGGCAAGCTCGCTGGCGGTGAGCGGCGGCATCACGCACTCATACGCCAGCACAGCGCTCTCCACCAGCGTGGCATACACCCAGCGCAACGCCGAAATCTCGTTCGCCTCATACGCCGAGCCCCGCCGATATGCCGCAACGTCCTCCGGCATCTGCCCGCGAATGCGCGTGTGCAATTGATAGAGGTGACGCGACGCGGCCATTGCCTGCTGCAGCGAACCAAAGATCATGGTGAACACGATGCGAAAGGTATTGTGGAAGCGCGCGATGGGCTTCCACATGAGATTTGAGTGCTCCACCAGCGCCGTGGCCACCCACGGATGCGCCAGTTGCAGTAGCGCCGCGCGCCCCGCCCCCAGAAACAGAGCCGACTCGCGATTGATCTTCCAACTCACCGAGTGCGGCCCGAAGATGCCGGCGTTCGCATCCGCAGTGCGCCGCGCCACAGAGCCAAGCAGCGCCTCAAGATCGTCGCGCGACACCTTGGAGTCTGGCTTGCCGGAGTCGTGATCGTCGTGAAATAAGAATCCCATGCAGGTTCGACTGAGTCTATTCCGCAGCCGCCTTCAACATCGCCGCCAGACTTCGATCCACATCTTCTTTGGTCGTCATCCAAGACGACACACTGATGCGCATCGCAGCCTGTCCCTGCCACACGGTCGAGCCGCACCAGCAGGTTCCCTCCTGCTGCAAACGCTCCACGGTGCGCAGCGTCCTTTCGGCGCTCCCAAACGACACCAGGACTTGATTGATGACCACATCGTTCAGCACCTGGTAACCCGCGGCCCGCAGTCCGACGGCAAAGCGCTTTGCGTGGCTTGAAGTCCGCTCCACAATCTCCGCCAGACCAGACTGCCCCAGCGACCGCAGCCCCGCCCACAACTCCACTCCACGCGCCCTTCGCGACAGCTCTGGATTGTAGTGCGAAGGCTCCCTCTGTTCGTGGTGTTCGGCCTGCGCAAGGTAAGCCGCCTGCACGCTCATCGCCGCGCGCAGGGACTTAGGCTCGCGTACCATCGCAATGCCGCAGTCGTAGCCGATGTTGGGCCACTTGTGCCCATCGGTAGCCCACGAGTCCGCCTGCTCAAATCCCTTCGTAAGCCGCCGATAATCCGGCGAAGTAGCCGCCCATAGCCCGAACGCCCCATCCACGTGAATCCACGCACCTGCCGCTCGCGCCTCAGGACAAATCGCTCCCGCCGGATCGAACGCTCCGGTGTTTACATTACCCGCCTGCAGGCACACGATCGTCTGCCCGTTCAAATGGGGCAACGCGTCGGCTCGCATGCGGCCCTGCCCATCCACTGGAACGCGCACCACGCGGTTGCGCCCCAGCCCCAGCATGCCCAGCGCCTTCAGCAGCGAAGTGTGCACCTCTTCGCCGACGACAACAGTTATGGGAGGCGCGCCAAACAGCCCATCATTCTCCACGTCCCAGCCTGCGCGCTCCAGCAGCGCATGACGAGCCGCAGCCAGCGCGGCAAAGTTCGCCATCGTGGCCCCAGTGACGACTGCTCCGCCGCAACCCTCCGGCAGCCCCAGCAGTTGACGCACCCAGTCCAGCGCCGTCTCTTCAAGAGCAACGGCTACCGGCGACTGCACCCGGAACGCCGCGTTCTGGTCCCACGCACTGACCAGCCACGCCGCAGCCATGGCCGCCGGCACGCAACCGCCGTTCACAAAGCCGAAGTAGCGCCCGCCGCCATTAGCAACAGTCGCCGGCGATCCAAATTCGGTAAGCAGGTGCAAGACCGCCTCGGGACTGGTCGGCCCCGCTGGCAGAGGTCCGCGCAGGGCGTTCAGTGCGGCAACAGCCTCAGGCCGCGGAGCCACCGGGCGCGCATTCACGCCCTCGAGATAATCCACGGCATCCCGCGCTGCATGCTTCATGAGCGCCGTGCGCGCGGAAAGTGAGTCAGACGACGAAGAGGGGCGGGACGGAGCCACAGGCATGGCTGGAGTTTAGCACCGGGCGAGGGACCAAACTTGAAATCGCCTCGAAACTTGACTAAGATAGCTTAGCAGGATGGAGGCCGAGGTGATTAAGGCCAGCATATTTGAAGCCAAGACCAACCTCTCGGAGTTGCTGAAGCAGGCACAGAAGGGCGAGGTGGTCATCATCACTTCGGGCCGGGACAAGACTCCGGTCGCTCGCCTCGAAGCCATCTCCGCGCCGAAAAAGAAACGCCTTGGCGCCCTTGAGACGCCCGGGTTCGTTCTGTCCGAGCGGTTTTTCGAGGCGCTGCCTGAAGAAGAACTCCGTCTTTGGAACGGGGGCGGGGAGTGAAGGTTCTGCTCGACACGTGCACCTTGATTTGGGCAACTCTCTCTCCCTCCTCGCTGAGCCACGAAGCTCAACAGACCATCGCCGACGAAGGCAACGTGATTCTCGTCTCCGCCGCCTCGGCCTGGGAGATCGCAACCAAGGTGCGCCTCGGTAAACTGCCCGGCGCGGAAAAGCTGGAACGGGAATACCTCGACGTAATGGAAGATGCCGGCTACACTCAACTCGCCATCGACGTGGAGTCCGCTCTCCGCGCAGGCCGTTTGACAGCCGACCACCGCGACCCTGTCGACCGCATGCTCGCTGCACAAGCGCTCGGACTGGATATTCCAGTTCTCAGCCCCGACCCGCTGCTGGATAGGTTTGGGGTGCGACGGGTCTGGTGATCAAGTGAGTTATGCGCTCTTCAGTTGCGCTTCCGCGATGGCCGCTTCCGTGAATTCCCGCGCCCTGTGCGTTGCGCCATTGAATTTCCCTTCAATTAGACGTATTCTAAAAAAGCAGACGAATTTGTCCGCCTGGGTTGCCGTGAGTCTGCCGGCTGGCGGAGAGATGAGTGGGCTTACAGCCCACTTTTTATTTGGGTCAAATTTCCTGCGAAATTGCCCAATTTGGGCTGCATTTGGGCCGCGAATCAGGCGGTAGTTTGGCCGGGATTCAGTCGGCGATCGAGAGCAATGGCGGTAAAGCTGGAAGAAATCCGGAGTGCGGCGCAGCGGGTGGCAGCCTCGCACGGGCTCGACGTCGTGGACATTGAGTTCCTCGGGCCGGTCAAGGAGCGCATCCTCCGCGTATTTCTCGAGAAGAATGCCGAGGGTCGAGCGCGACTGAAGGCTGAAATTACTGCGGCAGCCGGAGAAGGGAACGAAGACCTTCCTGAGCGCCTCCGCGAGGGGAAACTAAGCCCCGAACAGCTTTCCGGCATCACACATGAGGACTGTGCCGAGTTCAGCCGGGACTTTGGCGTGCTGCTGGATGTGGAAGATTTGGTGCCCGGCGCCGAGTACACGCTGGAAGCCAGTTCCCCGGGCCTCGATCGAAAGCTGAGCAAACTAGACGATTTTCAACGGTTTGCGGGCGGCCTGGTAAAAATCCAGACGTTCGAACCGATTCGCAACAACCGCCATTGGCAGGGGCGATTGCTCGGTTTTCAATCCCAGGTGCCGGAAGCGGAATCTGGGTCACCCAGCATCACGATTGATCTGGCGGCAGTGAAGCAGAACAGCAAAAGCCGGAAGACCGGCGTGAGCACCGTGGAGATTGCGCTCAGCAACATCGAGAAGGCGCAACTGGTTCCGGAGATTTAGCCCGGAAGTCTAATCAGGCCTCCACAGGAAGCCAAAAAGGTTCAGGACTGGCGAAAGCCCGTCCCCCAACCTCAACCTTCATATCAACCGGCTGTGGGGCGTTGTAATCCCCGCCGAACAGAGAACCGAGAGAGCAGCAAGTATGGCCAGCGCTTTGTATCAGAGTATCGAGCTTCTCAGCCAGGAGAAGGGTATCGACCCCGGCATCGTTGTCGGCGCCGTCGAGGAAGCCATCGCCTTGGCCACGCGCAAGTTTTACAAAACACAGGAAAACATGCGCGGGGAGCTGAACAAGGAGACCGGCGAAATCACTGCCTACGTCTACAAGACGGTGGTGGCCGACGATGAGGAGATTGAAGATCCCGTCAACCAGATCACGCTGACTGAGGCCAATGCGCTGGCTCCGGGCGCTGAGGTGGGCAGCGAGGTTCGTCTCTATCGCGATACCAGCCCCCTTGGCCGCATCGCCGCGCAACTGGCCA
>PLXP01000218.1 GCA_003151435.1 Acidobacteriaceae bacterium
GCCAGCAGCATCACGATGCGGTCCAGACCCAGCGCGATGCCACCGTGCGGCGGTGTGCCATACTCCAGCGCGTCGAGGAAGAACCCAAAGCGCGCCCGCGCTTCTTCCTCTGAAATTCCCAGCGAATGGAAGATCTGCTGCTGCACGTCCTTGCGGTGAATTCGAATGGACCCAGAACCCAGTTCCAACCCGTTCATCGCCAGGTCATAGCAGTTGGCGCGCACACTCGCCGGATCGGTGAGCAGGTTGGCCATGTCGGCCTCTTTCGGCGCGGTAAACGGGTGGTGGGCCGGCATCCAGCTCGCGCTCTCCAGGTGGTATTCAAACATGGGAAAGTCGATGATCCAGATGGGGTTGAAGGCCGACGCGCCGTCGATGGCTTTCCCGTTCCGCGGATCTGCCTCCGCAACCGCCTTCTCGGTAACGCCAAATGCCCCATGCCGATTCGCGTACTTCTTGGCCAGTTCGGTGCGGAAGTTGCCGGCAGCGGCGTAGACGTTGATCTCGCGCTCGCTGAGGCGGCCTTCAAACTTGGTGTCGCTGGCCTTGATGTGATGGGTCGGGTCGCCGGCCACCACGATCACAAAGTCAGCCTCAGCCGCGCTCGCCAGCTCGCGCACCTTGGCCGCGGCCTCAGGAAAGCCCTTAGCCAGGCGCTTGAAGTCGTCGATGAACTTGGCGCCCTTCTTTGAATCGAAGGCCGGATGGTTGTCCTCGCGCTCTTTGCGGCTCAGCTCGCCCACGTTGGGAATGCGCAGAGCCACCACCGGCAAGGCCGGGTCGATCTGCAACGTGGCCAGGGCAGCATCGGTGAACGCGGCACGCACGTCGGTCAGGCCGGGCAGGCGCAGGTCCGGCTTGTCCGAGCCAAACTGGCGCATGGAGTCGTCATAGGTGATGCGCGGGAACGGCGTGGGCAGCGTAACTCCGGCCGCCGCAAATCCTGCCGCCAGAAACTGCTCCACTACTGCAAACACGGTCTCCTGGCGAGGAAAACTCATCTCCAAATCGACCTGCGTGAACTCAAGCTGGCGATCGGCGCGCAGGTCCTCGTCGCGGAAGCAACGGGCGATTTGGAAGTAGCGGTCGAAGCCGGAAATCATGAGGATCTGCTTGAAGATCTGCGGCGACTGCGGCAGCGCATAAAACTCGCCCGGATGCACGCGGCTTGGCACCAGAAAATCGCGCGCGCCCTCGGGCGTCGACTTGGTGAGGATGGGCGTCTCGATCTCGAGAAATCCCTGCTTCGAAAGGCTCTCCCGGATGGCCAGCGTAATTTCGTGCCGCAACCGGAAATTGCGCTGCATCTCCGGCCTGCGCAAATCCACGTAACGATACTTGAGCCGCGTCTCCTCGTTCTGAATGGCGTCTTCGGACGGCGAAAACGGCGCCAGGCGCGTGTCGTTCAACACCAGCAGCTCGGTCGCCTCAATCTCGATTTCGCCGGTCGGCATCTTGGGATTGATAGCGTCCTTGTCGCGCAGGCGCACCTTACCCACCGCGGCCACCACATACTCCGGCCGCACCTGCTCGCCCTTGGCGTGGCCTTCGGGGGTCAGCTCCTTGTCCAGCACCACCTGGGCAATGCCGCTGCGGTCGCGCAGATCGAGAAAGATGAGATTGCCGTGATCGCGGCGGCGGTTGACCCAGCCCATCACCACCACGTTCTGGCCGGCCTGGGCGGCGCGCAGTTCGCCGCAGAGATTCGTCCGTTCAAGACTTCCTAAAAAATCGAGCACTACTCGTGTCCTTCCAATCGCCTGCCGGTTTGGGAGCAAGAATGATCCGTGCCCCATCCTTGCGTTTTTTTCATTGGCGCAAGGGTGGGAGACCTCAAACCTCAACCGGGCTTTCTCTCATTTGGTCAGAACCGCCGCCAGCTCCCCACGAGGAACCTTGGTTTGTGTGCCGGTGGCGAAGTCCTTCACCGTCAGAATACCGGATTGAAGCTCGTCTTCGCCCAGGATGACGATGCGCCGAGCCGTCTTGTCAGCCGCTTCAAACGACTTTTTCAGCCGAAAGCTACCTTCGCCCAGTTCCACCGTAAGGCCCGCGCGGCGCAGTTCGCGGGCCAGCGCCAGGGCGGCCGGATTCATGCTTTCGCCCAGCGGAGCGATGAACGCGTCAACCTTCTCCGGAGTAGCAGCTTCCAGCGCCTGCAGGGTCAATACAAGCCGATCCTCGCCCATGGCAAAGCCGATACCCGGCGCCTTGGGCCCGCCAATGGCCTCGCTCAGCCCGTCGTAGCGCCCGCCGCCCAGTAGCGCATTCTGCGCGCCCAGACCTCCGTGCGTGAACTCGAACGTGGTCCGCGTGTAATAGTCCAGCCCGCGCACCAGCCTGCTGTTGCGCGAATAAGGCACGCCCGCCGCATCCAGCGCCGCAATCACGGCGGCAAAGTGCGTCTTTGAGTCTTCGTCGAGCGAGTCCGCAATGCGCGGCAGCGTATCGATAATCGGCTGATCTTCAGCGACCTTGCAGTCCAGCACGCGCAGCGGATTGGTCACCGCACGGCGTTGGCAATCTATACACATTCGCGGAGCAACCGAGACCAGAACCGCACGAAGTGCTTCGTTGTAGCGGGCGCGGTCCGCCGCCGAGCCGACGGAGTTGATGTGCAGCGTCCAGCCGGTGATGCCCAGCTCATCCAGCAGCGTGGCCAGCATTTCTAATACTTCCGCATCTCTCAAAGGAGATTCGCTCCCTGCGGAAGGTGGCCCGATCACCTCGGCGCCAATCTGCGAAAACTGCCGGTAGCGCCCCTTCTGCGGCCTCTCGCGCCTGAACTGCGGACCGATGTAGTAGAGCTTCTGCAACTGCCCCGTCTCGCCCAGCTTGTGCTCGATATAGGCGCGCACCACGCCGGCCGTGTTCTCCGGCCGCAGCGTCAGGCTCTGCGTCTTCTCAGACTGCGCCCGGGCGCGATCCTCCCACGTGTACATCTCTTTCGAGACAATGTCGGTTTCTTCGCCGACTCCGCGGGCAAACAGGCCGGTGTCTTCAAAGATGGGAGTGCGAATCTCGCCGAAATTGTAGCGGGCAAAAACAGACCGCGCAGTCGCCTCGATCCGGTTCCACAACGCCGTCTCCGGCGGCAAAAGGTCGCGCGTGCCGCGAACCGCTTTCAGTGTGCTCATACTTCTTTTAGTGTATCGAACGCGGCAAACAGGTCTGTCGAACCATTTCGCTTGTTGCGCTCTTGCGCGTCATGTCTTGAGCCTCGAAGAAGTTGTTGGGCTGCGGGAGGGAAGATCTGCGATGGCTGCATAATTCTCTTGCACCTTGCTTGATGCCCTGAGAGCATTGGCTGATATTGACGAGGCGCGAAAATGACTTGGATCGTCCTATACGTCGTTTTTGTGGGTGGGAAAGTGGCCCTCACATACGGCATCTGGAAGCTTGCCAAGGCGCAGGGTAGATCTCCGTGGCCATGTCTCGCGGTCAGCGTCTTTTGTGCCAGCATCGTATTCCTTGCACTTCTCATCAGGGGATGCGCCGAGCGTTCGCAGCAACATTTGAGAGGCGAAACCTCAGCCTGAATTCAACCCGCATCACGGCCGTTGCGTTGCATTCGAAGCCCATACATTCGCGTGGATCCACTGAGGCGCTTCCAGAGCCGCCAGCCCGGCGAATTTATACTTAAACACGGCATGAGCGAGTTTCTACCCGTAGATGAGCAGATGGATTTGTTGCAGAAGGGCGCGGCGGAGATTATCCGCGTCCCCGACCTGCGCGAGCGCCTTGAAGACAGCCGCAAAACCGGACGCCCGCTGCGCGTAAAGGCCGGCTTCGACCCCACCGCGCCCGACCTGCACCTGGGCCACACCGTGCTGATGCGCAAGCTGCGCCACTTTCAGCAGCTTGGCCACCAGGTCATCTTCCTCGTAGGCGACTTTACTTCTCTGATTGGTGACCCCACCGGCCGCAACATCACGCGCAAGCCGCTCACCCGCGAGCAGATTGACGTGAACGCCGAGACCTACAAGCAGCAGGTCTTTAAAATCCTCGACGAGAAGACCACCGAGGTCCGCTACAACTCCGAGTGGCTGGGCAAGCTGGGCTACGAGGGCACTATCCGGCTGACTTCGCACTTCACCGTGTCGCAGATGCTGGAGCGCGACGAGTTCAACAAGCGATTTCAGGCCGAACAGCCCATCAGCCTGCACGAGCTGCTGTACCCGGTGATGCAGGGGTACGACTCCGTGGCTCTTGAATGCGATGTGGAACTGGGCGGCACCGATCAGAAGTTCAACCTGCTCTGCGGGCGGGAGTTGCAGCGCCACTACGGCCAGAAGCCGCAGATTGTGCTGATGACGCCGATTCTGGAAGGCACAAATGGCTTGCAGAAGATGTCGAAATCGTTGAACAACGCCATCGGCATCAACGAGTCGCCCGCCGTAATATACGGCAAGTTGATGAACATCTCTGACGAACTGATGTGGAAGTACTGGACGCTGTTGACCGATCTGCGCCAATCGGAGGTGGACGCGCTCAAAGCTGAAGTGGCTGCCGGTACGCTGCACCCGATGGATGCGAAGAAGCGACTGGCGCGGACGATTACCGCCGGCTTCCACGACGAGATCGCAACCCAAATCGCCCATGAGAACTGGGCGCAGGAGCATCAGGAAGGACTCGAGGTCACGGGCTTGGAGGAGGTTCATATTGATTGGGAAAGGCTGGTTGTCGCAGACGCTGTGATGCTCGACCGGTTGCGCAATGATCCCAGCCTTAGCTTCCATATCAATGTCGCCAAGCTCTTGGTTGCCCTCGGTATTTGCGAGTCACGTACAAAGGGCGAGAAACAAGCTGACGCTGGTGTAACTATTGATGGCGTTAAGGTAGTTGCTCGCGTAATTCAGATTCAGCGGCCCCGTCGTCTTCCCGTAAGGGTTGGCAAAAGCCACAAAATCGCCGTAATTGAATCAACCGCCCCTATCGACCCAACGTTGCCCTCTGGAGGATGGCTAGGGCTGAAATAGCTGTGGACGAGCTATGTGGCGTTTCTTGACTAGCCAAATGGCGTAGAATGGTTGCTGAAGGAGATTCTCCCATGGCAGCGCACACACTTCCTGACCTTCTTGGTGGCGACGCCGTGCTCGGTCGTTCGATCCTCCCGAGCGGCGCCTTGGCCGAATTGGTGCGCGAAGGACTGCCGGCTGAAGCGCTGTTTCTGCTGGCCAAGCGGCTCGATCTGCGCCAGGCCGAAATCTCCGCGAAGATCGGTATTCCCCCGCGAACCCTCACCCGGCGCATGCAGCGCCATGCCAAGCTGACCGCGGCCGAGTCCGACCGCACCGTGCGGATGGCCCAGGTGTACGCCAACGCCGTGGACACGCTGGGCAGCGAAGACAAGGCCACGCAGTGGCTCAAGACGCCCAATCGAGCGCTGCGGGGCACTCGCCCCCTCGACCAACTCGACACCGATCCCGGAGTCCGCGAGGTAGAAGACATTCTCGGACGCATCGCGTATGGCGTCTATAGCTGATGCAAAGACAGCCAACGGCCATAAGCCCTAAGCCTCAAGCTCTTAGCTGAAGGCTGACTGGAGACCTGATGCAGGTGTGGAGGCTGTGCCGGGCGGTTCATGCGGCGGACGCATTTTCCGGCGAGGGCGCCCGCAGATTCGGTGGCCGCTGGAACTCCCGCGGCGTTCCCATGGTGTACACGTCCACATCGCTCGCTCTTGCGGCTATCGAGCTGTTTGTCCACCTGGACCCGAGTCAGGCTCCGAGCGACCTGGTCTTCATTTCGGCGGCGCTGCCGGATGGGGAGCCGTCCGCGACTGTTCAGGCCGCAGATTTGCCGGCGGACTGGCGCGCCGACGAAACTGCCCCGCGCGAGATCGGCGACAACTGGATCCGGTCAGGCTCTTCCCTGGCGCTGCGGGTTCCGTCCGTGCCGATCCCTCCCGAGGGTAACGTG
>PLXP01000120.1 GCA_003151435.1 Acidobacteriaceae bacterium
TTGCGGTCTGCGGATTTTAAGTCCGATTTCACCATTTAAGCACTGCCCTGCACCAGGTCGCACACCAGCGCACAACTGACTTAGATATAACAAGATGTACCGGATTTCCACTTTGCACAACATCGCACCAAAATGCACCAAATCACAGTACAAACCGGCACCAAAACCGGCACTGTGACGCCAGGAACGGTCAGGGCTGCAGTCTACAATTCTGCGGTAAATTTCAATGAGACGATCACGACAGGAGCGCCGGGAGCCGGACCCATCCAACTCAACAGCGTGTCGTTAGTAACATCAAGCATGATGTTGTTGCCGGTGGCCTGCGCGGGGACTGTCTTCTTCCGGTGGATGAGGCTGCAGAGCCAAGCCAGAAGCGAGTGGGGATCGAACGTTTCGACGCCCTTAGCCACCTGTAAGTTACAGAATACACGTTGCCAAGATTGCCAACAATCCCACAGTTGCCAGGGGACCGGCACAATCGGGCTCTGACGGCCTGCCGGTTTCGGCCCATTTCATCCAAACCACCAATGCCTCCCACTGAATTTCGTTCTTTGCACAATGGCCTGAACGTGAAGGCACCTCCCCACACCCCAGAAATGTGGGACGGAATTGTGTTCCAATTCTGCGCGGGGGATCTTCGCGGGCGCGATTCGCTACACCAGAATCAGATTGCAGCCCAGGGCACACAACTTAGCCTGAGTCTCTTCGGCCAGCCCGGTATCGCTGATTACGGTATCGATCTCGGAAAAAGGAGCGATGCGGGTCATACTGCGCTTGGAGAACTTGCTGGCGTCAGCCACGAGAATGATCTCGCGTGAGATCCGAAGCATGGCCCGGTTCACCATCGTCTCCTCAAGATTTGCTCCGCTGACTCCAAATTCGAGATCGCATCCGGCTCCGCTCAGAAACAGCTTGTCAGCCGAGAACTGATCGAACATCTCTTCGCTGAAACGTCCGCTGATGGATGCCGATTCTCCGCGCACCGATCCCCCGATGATGAAAGTTTGAACGTCTCGAGCATCTAGCAATTCGACCGCGATGTTGACCCCGTTGGTGATGACATGCAATCCCTGCTTCTTTTTCAGGTGGCGTGCAATCTCAAGCGTGGTGGTGCCGGAATCGAGAATGATAGTCTCGCCGTCGTTGATGAGGGCCGCAGCGCGGGCGCCGATGCGCTGTTTTTCATCCGAATGCTCCTTCAGCCGCTCCAGCACGGGCGGTTCGCGCAGAATGCCGTCTGACAGCATTGCGCCCCCATGCGAACGGACCACTAGGCCGCGCTGATGCAATTCATTCAGGTCGTTGCGTATGGTGACCGCGGAGGTGCTGAAAAGGTGGGTGAGTTCATTGACCTTCGCACGCCCCGTAGTGCGCACGATCTGCAAGATCTGCGTCCGCCGCTCCTCCGCCATCAGCCCATCGATTGGAGCTTCCGTTGAGGAAGCGCTACGGGCAGTTTCTTGAGCCATCGCACCGTTGACGGGTTCACGGACCGCACTGTCCTTCGCCATTCTGTCCCTCATTTTTGTTGTCTATTCTAACGCAATTAACAGTTTAGCCCGGAGAACGCTGCGATGCGAAGAAAAACGGAATCGCTGGATTCCTTGTGGACTCCTGATTTGCTCTTCAGGGAATCGGACATGTGCCAGCTCGCTCCAGAGCGAAACCAGAATTGGGGTGCCTCGGTTAATGTGGTCGTGTGAATTGCACCAAGCGGAGATTCCTGCCTTCCGGACTCTTCCTTCATTCGATTCGGCACGTTTATTCTTTCCCCTTGCTCCACTTGGAGCTCCGTCGAGCGTTCTAACTTCACCAATGATCTCTTTCTTTCATTGGCAATTAATCTGATTGCCCTTTGTTGATGTACTCGCACCGTTCGGGCGCTTTTTCTGGCTTTTTCTATCTTCGTTTATTTTCACTTAATGTAGAATTGCCTCAATGGCGCGTTTCGATTGAAAGTGAAGGCCCAAACCCGCTAGAAAACTGCCTTCATTCCGATCAGTGGTTATTGCTGCCCTACGGAGGAACAAAAGTGTCTAATGTCTTGCAGCAATTAGCTGTTGCGCGGCGCCAGTCTCAACCGCGTGGAATCTATTCTGTCTGCTCCGCCCATCCCTGGGTGCTTGAAGCAGCATTCGACCAGGCAGTCGAAGATGGGTCCGATCTGCTAATTGAAGCCACGTCCAACCAGGTCAACCATCTAGGCGGCTACACTGGCATGCTGCCTGAAGACTTTCGGCAGCGTGTTGTGGAGATTGCTGCCCGGAAGGGCTTCAATGAGTCGCGGTTGATCCTCGGCGGAGATCACCTGGGGCCTAACCCCTGGCAGAAAGAAAACGCAATGGTGGCCATGCAGCAGGCCGAGCGCACTGTCGAGGTCTATGTCAGAGCGGGCTTCCAGAAGATTCACCTCGATGCCAGTATGGCTTGCGGCGACGATCCCGAGCCGCTCTCCGGAGAGACGATCGCGGCCCGAGCTGCGACTCTCTGCGCAGTTGCCGAGCGAGCCTGCGGCGAGCAGAAGCCGGTGTATGTCATCGGCACTGAGGTGCCCACACCCGGCGGGGCAACTGAAAGTCTGAACGAACTGGCCGTGACGAGCCGGGAAGCCGCCGCCGAAACGCTAGCCATTCACCGCAAAGTCTTCAATCAGGCCGGGCTGGCGGATGTTTGGTCGCGGGTGATCGCTTTGGTTGTGCAACCGGGGGTCGAATTCAATCATGACAGCGTGGTCGATTACGATCCCCTGCGTGCAGGGCATCTGACTGCGCTGCTCGACGAAGAAGAAGGCCTGGTCTACGAGGCGCACTCCACCGACTACCAGCGCCCGGCTGCATATCGCCAATTGGTGCAGGACGGTTTTGCCATTCTTAAAGTCGGCCCCGCGTTGACCTTTGCCATGCGAGAAGCTCTGACCGCTCTCTCGCAGATCGAGACTGAGCTTGTGCCACATTGGCAGTGTTCGCACCTGGTGGATGTGCTGGAGCGCGTAATGCTCGACAAGCCGGCGAACTGGCAACACCACTACACGGACAATAAGCAGGTAGCACATCTGCTGCGACGCTACAGTTACAGCGACCGCGTGCGCTACTACTGGCACGAGCCGCGCGTAATAGAAGCGGTCGATGTGCTGATGGCAAACCTCGGAAGCAATTCAATTCCCGAAACGATGCTGAGTTGCTTTCTTCCGGATGAATACCGTGCCGTGCGCACCGGCACATTGAAACCCAATGCGCATTCTCTCATCATCCACCGCATCCGAGGAGTGCTGCGGCCTTACGCGGCGGCCTGCGGAAACTGAGTGGAATCTCAGAAGTTTGCGGCGTCTGTTGTGTGCTGAGGCTCGTGGCCAAAGTTCCTGCGAAGCAAGTTCCCTTCGGCTACGCTCAGGGCAGGCTTTCGACTCCGCTGAAATACCCTTCGCTCAGGGTGGCAGATTTGTTTTCGATACGAACCCCCGGAGACAGGACACTACCGGGGTTCGGGTAGAGTGTTTCGTGCTAGAACGGCTGCTCTGGAGCTGTGCGATTGGTTGTTTTCCGCATGACGAAGTAGAGGATTAGTCCGACGACGATCCATGCAGTGCCCAGCAGCTTGGCGTTCAAATTGAGATTGAGCCAAATGAACGTGCAGACCAGAATTCCACATAAGGGAGAGAAAGCTGCGAACGCAACCTTTTCCTGCGAACGGAACCTGTAGTGGACAAGAGCGGCCGCATTCACTCCGATGAAAGCGATGAATGCACCGAAGTTGAGCAGTTCCGCGCCCTGTTCGAAGCTCATCAGAAATGTTCCCAGCAAAGTCACCGCGCCAAGCAGCAGCACATTGTTGCGCGGGATTCTCGTCTTTGGGCTAACCACGCCGAAAAACCGCTTTGGCAGCGCATCTGCGCGGCCCATCCCATAGAGCAGGCGCGCCGCACCAAACTGCGCCGCAATTCCTGAGCCCATATTGGCGATCAGCAATGTGGCATTGAGCAGATGAAAGAGGAAGTTTCCGCCGACGCGATGTGCGACTTCAACAAAGGCAGTGTCGACCATCGAGAGTGGAAACGGAATGCGCCCGGGCCATACAAGTTGCGCGAGATACACTTCGATGGCCGACAAGACGCCAATGGCAAAGCAGGTCAGAACAGTAGCCAGGAGAATGTTACGGCGAGGGTTCTCAACTTCTTCTGACATGGTCGAGATGCCGTCGAACCCGATATAGGTCAGCACGGCAATGGATGCCCCGTGGAACATTCGGCCAGGAGCGAAGGTCATGGGATCGTAAAATGGCAGCAGCCATTGACCACCCACGGGCCGGGCCACCTGGGCAATGTAACGGATGGCCTCCGCGATGAAGACCACAACAACAATGCTCATACCCAGCGCCAGCATGGCGTTTACGCGGCTTGAGGTTTGCACCCCTCGCAGATTGAGTCCGGTGAACACCAGGACAAATGCCACGGCCCATGCCGCATAGGGAACCTGCGGCACAATGTTTTGCGCGGCGGCACTGCACCAGATCGCGCAGATGATGGGATTCAGCATGTAGTCCATGAGCATGGACCAGCCGACCAAGTATCCGGCCAGTGGGTGAATCTCCTTCCCCACATAGGTATAAGCCGATCCCGCGCTTGGATAGACACGCGCCATTCTGCCATAGCTGACGGCGGTAAACAGCATGGCAACCATGGCGATGAGTATGGTTGTAACTACATGTCCACGCGCCGCATTACTCACCACGCCATAGATGCTCATGGGCGCCGTGGGCTGAATGATGATGATGCCGTAAAGGATCAGATGGTGAAGCTTCAGCGTGCGACGCAGGCCGGGTGTGGCCGTTTCCATCTCTGCCGTAGGATCCATGCCCGGGAAGACCTCTCTTGTTGGGCGTGTTTCTCTGGGTTGTGCCTTCCCAACAAGTCTCAGCACAGACCCTCAGGCATTTTACTCGGGTCGCTTCTTGTTAGCCGGAACAAACCGCGTCGCGATATTGCCGGAGATCTTCACGGTAAAGGTTTTCGAACTGGTGATTGCCTCAAGGCCCGTTGCAGTTACCCGCACCGTGTATTCGCCCGATTGAGTGTAGGTGTGTTGAACCTTCATCCCGTCTTCAGTCGATCCGTCGCCAAATTCCCAATGGCACGTGAGCACGGGTTCCTGGCCAGCCACACTATCGGCACTGAAGGTCATCGTCTCCCCTGCTTTTGCCTCGGTTGCAGAGCGAACCTCGAACGCAGGCGGCTCAGCTTGAATGCCATCTTCGACCAGTTTGAACATGCGCACGGAGTGGGCCGGCTGAACAAGATTGATCGCATCGCCTGAAGGACTGCAGCAGCTCTTGTCTCCGAAGACTTCTGTGATTTGGTACTTCCCCGGTTCTTTCAAACCCAGGTCGGCAAAACGCAGGTTTCGCTTCAGTTCACCTTCGGTCCAATTGAAGATGGTGAGGATCGACTGCCGATTGTCTTCTTTGAGCAGAAATACACTTGGCTGAACATCGCTGGCCGCATAGGTCATCAAGTCGACAGGCAGGGATGCATGGCCGAGACGGGCCATGTCGATCAGCTCCGTGATCCTTACCAGCGCCAGCCGTTCCGGTGAAGATCCCAGAGTTGGGAGATCGTCTCCAAGCTCGAACATGCCGCCTGATACCGCGGACAGAGCAATCGAGACCTTTGCCTCCTCCAGTGTCAACGGCCGTTGTCCGCCGTGCCAGGCTTGGTCGTCGACAGTCTGCGTGGAGACACTGAACGCATCGGGATCGGCAATAAAGAAATTGCGATTCATGTAATAGCGCGCGGCAATCCCTGAAGCTGCATCGCGGGAAGCCTCGAAAGTGTGTCCAGTGTCCTGCGAGATGCGTCCGGCGTCCACATAACCGACGGGATTAAGCATGACGCTTCCGTCTTTATCGAGCACCACGTCTTCGCCCATGGTCTTGCGAATGATATCGAGGCCAATTCGCTGAGCCTCAAGCGCTGTCGTGTTGGGACGGTAGTAGGAGCCTTCGACCGCGGTGTCGTCCATGAAGTCCATCTTGATGAAGCGGACGCCCGAGTTATATAGCGCGCTGTAGGTCTGTTTGAGATATTCCTGCGCGCCGGGGTTGGTTGTGTCCAGCACATACAGCAGATCTTTGTGTTCGGTCACATCGCCGATATGAATGAGCTGACCGGCTGCGTTATGCAGCAACCAATCTTTGTGGTTCTGATAAACCCATGCACGCTCCGATACTTCGAAGGGCGCCGTCCACACTCCAAACGTCAGGCCGTTGCCACGCACCGCATCTGCAACATAGCCCAGACCGCGGGGGAACAAATTCGCATCGGGCGTAGTGTATTCGCCGCGCGCGTATTGATAACCCTCGTCGATTTGAAAATACTTGTAGCCGTTTTTTTTGAGATTCTCAGCCAGCCACTGTTCATTGGTAATCGCAGCCCCCTGGTTGAGCCCAAAATAATAGGCAGTCCAGCTCCACCATCCGATCGGAGTCGGCGCGTCGGCGCGAGCCTTGTGCAGCAGCTTGATCGCATGCCCGTACTGCTCCAGTTGCGCGTGATAGTCCGTCCCAACGGCAAACATGAGACGCTCGGAAGACAGGCTCGCCCCCGGTTCGACCGGAAGACTCAGGCTCACCCGTTCAGCGGGAGGAGAATGCCTGAGCGATTCCTCCTTCATTATTTCCGTTGTTCCTGTGTCCACCGCCTCGTACGAAACAATCTTCTCCGCAGCGCCCGCACCTTGTTCCTTGAGATGAAAAATAGTCAGCAGCCGGTTCGTAGTGAGGGCGCCTAGGAATAGACTCTCGCCGCTCTTGCGGTTATAGATCAGTTGGCTTCCCACCGCCCGAAGCATTCCTTTTGGCGCGTCGCCCAAGTCGCGAATCGCCAGTTGCGGTCTGTCCTCGCTATAACTATCGGATAAAACCCGGTCGGCAGATTCCGGGCCGTTCAGATCTATGTCAGTAGAGGCCGATGTCTGAACGCTACGAATCGCCTGCACTAACACAGCTTTGTCCGTCGTGTTGAGCACCTCGACTGCAACGTCGCCCCAAGATTGCTCCTGGTAAAGACGGATAGTGCAAACAAGGTCTGGCTTGCTCGGCAACCCGGTGTGCGTGACAATCAGCTTTGAGCCCGAGCCGAATTCGTCGTGAAACTCCGACTGCGCAATCTTGTGCTGAGGGTATGCGGACGACTGCAGTACCCCATCGTTTACGTCCGCCTGGACTTTGGAGCGCAGAACTGCGCCAGGAAGACCAGAGCGCGCGATCGAGTACGTGCCATCGGAATTGATACTGACCGACAGCGACTTCCCGCGAATCGAGCCAAGTGTCTGTGCTCCACCGGGCGCATCCGGTCGTGCCTCCCTACTCGCATTTGCCCGGCTCGCCAGCACAACCACGCCCACCAACAGACAAGCACAAAGACACCTGACTGATCGATTCACTGTGACTCCTTTACCTCGCGTCGGTCTCTTGGATCGTCCAACTCATGCAGCCCGCCGCGCGTCGCCGCCGCCCGGCGGAACAGCTCCAATAAGGCCAAACTCAAAAACATTCCCGATCGTGACGTTTCGTTATCTTACGACTGTAATCGAGTCTCGTCAATCATCGTTACCAAACAAAAATACTGGAAGCTTCTGCTGATACGCCTTTCGGACCCGGATCAAGAAGAGCCTCCTTGTGTTGGTCATCTGCCTTGGACGGACTGCAAAAGGACTTTAAGGAACTCCTTCGGAAGGGCCGTGAATCACGGGGCCAGGACTCATGACAGTTGATATGACAAGGGCTTAGGGAGAATGCTTGGCGATTTTGGGGATGTCGGACTTCCGGCACACCGAGAGACGGAGTGAAGCAGGCATCATCGTAGTAGTCACTTGCCCGAAGCGTTTCGATATATCCATAGTAATGGCTTGCCGTTTTCGAAATATAGATATATTCTTACGTATAGCTTCACATTTATGCCTTCTCGTGTGGCTCGTTCTTCGAAGCTGCTTTTGCAGCCCATCCCGGCCCCATCTAGAATTGGAGTTTTGATGTCTCACGATCAAATCGCACCTCCGAACGACAGTTTGCCCACCGCGCCGCGCTACACCCTGCCTGAAATCCTTCAGCAGCCTCTTCTGTGGCCGGTGACCCTTGAAATAGTCCGCTCAGCATCGCAGCAGATGCAACTAAACGAAAAACTCAAGGGAGCTCGCGTGCTGCTGACGGGTGCGGGTACTTCGGCATATGCGGCAAGTGCAGTGGCGGCCGCGTGGCCACAGGCCATCGCAGTTCCCACGACAGACCTGCTCGTCGATGCAGAACGTTACCTGGCGAATATAGATGCCGTGATCTCTCTGGCCCGCTCAGGCAGCAGCCCGGAGAGCACCGCAGTGGTCGAGCAGGTTCGTTCCTTGCGACCGGACATTCAGCACTTCGCCATTGTCTGCGATGAAGATGGCGCATTGTCTCGGTCCAGCCTTGACGGCCTTATCGTGCTTGATCCACGCACCAATGACCAGAGCCTGGTAATGACCAGCGCGTTCTCCAACCTGGTGCTAGCCGGCCTGGCCCTGGCTCAACCGGAGGCCGTCGTAGCCGCCGAGAAGCAGTTGAGCACGCGTGCTGGCTTGTTGCTGCCGGTTATCGATCAAGCTTGCCAGCGCGCAGCCGCCCGCATTCGTGATCGGATGGTGGTTCTTTCTTCCTCTCCTCTCCTTGGCTGGCAGCAAGAAGCCGGGCTCAAGACGCTGGAGATGACCGCGGGCCAGTTCCCGCTGGTTTGCGAAACGTATCTCGGTCTTCGTCACGGTCCGATGTCGTTCGTCACGCCGGACACTCTTGTCCTCTGCCTCCTGTCCAGCGATCCGGTGCGCCGCAGTTATGAGACGGATCTGATTCGTGAACTTCGTGCCAAGAAAATCGGTTTTCTGGTGGGCATCGCGGACCCCGAAGAATCCTTGGGCCTGTTCGATCAGCTCATCCCTGCCGTGGCGCCTCACACGGACGATGCGCTGCGTACACCGTTTGAAATTCTGGGGCCGCAATTGCTCGGCTATCATTTGAGCTTACTGATTGGTTTGAACCCCGACAACCCAAGCCCGGACGGCGTAATTAATCGCGTGGTCAGCGGTGTCAGAATTTATCCGCACCGTGCTTTCGAGACGCAGGGAGCAATATGAAGAAGCGCTTCGATGTCACCATCGCGGGCGAAATCAACATGGATCTCATTCTCTACGGGCTTCCTGAGGTCATGCCTCTGGAACGCGAATTGTTGGCGAGTGGCTTTGGAATGACGTTAGGGAGTTCCTCCGCGATTGTGGCCCATAACCTGGCCGCGCTTGGCGTCTCTGTCGGTTTCGTAACGCGGCTTGGAGACGACCCCCTGGGCAACGTCGCCCTCGAACGGCTTGCGGAAACGGGGGTCGACATCTCGTGCGTCAAGCGCGTATCCGGCGGCACATCCACAGGCGTCACCATTCTCCTCACCCATGAAGGAAAGCGCCATATTCTCACCTATCCTGGGACTATGTTTGAGATGGCCGCGGCTGATCTTGATCTGGCTTACCTCGCCTCCGCCCGCCACTTCCATCTCTCCTCGCTTTTCCTGCACAAGGCGCTGCAGCCAGACCTGCCCGGCATCTTGCGCCAACTGAAGTCAGAAGGACTCTCCCTCTCACTCGACACCAATGACGATCCCGAAGATAGCTGGGGTGCCCCACTCGATGAACTCCTGGGCATTGTCGATATTTTCCTGCCCAACGAAGACGAAGCCTGCCGCATCACCGGCAAGTCTGATGCCGAAAGCGCTATTGGAGCTCTTGCAAAGCGCGTTCCGCTGGTCGCGATCAAGTGCGGCAAGCGCGGTTCCCTGGTTGAAGAGGCCGGCCGCCGCTGGTTTGTTCCCGCGCAACTGGTAACCCCTGTTGATACCATCGGCGCCGGCGACAGTTTCGATGCCGGATTCCTTGCCGCATACCTTCGTGGAGAAGCACCGGAGGTCTGCGCTGGTTTTGGAAATCGCACGGCTGCTTTGTCCACCCTTCGACAGGGCGGCACGGAGTCCTTCCGCGATCCCGCATTTGTGCACGAGTTTCTTCGTCTGGCCGACTGAAAAGAACAGATTTGTACCGGAAGGTCGATGGACTTGAGATTTCCGTGCTCAAATTCCCTTGGATGCTGCTTTCGTTCGGGCCCCGAGACCGCTTCTCATTGTCGATGGAAGGCGGGGGCCCGTCGTCTTGCCGGCGCATGTACTACTTTGACGTGGACGTAAGCCAGGCAACCGCTCCGCGATCCAAATTCGGAATGCTGAACCGCAGACCCTCCGGCGAAGATTGGCCGTCCATTACGGTTTCGCTGCCCATGAACGGCAGCCAATGCAACCTCGCGCCAAATTTCAGCGGTACCGTCACTTCAATGTCGTGCTGCACCACCGGTGTCGCCATCACTCCTGCCTGCAGTCCGTCAAAGTTTGCGAAGAACAAGTAGACGCGATTGCCAACTCGCGCTTCATGCACAACGACGTTTTTTGACGCCCTGACCTCAACGCCCGTGCTCGTGCCGATTGCCTTGAGCAAATCGGGGTCGCTTGCCGGGTCCGATGCGAAGAAATCCTTTTCCGCGCGGCTAAGATACTTGACCTCCCGGCTATCGGACAAACGTGTGGCCCCGTGGAGCGAGACAAGTTGCTTATCGGCAGTTCCGGTCACGACGACCTTTCCGCCTTGCGAGGCATAACGGTGCAAGCCGGCGACCTCTTCCTGGCTCACCACCCTCACGCTCGGCAGCACCAAGACTTTGCCCCGAAACTGCCCTAGCGTGCGGGGAGTCACTATCTGGAACTGTATGTGGTTTTGCAGCAGCAAAAGCAAGACTCCCCGGTATGAGTTCACAAATTCGGTGGGATAGAGGTTCCGTGTCGCATCGGAGAAATATACGCCCGTCTCCCCGACGGGTACTCGGATGGCGCCAAAAATATCCTCGTGCTTCCCAATCCAACTATAGATCTCCGTTCGCGTCGGCAGGTCATTCGAACCGGACATCACATGTCCCTGTGCGTCCCAGACATTTCCGCCTGCCGTTAGCTCTGACATCGCGAGGTTCAGCATTGCGTCGCGAGGCTGTACATGCTGGGCCCCATCCCACGAGTAGTTGAGTATCCAGGTGGGCTTATTCCCCGCGAATGCGCGAAAACTGCGCATCCCGATCTGATACATGAACCAGTCGAATGGAGACCGCGACGCGGCCGTATGATCTTCCCCCTCGCCGAACTCGTACTCGTGAGCGATTGCATCCACTAGCGGATACAGCCGGTATACATCGGCTCCCACCCGCGGCGCAGCGTCTTCTATGCCCGGATAAATCTCCGGGATGATCGAAATATTCGGGTTTGCCGCGGTCGCATTTCTCCGTATATCCCTCAGGAAATCGTCGATGGTCTTGAAGCGAAATTCGACCCACTTCCTGAATCCCGGATCGTCCGGATTGCCAAGCTTGATGTCTTTGCGCGCATCCAGGCCCGTATCTTTCCGAAATGCTTCCACAGTCGAGTCATCGAAACTGGCCCAGCTGTCTTCCCAGCCAGTGAAGTGTGTCATCCAGTAAGGTATGTCGACATAAATACCGTCAATACCGGTTGCCGCAATCTGCCGGACGCGCTGCATGTACACCTTGCGCCAGTCCGCGGCATAGGGAGAAACCCAGACGTCTTCCTCGCCCTTCGCAATCCAGAACGCCGCTCCAGAATTGAAAATCGCCGGCTCTCCGGTGATCTTTCTCTGAAGCCAGTCAGGATGATCTTTGAATAACGTATGCGGCCCATCCGAGTTTTTTGAAATGCACTCCAGGCCGGCAATATAGACGAATGCCTTGTTGCCTGCACGATGCGACTCGATGGCCGCGCTGTGAATGGCCGCAAGCTTCTCCGCAGGATCCAGCAGGCTCTCGTACCTACCGGGAATATCGTTATCCACTTCGATTCCGTAGACACCGCTCGCCTGGGCCTGCTGAACAATCTGCTTCGCATTGTCTGGGCCGAGAGGCCAGGCTGCGATGCGAACGCGCCGCATCCAATCTCGCTGGGAGCCGCCGAACTGCTGGTGACCATCGGACTGTTGGGACGAGAGGCTGTTGGTTGAGGCCAGCACAAGCGCAAGAAGCAAACTTACCTTGCAATGAGAAAGAGAAGAAACACCAGACATAGAGCCCCCAGGAAACCATCACAGTTCGCAGTTGAGAAATGAACCACAAAGGTTGGCAAGCGGCGCAGGCTCGCATCCGCAGCGCCGCACCATGCACACGCGCAGGCAGGTTCACAAGATTCGAACGCTGCCCGAGCTGTCAGTCTTTTTCCGCCGTCTCAGAATTGATAGCGGATTCCAAGTTGCATGTTGCGAGGCAATGCGCCGCCGGCGGTGGATGAAATGACTCCAAACGTGGGTGATTGGAAACCTGTGTCCGGCAAGCCGAACCGCTCTGTATTGGTGCAGTTGAAACAATCCACGTGAATTTCCAGCTGTCCCTTTTCTCCGCCAAACTTGCGTGTCTTCTCCAGAGATATGTCAGCCTGATGGATCCCATCCGAGCGCAATTGCGAAATGTAACGGGGTGCATTGCCCGGTTGCTGGTCACCAGGATCCGCAAAGCAATTGGAATTCAGATAAGGCAGCCCGTTCTCGCCCGCTTTATGGATGCTGATTCCTGTCGTTAACGCGGACGTTTTGCACAACAGGTTAGGCCGCTGGTTCCCGTCCGCGAGCCTGGCATTGTCCATGTGAATATCGAGTGGCTGTCCGCTCTGGAACGTCACCAGTGTCGTCAGTTGCCATCCGCCAACTACTGCATCAAGGGCACGATTCATTTTGGCGCCGATCAGGTTTCCCCGGCCGACCGGCAACTGAAATATGCCTGCGACGACGGCCCGATGCCTCGCATCGTTGGCGCTCGCGGACCACTCGGCTTTCAAGTGATCGAGTTCCTGCGGAAAGCCGCTTCCGAGCGTACCGATGAAATTGTTAGGCCCGGCCGAAGAATCGTCGGTGTTCTTCGACCACGTATAGTTCCCCTCGAAATTCACATACTTCCCTTCGCGCTTCTGAAAGACCACCTGCATTGCGTTGTACCAGGAAGATGCACCGATGATTTTGTAAGCCTCGAACGGCCCATCGAATTGCGGATAGGGGCGAAGTAGGTTCTGAAGCGGTAGCTGCGCATTCCCGTAGCGTGAAGACGGGACATTGAAGATGGCATTCGGGCCCGAGAACAAAGGCTGGAAAGGATTGTTGACCGGCGAATTCAGCTCATCGCTGGTATATTGTGTTCTCACGGATGAGGGAATGAAATTGCGGTTGTCCGTTCCTGCCCAGGGCAGAAACGTGCTTCGGTTGGCGGAATAGTTGATACTCAACACAATTTTGGCGGGAAAAGCCTGCTGAATGCCCATGTTCCATTGGTAGATGTTGGCGTCCTTCGCGGCTGTCGTTCCCAGGTTATTCTGATTGGACAAACCCCAGAGTGCGAGCTTGCCGTATTGCTGACCCTGCGCGGCTGGAACGCCGCCTGGATAGGGGTTCTCAAGCGTTGCATCGCGTGTTAATTCGCCGTCTTCCGTGAAGAACACTTCCGGGCTGGCGGTATAGGCCGCGCCGGGATACTGATAGTTCGTCGCAACCCCATACCCAAAGTAGAGTCCAGCACCTCCCCGGATTACCGTCGTCTTGTGCAGCAGATAGGCAAAGCCAAGGCGAGGCCCAACGTCGCTGAAGTTGGCCGGAACGCTCCGGCGCCCGGAGGAAGCAAAGATCGTTGTACCCTTCAAAGTTCCTGGATAGCCGGGAACACTAATGCCGCTGTCTCCCGTCATGTCGCTGAACTGGCTGTTATTGTGGCGCTCGGAATAAGGGCTGTCCCATTGGTAACGAATTCCCAGGTTCAACGTGAGTTTCGGAGTGACTCTCCAGTCATCCTGCACATAAAAACCTGTCTGCAAGGATTTGTCGGCCACCGATTGTGTGACGTTGATGCCGCTTCCGCTCGGGTCTCCCCAGCCGATCAGCAACCCCGCGAAGTCATTGCCCTGAGTGCCATTGTTCGTGTCATAGGGCATCTGCGCCGTAATGTCCTGGGCGAAGCTGAAATAGCCCCCGGGATAGTTCGGCTGAAAGAAGTTGTTATAGAAAATCTCCTGCTGCCCGCCGGCCTTTAGCGTGTGCTGCCCCTTGGTCCATGAAAATGACGAGGCGTAGTTCAACAGGGTATGTGCGAACTGCGTATCCACGCAGCACTGATCGAAGAGCGATATCCCAGGCCCGTCTTCCATAATGATCGACGGCATCCTGGAGATTCCTCCTTGCTGAAGATAGGAAGGAAACCCAACCGTTGTCGGAGAAGGATAGTTGTTATTCTGGGTCGGTTGCGCCACTCGGTCCAGGCCGAAAGTAGAGGTCCATAGCGTCTTGGCGCTCGGTGCGTATGTGAAGTTAATGCCGTCGTTGTAAATCTGCTCCGTATACTTAGTCCCGTCGTTGAACTCGCCATCGCCCAGCACAGTGGGCGTCGATCCACTTCCGAAAATGCTGCTGTAGCGCACAGAGAGAGACGATTTAGGGCTGAACTGCTGATCGGCTTTAACGTCGATCTGCAAGCTCTGCGATGTGCTGAGAACCACATCACGGAAATTATTCGCTCCCGTTACTGCATCCCCAGCGGTGTTGGGCTTGGGATAGAGCTTCATAATCGCCTGCCCTACAGGATCTATCTCCCCCGGAGGAATTACATTATTGGTGTATGCGGGGCGGGTCTGCGCGACAGGATCGATCTGAAAGGGATCGAAGATCTGATCTTGAATCGGGTTGCCATTCTGGTCATAAGTCATAGCCTGCGAAAAATCCCCACCCACTTCCGCATCCGTGGGCACCGTGGCCACGATGTTCACAGGATTATTAGCCCTTACCGATTCCAGGTCGGCAAAGAAGAAGGTCTTGTTTTTCTTGATCGGGCCGCCCACCGAAAACCCTGCCTGGTTTTGGACGTGTCCCGGTCTTGGCCCGCTGTTGTAAAAATCACGAGCGTCGTACACCGAATCCTGATTGAACCAATAAGCGCTGCCATGCACACGATTGGTTCCGGATTTCATGACCTCATCGACCACCGTCCCACCGCCGTATTCGGCGGAGAAACTGTTGTTTTGAACCTTTACTTCCTGAAGTCCTTCAACTGTCGACTGATAATAGAGATTTGAGTTTCCGCCCTCTCCCTGCTCGGGAGCCGTAATCAGCACGCCATCCAGCGTGATGTTCGCGGTGGAATTCCGCTGTCCATTCGACACGAAGTTTGTTCCAGCCGGGTAGGAATCCGATACACCGGACCCGGCGCTCTCAGTCACGCCCGCTGCGAGAAACGCGATGCCGAACGGATTGCGATTTGCGAGTGGCAGTTGCGTCAGATACTCGCTCGGTATGTCGGCTCCCAGAGAGGGTGAATCGGAATCGAGCAGCGGAGGAATCGATTCGACAGTCACGCTGGTTGTCTGACTCGATGGAAGCAGCGTGATGTCGAGCGTGGACTCCTCATTTACAGCAAGCGTGATTCCGTCCTTTTCGACCGGACCAAATGTCGTCGCTTTGACCAGTAGCTTGTATTTAGATGGCTTGAGCGCCGTGAATGCGTAGCCGCCGTGGCTGTCCGAAACGGTGGACTGCGAAATGTTGGTGCCGATATCGGTGATGGTGACATCCGCTCCCACAACGACCGCGCCGCTCGAATCCGCGATAGTTCCGCGCAGCTGCGATTGGTTGATGGATTGACCCAACGCGGGGATTGCAGCTAACAGAGTTCCCAGCAAAGCTGCGTGAATCGTTGCTCCTCGAAATGTCATCATCTACCCGCCTCCAGGAAATCGAAACAAAAGGAAATCGATAGTGACTTACAATATATAACTTTTATTGGCTATATTAATCGCATTGTCAAGCTTAAATCGCAAAATCTATGCAAAACTGGCGAGTGGATAAGACGCCCGCCGAATGGCAACGCCACAAAACACCTCGGACAACGAAAATAAGTCGCAGTGAGGAACCGAGAATCACAGCGTTGTTCTCTGGGGCGAATCGCCGATGAGGCTGCGGCACCGAAATCAGCGCAACTTCGGTAACAACTTCAACGCGTTTTCCCGATAGACCTTGCGCAGTACCTCGTCAGGAAGGAAGACGCCATAGATGTTCCAGCGGCCCTGCCGTGAGACATGCGAGGGATATTCAAAATACTCATCCGCTGTTTCGAGGAAGCGGTAATAAATCCGGTACATCTCTACCTCGGGCAGCAGGTCGGTTCCAAAAAGAATGCGGTCAGCGTACTTGAGGAAAAAGGCGCGTGCAGTGTAAGGCTGCCGCCCCAGTTCGGGCGTGCGCGCACTGATATCGATCAACAGATTAGGCAGCGCATCCATTTGCTCCGCGAGAAAGCCCAGGTCTTCGCTACTCTCGGCACAATGCGCGCCTACGAATGTTGCCCCCGTATGGCGCGCAATCACGCGATTGCGCTGCGCCAGCAGTGTCCGTCTTGAAACCGGCGATGAGGAGAAGCCCCAATCCGGATGTGCGGCAAGTTCCTCGTAGCGCTCATTATCGGCGTCGATGGGGTCGAAGAATGCGGTTGGATCGGCGGTGTGAAACATCACTGGCAGACCTAGCTTCCCGCATTCTTCGAAAATCGGCGCGAACCGCTCATCGTCAATGCGCAATAGTTCGCCATCGCCACCGCGTAGTGTGAGGCCGAAGTCCTTCCAGAACTTGATCCCGCAAGCGCCATGTTCGATAAGGCGATGGAGCCGGTCAATCGTCAACTGTGTAAAGTCGCGCCGCTCGATGCCGCCCCAATCCATCCAACCAATGGAAGAAAAGCGATCGGGCGCAGCTGCGTAATAACGATCCATAATCTTGAGCGCTCTGTCCCCCACCTGCATGGTGATATTCACCACGTGCTCCACACCGCACCGGTCCATAACGGCGAGCACGTCTTTCGGATTCATCGAGTCCAGGTGGTTGTGAAAGTCGATCACCGGGAAGCGAGGCAGTTCGATCCTGTGCACGACGGTTTTGAGCGCCGTGCGAGGATGGAAGTCGCTTAGCCGAAGGTCGGTCTCAGCCTTTGCGCGCATCAGATCGACAAATTTGTCGCCGAAAACCGGACCTGTCTCTTCGCTCATTTGTTCCCTCATATCCCGTCAAGGACTGGTTTTGTTTGTTTATTTTATCTTTCGCTTTGCTCCATTACGATATAATCGCACTTTCAACTAGTCAACTGAGTTTCAGTTCCCTCTTCTCAGGAGTACTCAATGCCCAAGCGCCCAGCTCCACTTTTGGCTGTTTTGCTCCTTTCCGCCCCCCTGTTCGCGGCGGCTCAGCAAGCCCCAGATCAGGTATTCGGGAACGAAGCCATAACAGCACATCTCCGGGTTCAGAACAGGCATCTCCTGTTCGAATCTATCGAGGCCCGGGGGAGCGTAGCTGTCCTCAAGCCCCTGGACGCATTTGTCCTCGTCTCGGGCGATCATCGCGAGATTGCTTCGTCTGCAATGGATCTGATCTCCGAGCCTAAAGTAACGCCTCTCGCCGCCGACCCGCAGGCTTCACGAGCCGCTGCGCGTTTGCCGGGCAAGCAAATCTGCGCGGACTTGAAGGAGCACGCCGGATCATTCCAAGTGCATTGGTGCATGATCGTTCGCGCCGATGCTCCGTACCTACGACAGGAGGTCACGATTCAGGCAGGCGCACAGCCCGTCGGAATCGCGGAAGTGCAGCTTCTGCACCTCCCGGCGCAAGAGGCATACGTTGTCGGCACGGTCGCCGGATCGCCCATTGTTGCTGGCAATTTCTATGTGGGCTTCGAACACCCGCTTTCATCGAGTTCCGTCATCCATGGCGAGGTGATCTCCGGCCTCAAGCGAACGCTTCCGCTGAGCGCGGGGCAATCCATCACTTACTCATCGGTCATCGGCGTAGCGAGGCCCGGCCAGTTGCGGCGCGACTTTCTTGCCTATCTTGAGTTGGAGCGAGCGCATCCCTACCGCACATTTCTGCACTACAACACTTGGTACGACCTGGGCGAAGGACAGCGCTTCGGCGCAGCCGAGGTGGAAAACCGGATGCGCGCATTCGGCGAGGAACTCGTCCGCAAGCGCGGTGTCGTCATGGACTCTTTCTTGATGGATGACGGCTGGGACAACACGAGTTCAATGTGGCAATTCAATAGCGGCTTGCCTGATGGCTTCACCCCTCTTCGTTCCATTGCGCAGCAATATGGCATCGGTCTCGGCGTGTGGCTATCCCCGTGGGGCGGCTACGAAGAAGAAAAGAAACAGCGGATTGCCTACGGCGAGGAGCATGGATACGAAATCGTCAAAGGCGGTTACGCGCTTTCCGGCCCGCGGTACTACGCGAAGTTCGAAGAAGCTTGCCTGAACTTCATCACCCGTTATAGCGTAAATCAGTTCAAGATCGATGGCACAGGCAATGCCGGTCAGGTCTTCTCCGGCAGCATCTTCGACAGCGATTTTTCCGCCGCCATTCATCTCATTGAACGCCTGCGCCAGGCAGATCCTCAGGTCTTCATCAACCTGACTACCGGGACCAAGCCATCTCCTTTCTGGTTGCGCTATGCCGACACAATCTTCCGTTCAGGTGAAGATCATGACTTCGCCGGCGAGGGCACCTGGCGCCAGAAGTGGATCACCTATCGCGACGAGCAGACCTATCGCAATATCGTGCGCGAAGGTCCGCTGTTCCCTCTCAATTCGCTTATGCTGCATGGCATCGTCTATGCCGAAAAAGCCAAGAATCTCTCGACCGATCCTGGGCATGATTTCGCTTCGGAGGTCCGCTCTTATTTCGGTAGCGGAACCCAGTTGCAGGAACTCTACATCACGCCATCTCTGATGACACCGGCGGACTGGGATGTGCTGGCCGAGAGTGCGCGGTGGTCGAGGGAAAATGCCGATATCCTCCGCGATACGCACTGGGTAGGTGGCGATCCAGGCAAGGGCGAGGCCTACGGATGGGCATCCTGGAGCGCACAAAAAGGAATTCTCGTTCTGCGCAATCCTTCCGCAGGCCCGAGGGAAATTCGCATCGACGTAGGGAAAGCGTTCGAACTTCCCGCCGAAGCAGCGCATAAATATTCAGCGCATAGTCCGTGGGCTGCGGATGCGGGCGCTCCGCGGATTCAACTGCAAGCCGGTCGCGCGTATGCCTTCAAACTCAAGCCATTCGAAGTGATCACGCTGGAGGCGCAACCGCAGCGCTAATGCCCAAGCCCGACCAATCAGGAACCGGGGATGAAGCGGATGATGCCGAACGAAGCAGGTTGGTGAAACGAATGCTCGGGAAGGTTCAGAGGCAATGCACCCCAGCTGAGCATACGCCTCGATGCACCAGATTCAGCTCCGTCACAGCGGTAGAAGTTCACTCTCCATTCTGTCATCGGATGGGCCGCCGCCGCCTTCATAGAAGCTATAGGGATACGCATCTCAACCGTCCAGACGTGCTGTGGAGTATCAACGCGCGTCTCGTGGGAAAAGCCGGAATTCCACTTTTCGTTGTTGAACGGGTGTTGCGTCAAGTCTATCTCCAGGTCCAGCCACTGATTGTTTGGAGCGACCTCGAATTCGTAATAGTGCGATGGTCGGCCAGACGTTGGATTGATAAATGCCTCCACCACATCCTTCTCCCATAACTGCCATCGCTCAGGTGCTGGATCTTCGCCATCATATATGTTCAGGTTCTGGTAATGGCACCAGAAGGCAAGATATAGATATTGACGAGTCCATCGGCTGGCAACCAGAGTTCTCACTTCCGTATGCCTAGTCCGGGAGAAGCCAGCCTCATCGAAGTGAATGCGCTTCGCCCGGGTCCAGAACTCCCTTTCCAGATTTCCATCAGGAACGACATCGACGGCTGAGAACTCTGAAAACATCACCGAGTGTTCTCGGTTCACAGCAGACTGTTTGACATCATGCGCCTGCCGGCCGTCAGCACTTGTTTTCCCGTCCATCACTGCAGCCCCTCCATAGCTTTGTCCGTTTGGGTTTGAGATCGCCGCTTTAGCACCGGGCCGGAACAGAAATGCACCGGCCAGAAGACAAGCAAAGATGAAGCATAGCGCCAGAATACGCTGGAGAGGCGCGGCCCAGGATGCAACGAATCTCCAATGCTGTAAGTCAAAGTCGCAAAAGCACTGAGGCAATCGTGACCACCTTTCCCCGAGATCGCACACTGCCAACTTCAAACCGGCGATGATAGAAGGCAGTTCTCGGTCTCATTTGGATCCTCGGCATGATACATCTATTTCTCAACGTCGATGGAGCCCATGTCATACCATCCGTCAGGCTGTCTCCCCTGGATAGGCAGCCGTATGGCTGGCTCTGCAGTTTCCGGGTCGAGAAGGCCGATATGCAAACGATACTTCCCTGCAGTCAGGTTAGCGGGGATATAGAGCGATTCATCTACGACGGAATCGCCAGGAAGCCACTTTGTCACATCTGCAGGCACTCGGATAACAGTTTGACCTTCCTGCGACCACAGTTGCACGGCCAACTTGTATTCCTTGTAAATTGGCGCAACTCCGGCATTAAACCACCACATGTGTACGGACATCATCGAACCCGCAGTAACATGCGCGGGATACTCGAGGCGGCGCAGGGTGAAACGATAGCCCATTCGCTTCTCAAAATCCGCAAACTGCGCACGCCACTGTGTGGGGATCGGTGAAGACTTCACGTTGACGGAAGTGACGTGCCAGCGCAAAGCCTGGTCGAGAATGTAATTTACGTCGTAGCCATCGCGCAGCCAGGTTGAAGGCGTGCCACAAGTTTCCAGCGATACAGGACGGTGCTTCCAGATATCCTGAATGCCGGTACGCGCGACCTCTTCCGGGTACTGGTCCAACATCTCCGAATCGTTCGTTTTCATATCGCCCCAGCAGTCCAGCCGCCATCCGGCTCCATGCTGGGTGCCGTAGGCCAGCGGCTCCGGCTCGTCGAAGTTCATCAGGAGCGTTGTATGCGGAAACGCCTGCAGCCATATGTCGATGAGCAGCTTTTGAAACTGGAATGCCGGCATATAGCTGCTCCAGCCCTCGCCCCAATAACCAACGGAGGAGATGTCGACGCTGTCAAGGATGGGATTGCCGTCGTAATGTTCACCTGCTGCCGCAACCAGCTCACCCCAGTACTTAAGATACAGTGGATCGCTGAAATCAGGCTGCCAGATAACTCCGTCTTTGTCCGTGGATGCGTTCGCTCGCCGTGCTCCCGAACTGCGGTACCAGTCAGGCAGCGGATCGCGGTCTGAGTACGGCATGAGGCGAATTGCCAGTCTCTGCCCATGCTTCTGAGCCTCAGATAAGGCTAGGTCAATAATGTCCCACCGGAATTTCCCGTGCTCCGGTTCAAGGGCGCTCCAGTACCACCGCAGATAGGCAATCGAAGTATCCGGGAAATCCGGCTTTGAGTTTGCATCGTGCAGTTTTTCAACCGGCCCGCGTTCCGACCACGTATACGAAGGGTTCAGTTCCTGGCCATTAAACCGCTGAAATGTAGTAATCCCCATGCCGGGATTGACGAGAACGTCCAGTGTTTTAACTGGCCGGATGACGACCGTCTCTTTCTGCGCGTGGCCGTTCAGAATCGTCGTGCACATAACCAGAGCGCATACGAGAGCTTTCAATTTCATTGAAGTCCACCCGCTTGTTGCACCCATGAATATGGTCACGATTCTCTACCATTCGCAGCATCCCGCCGCACATGCGATTGTCTACACAACGATGTTCAGAAGACGTGCTGCGTTCTGGTTATAAATCTTGTGGAGAATGCTGTCGGGCAGTTCGATACCTGAGATACGCCACCGACCCTGCGGAGGTGTTGCGGCGGGTGCATAGTCGAAGTACTCATCGGCTGTCTCCAGAAACCGGAAATAGATCTGGTATAGCGCATCGCCAAATGCTTGCTGTGGGAACCGATCCCCGTGCGGCGTTGCATCGGTTCCGAATACGATCCGGTCCTGATATCGATCGAAGAATCGGCGCGCCGCGCGGGGCTGCCGGCCAAGTTCATTAAGCCTGGCAGCAATGTCCACATGCATGTTCGGAAATCGGTCGAGGTTAGCCGAAACGTACTCAAGGTCCTCTGCAAAATTGCCGACGTGCAGAGCGACAAACTGCGTCTTTGGATGTCGCGCAAAGACACGGTTCCGTGCTTCGAGAATTTCGGCATTGGAAGGATATTCCGGCGAGGCAAATGACCAATCCGGATGGTTGCTTAGCTCCTCATATCGCTCATTGAGGCGGTCGGTAGGACGAAAGAATGCGACCGGATCCGACACATGGATGGCTACAGGCAGCTTGAGGCTGCCACAGGTCTCCCACATTGGATCGAATCGCGGATCGTCAACCTTGACGAGGGCACCGCTTGTCATATTCTCGCGAAGAAAGAGCCCGAGGGTTTTCAGGATCTTCAGTCCGCGCGCGCCGTCCCGATGCGCCTGGGCGATCGCGTCCGCCTGCACTTGCGGGTAATCCGGGCGCCCGAACATATCATAGGAGGGCTCGGTCATGGAGTAGAACCTCCCTGCATAGCCCCGGTCAAGATGGCTTACCGAGTCGGTCAGGCCGTCCGCGAAGCCGCCGGTCAGATTCACCATCGCGAGAACATTCGTGCGGTCCATAATCGGCAATAGATCCTGCGGCATACCGTTGTAGACACGTGCGGCTCCGATGGCTACGCCGTTCACGACACGCGCCGAGTTAGTCACATGGGTATGAAAATCGATGACGGAAAATCTTGAACGGCTTACATGGGTCGTCTGCACGTGAAGCATCGACTCAGGCTGGTAGTCCGTCAGAGGAAGAGAGTATTTCTGAGAATGCGCACCGTTCTCCTGTGCCGCTGAACTCTGGCCAGGGTTCCCGGCCCATGCCGTTGGAAGCCCCGCAGAAAGAGTCCCAAGACCTGTGGTGGCCAACATCGCTCGACGACTGATTCGGCGCATCCTGATCCTCTGCCTCCGTTTGGAATCCCTCCGTCGTTCACCTGGCGCTGAGTTATGGCGTTATTTGCACTCACTGCCTGAATCGATCGAATGCGTTCCCATTAAAATTCGAAAGTGACAACAACAAGGTGCCTAGGCTCATATAAGTGGCGTTGACGCCAACTTGCGTTTTGCCCAGGCACCTGCTTAGCTAAAAGTTTCTTAGAAACTGAGTTTTAGAGCCATCTGAAGAATTCTAGGATCGTTGGCAGAGGTGATTGCTCCGAAGACACCGGGGCCATCCTGGAGGCCGGCATCGGGATTGCCAAAGTTGACATTGTTGAAGGCATTGTAGAATTCTGCCCGGAATTCATACCGAATGCGTTCGCCTGCCTTTCCTGCTTTCAATAGCGCCAGATCCGTTGTGAAAAGCCTTGGACCCCGAAGAGAGTTTTTGCCAATATTTCCGTATGTGCCAACTGCGTTAGGAACAAAATCGCCAGTGTTAAACCATTCACTGATCAACTCAGCATGGGAGCGCCCGGAACTCAGCTTCGTCTGAGCAATGTTTGCCACCGTGATATCCGGACGGTCATTCCCCATCGCACTGAAGGAATTGTCGTCCTCTGCGAACGCGGTGAACGGAAAGCCTGTTTGCCAATTCGAGATATAGCTCAGGTTCCATCCGTTGATCGCCGTATCCACAACACCCTTGACCGGGACGCGAGGAAGAGCGTAATTTCCCGACAACCTGAAGACCTTGTTATCGTCGCCGGCGTCAGGGCCGTAGTCAAGAGAGCGGCCACAAGCGCAGGTATTGATGCCGTAGATTCCAAATGTCCCCGGCTGTCCATTGGGACCGAAGTTGTTCAATGAGCGCGACCACGTGAAATTCGTCTGGAAGGTCAGGCCATATGTGAAGCGCTTTTCGAGTTCAAGCTGACCGGCATTGTAATTGCTGTTGACCCCGGAGTTGATCGAACCGATGAACCCATAGTTTGGATAGAGGAGACGCGATTGAATATTGTCCTCCGTCGACTGCCCCGGAATATAAACCGAGGGATTCAACTGAAGCAGTCCCGCCTCCTGATCTCCCGTACCACCAAGGTGAGCTCCGTGATTTCCCGCATATTCCGCCCTTAAAAACCAACTGGAGCCGAACTCGCGCTCCAAGGTGAGGTTATAAGTCAGAATTTGCGGAAGCCGGAAGTGCCTGTCGAAGATCTGCGTAAAAGCGATGTTCTGCGGGAACGTCACCGAAGCACCCGGATTGATTGGGCCAAACGAGGCGGGAAACGGATTCGCCACACCCGCGGCGGAATAAGGGTTGGTGAAATTGGTATTCGTAATGTTCACGATAGGAGCGAATGGAGGAACACCGACAACATCTTCGAACGCTACGCCATTGGGCGCCTGGTAATAATAGCCTGCTCCACCGCGAATGCTGGTCTTGGCATCGGCTGTCAGTTGGTATGCAAAGCCCACGCGCGGGCCAATATTGCTCAAGTTGTTGTAAATGGAGGATGCGGGACATCCAGCATCGTGATGGCTTCCGCCGAAGATCAGGTTCTGAGGCGCATTGGGGTAGCGCACCGATTGCGCCCCGGGCACAAAACACGCCACTCGTCCATCGCTATCCGTGTAAGGGAAGAATGGATCCCAGCGTACGCCGGCGTTCACTGTGAGCCGCGAAGTCGCATGCCAGTTGTCCTGTACGAAGAAACTCCAGTCGTTTCCAGTGAAGTCCAGGTACAAGCCGCCCGCCTGCGTAAAGCTGGATACATCTCCCAGCAAAAAGTCGGAGAGATTGTCTCCGCTGCGATTGCCGCCAAAATTGTAGTTGCCATCGGCCTGATATGAATTGCCCATGGGAAGATGAATATGTTCCCATTCGCCACCAAACTGGAGTTCATTCGGCCCTTTGACGAACGTGGCAATTTCACGATCGGATATGTCGCTGTGATTCCATGTTCCAGGAGACGGTTGGTCTCCAACTGTGAACGCTCCCGGCACAACGACATTGAGTGTCGCCGGAAAGTTCGTGGGCTGGGCAATGTTTGCGCCCGCCTGAGCAATATTGAAAGGCGCGGGCGATTCCGTCAAGCCGGTCTTACGTGTCCATCCAAAATAACTATTGAGAAGCGCGTTGGACGAAATCGTGTAGATGTCGACCACACTGACATTCTTCAGGTCCTGATTTTGTGGATCTTCTCCATTGCCTTCAAGAATGTTGCTCGAAGGCGGGACGATGATCGGGACTGTGTACTTGAGTTGAAAATAATGCCCGCTAATATGATGTTTGCCGCGGTTGTAGTCAATCTTGACCAGGTATTCGTCGGTGTTCTGGACAGATGGAGCGCCGTTGTACTTCAAATAGTTGGGCCCATCCGCCGGGTCATTCGGAAGAGGAATGTGATTCAGCAAATAGAGTGCCGTTGGGTCGAAGGCTGCTGGATTGATCACATTGTTGCTGTCGAATTGGTAGGGCGAGGTCGGGTCGGGATTCGTCAATACTGTGCCGGGAAGAAGAGCCGAGAAATCTCCGTTACGCTCAGCCTGCGTCGGTACCTGGGAACTCAGGCCATTGTCTGACGTGTTTTGGCGTGTCCCCTGATACGACCCAAAGAAAAACAGCTTGCCTTTCAGGATTGGCCCGCCGATGGTGCCTCCAAATTGATTCTGCTTCAACGGATTTGGAGAAGTAGCAAAGTAGTTCTTGGCATCCATCGCATAATTGCGGAGATACTCAAAGACATCGCCATGAAATTGGTCTGTGCCGGACTTGGTCACAACATTCGCCACTCCGCCCGTAGCGTTTCCATAAGTGGCGCTCATGTTATCGGTTTGCACATTGAATTCCTGCAGTGCGTCCGGATTGGGGAAGGGCAGATTAGTATTGATATACATGTCGTTATAGTCCACGCCATCCAACAAATAATAGACGCCGTTGGAACCGCCGCCATTGACCTTCGCATATTGCTCGCCGGGAAGAACTCCGCCTTCACAATTGGCGCCGCAGTTCTGTCCTGAGACATCGACTGCGCCCGGGACAAGAAAGACCAACTTTTGCGCCTCGCGGCCATTCAAGGGCATGCTTTCCATGCTCTTCTCATCGATAACCTGTGTGATCGCCGCGTCGTCGGTTGTCACCTGGTTGCTGCTGCCCTCCACCGTGATTTGCTGGGTTACCGCTCCTATCGCCAAGGTGACCTTCTGGCTGGCCGCCTGACCAACTTCCAATCCGATTCCTTTTTGCAAATAGGTACTGAAGCCGGTCATTTCAACGGTCAACTGATACTCGCCAACCGGCAGGCTTGGAAACAGGTATTCCCCTGCTTGTCCCGATTTGACCTGCTGCTTATATCCAGTTCCGATCTGCTCGACGGTCACCGTTGCTCCGGGGATTGCTGCGCCGGACTTGTCCTGGACCGTCCCGCTTAGACGTGCTGTGGTGTACTGGCCAAATGCTGAAGGTGCACATAGAACGAGAACTAAGAAAGATAAGAGAAGCATTGCGGACGTGCATTGTGCACGGCTGAAGAGTCGACATCCTGCATTCGTGCCTTTATCTGCTGGATTCATTTGTGCTGCCCTCCCTCAATTGAAATACCTTGGCCAGCTGGAATGCTACGGCTGCTTTTTTGTGTAAGACGACTCGCGTTTCACTCAGTTGTGAAACCCTTCGAGTCGTGTCTGTTTTTTACGATTTATCATTGCCATTGTCAAGCAAAAAGAGGAGCGAAGCCCTATAATTTGGGTTTTCTCTTAGGAGGCCGCATCAATTTGGTTTGAAATGCCCTGCAACTCTCACGCGAAACAATGTTCCAAGACAAAGAGCGATATTCAGATAGCCATTGCCAAGTACCCTTCTCGACGCGTGGGTCATGCATTTATCGCCTCGACATTGGTTTCGAAGGCTACAAAATGAAAGTATTGACGGTTGCGTAATGCGAATATATCCTTACATACGTCTTCGAATTAGGCAGATTCGCGAAATTTGCTTCGCCGATGTTTTGAAGTTGCCCGACTGATGAACGGAGCTTCTGTATGCCCCAAATTCCGAGCCTGTCCACAGAGACGAGCCGCCACGACGCCCCTTTACACACCCTCCAGGAGATTCTTCGGCAGCCTCTTCTTTGGCCGACCACCTTTGAACGGGTTCGTTCTGCATCAGACCGACTGCAACTACCGGCGAGGCTTCAAAACGCACGTGTGGTGCTAGCTGGCGCTGGAACCTCGGCCTACGCAGCCAGCTCCGTGGCAACAGCGTGGCCCCGTGCCCGAGCTATTCCTACCACAGACCTCTTAATAGATACGGAACGGTATTTGAGAGATGTTGGCGCCGTCATCTCCCTGGCGCGATCGGGCGATAGTCCAGAGAGCCCAGCGGTGGTCGAGCGTATTCGTAGTCTCCGACCGGATATTCTGCAATTCGCAATCGTCTGCGATGAAAAGGGCGCATTGTCTGACTCGAGTCTTGACGGGCTCATCGTTCTTGATCCGCGCACCAATGACAAGAGCCTTGTCATGACAAGTGCATTCTCCAATTTGGTACTAGCCGGCCTCGTCTTGGCCCAGCCGGATGCAGCGGCGTCCTCGGTCGATGATTTCAGCAAACGCGCGGATGAATTGCTCCCTGACATCGATCGTGCATGCCAGCAAGTATCGGCTCGCGTTCGGGACCGAATCGTCGTTCTGTCCTCGTCTCCGTTGCATGGCTGGGCGCGCGAAGCGGGACTCAAGACGTTGGAAATGACGGCTGGCCGCTTCCCAGTTATGACCGAGACCTATCTGGGGCTTCGGCACGGTCCTATGTCTTTTGTCGAAGCCGATACGCTTGTGCTGTGCTTATTATCCAGCGATCGGGTGCGCCGCCGATACGAGATAGATCTGATCCATGAGCTTCGCGCGAAAAAGATCGGATACATAGTTGGCATCGTTGACCCGGCCGAGTCATTCGGTTTCTTCGACAGCGTCATCCCCGCCGTAGCTCCTCAGGAAGATGATGCTCTTCGCACGCCCTACGAGATCATCGGGCCCCAGTTGCTCGGTTATCACTTGAGTTTGCGCATCGGATTGAATCCCGATAACCCCAGCCCGGACGGTGTCATCAATCGGGTGGTTCAGGGCGTCACGATCCATCGGGACGGTTCCTACGATCGGGTGTGATCATTATCGCGCCGAATAACAAGGAGTCAAGATTGACTGAAACAAATGCGCAGGCAAAGTATTACCGGATTGGTACCATGAAGGTAGAAGTTCATCCAAGCGTTCAAGCAGCCGGTGCGGCCGCTGCGCGCGCTGCCGGCAAAGCACTGCTCGAGTTATCTCAAGCTCATGATGCAGTTGGAGTGATCTTCGCCACGGGGGCCTCGCAGTTTGAGACTCTTAACGAGCTTACTCGTATTCCAAATTTGCCCTGGGGCCAGGTTCTCGGCTTTCATATGGATGAATATGTCGATATAGCTGCAGACCATCCAGCCTCATTCCGCCGCTATCTGCGCGAGAGACTATCGGGCAGGGTGCGCATGAAGCAGTTTTTCGAGATTGATGGAAGTGCGACTGTTCCAGAAAAGACGAGCAGCGATTATGCAGCCAGGCTTCGCTCCGCCAGCCCACAACTTTGTTTCCTGGGTATAGGAGAAAACGGCCACCTGGCTTTCAATGATCCTCCTGTGGCAGACTTCGCAGATCCGCTGGATGCAAAGATTGTGCAACTGGATGCTGAATGTCGCCGGCAGCAAGTGGCTGAGGGGTGGTTCGATAGCGTTGATCAGGTCCCTGAACGTGCCATCACGCTTACTATCCCCGCCCTGTTCCGCGTCCCAACGCTGATCGTGTCCGTGCCGGGCAGCCGTAAAGCGAGAATTGTTCGACGCGCCTTTGAAGAGCCTATTTCAACAAGCTGTCCCGCAACCATGCTCCGCACACATCCAAATGCAACCGTCTATTTGGATGCGGAGTCGGCAAGTGAACTAGACGGAGTGCTGCTCTCCCAGTGAGAAGACTTTCGGTGAACTCTCCATTGGAAGCACTGCAATCGAATTGAACGGTCTTTCTTGCTCGTTGAACTTCGAGCCCAAAACCAGAAGCCGCATTCCAGGAGCCGATTGCAATGATTGAAAATGCAGAAAACGAAATCGACCGCCGGACATTTGTAAAGCAAGCTGGAGGCGCGATGCTGGCGGCTGGCATGACTGCCAAATCGTATGCGCGCATCCTCGGAGCGAACGACCGCATTCGCCTGGGTCAGCTCGGCTGTGGAGACCGCAGTCAAGGACATGTGCACATGGTGACGCTCGCCTCCAAGAAGATGCCGGTAGAAATGGTTGCGGTCTGCGATCTCTGGAGCCTGGCACGAGAGCATCGGGCTGCTCAGGTAAAGCGGTCTTTCAGTCTTGAGCCGCAGAGCTTCAAGTACTCCGAAGAAATGTTGGCCATGAAGGATCTCGACGGCGTAATGATTGCAACGGGCGACTTCCAGCACGCCAAGCTTTGCGCCGAGGTGGTAAGGGCCGGAAAGGATTGCTATGTGGAGAAACCCTTTGCCAACGTGCTCTCCGAGGCCATTGAAACGCGCGACCTTGTCAAACAATCCAAACAGATTGTCCAGATGGGAACACAACACCGCAGCCAACCATATTCGCTTGCGGTGAGAGACATCATTCGTTCGGGGCGAATCGGCGACATCGTCCATATCGAGCAGGAATGGAATGTCAATGAAGAGCGTTGGAGATTCACGCCGAATGACACCGGCTATAACAAGGAAATGCTGATGGACGTCAACATGGAGTGGAAGCAGTGGCTGTATGGCCGCACATCGCAACTAAAAGAAGAGGACACAGATTGGAAGCGGTGGCTGCTGGGGAGACCAGATCGTCCGTTCGACCCTCATGTGTATCTCGAGTTCAGACTATATAAGGACTTTTCGTCTGGACTCTTCGATCAGTGGCTCAGCCATGGCTGCGACCTTGTGCACCTTTGGACCGGGGAGACTTATCCTGAAAGCGTTGTAGCCAACGGTGGAATCTTTGCCTGGAAGGATGGGCGAGAGAATCCTGATACATGCGTCGCTGCAGTTGTTTATCCGAAGGGCTTTCTCTACACCTATAAGACGACATTTGGAAACAGCTATCGTGGGTTTTCGAGGATACAAGGTCGTGACGGCACCATCGAGAATCGCGGCGGTGAGGGTGCTTCCCTCTTCTCGGTCACGCGCGAAGGTGGCAGGGAGGAATTCGATCCGTTCGATAGTGGACCGGTCTACACAAAACTCCCCCTCGTTGGGCCCGCAAAAGACGCCGAGGAAATTATCCATGTTCATGGAGCCCTGCCGCCCAACTCTCTCGGCCCGGACGATGACGACGTGGACCACCTTGTGAACTGGCTTCAGTCAATGCAATCCCGCAACCAGCCAAATGCCACAGTTGACCATGGATTCTCGCATTCACTTGTTTGCATCATGGCAACACAGTCGTACTGGACTGGCAGGAAGCAGTATTGGGATCAACGGAAACAAGAGATCGTCGATCATCCAATCGCGGATCGCGGCCTCTGAACAAGAGTGCGGAACCTTCCCAGTAGCTTTGTTGAGCGAGTTATACGACTAAGGGAGATGCGATGAATCCAGAAAACGTAGCTCCGCAGATAGATTCATCACATAAGTCTGGCAGTAAAGATCGGGTGCGATGGTGGATTGTTTGGACGCTGTTCTTTTCCACGGTCACAAACTACATCAGCCGCCAGACCTTCTCCGTGTTAGCTCCTTTGATTACCGCGCAGTATCATCTGTCGCACACAGACCTGGCCAGACTTCTCGGTGCCTTTCAAATATCGTATGCCGCAACATGGCTTCTCGGCGGTATCTTTCTTGACGCTATAGGGACCCGCATCGGGCTTGCTCTTGCAGTGGTGTTCTGGTCCGTCATCAACATCCTAACTGGCTTCGCAACATCCGTTTTCGGCTTCGCGTCCTTTCGATTTCTGCTGGGAATCGGAGAAGGATTCAATTAGCCAGGAGCCAGCAAAACGGTCGCCGAGTGGTTTCCCAGCCAGGAACGGAGTTTGGCTGTTGCTATTTTCGATAGCGGATCGAGTGTGGGCGGAGCCGTTGCGGCGCTGGTCATTCCCCTGATCGCATTGGCCTTTGGTTGGCGCTCCGCATTTTCCTTTCAGGCCTTCTCGGGTTTGTCTGGCTGCTGGTATGGCTACGCGTCTATCATCCGCTGGATCGCCATCCGCGAGTTACTCCAATAGAAGTCCCACTTATCCGCGCTGGCCAGGATGTACCTCCAATCTCTGTGGAGCGCGGTGTACAGCGGTGGCTTAAATTAGCCCGCAATCGAAACGTATGGGGTATCGTTCTCGGGCGCGCACTCACTGATCCAATTTGGTGGTTTTATGTTTTCTGGCTTCCCCAGTATCTAAGTGATGCGCGCGGGTTCAGCCTGCAGCGAATTGCTCTCTTTGCCTGGATGCCGTTTATCGCTGCGGATACTGGTAACTTCACTGGCGGCTGGATTTCAGGCTTATGCATTCGCCGCAGTCTTTCTGTACTGCGTGCCCGCACTTGAGTTTGCGTCTTCAGTTGCCTGCCGATACTGGCGGGAATTCCTGCCGCGACCGTGCACAGTGTCTATGTTGCCTTGGGGTTGATCTGTTTCGCCTTATGGGGCTATGCGTGCTGGTCCACCATGGGCCTGACTCTACCCTCTGACCTGTTTCCGCAGGACGTGGTGGCCACCGTAACAGGACTCAGCGGACTGGCGGCAGGCCTGGTCGGTACACTCTTCACGGTCGTCGTGGGGATTCTTGTTGATCGCTTCTCCTACAAACCGGCGTTTCTGATTGCAGGTTTGATGCCTCTATTCGCCACTGCATTTCTTATATTGTTGGTACGCGCTCCAGCCAACTCTTCGGGATCGGTCGTGACGGAAGTGAGATGATTCCGTTGCCGACATCGGGTTTAGAGTGTCGGTTATCCGGGCTCAGATCCTTCCGGAAGTCGAAAGGCATCCCCCTGATAACTAACATCCGTCGCACTAACTCACTTACAACGCTATGTTCAACCAAAGCCTGTTCAAACCAGATCGTCCATCGGGGATGAAATTATGAAACGCCGCAATCCGACTAACATGGGCCATGTCATTCAAACCGCGCTTAGCTTCGTTTGGATTCTCTCTCCACTTACCGTTTCCGCCCAGGTCGACGTACTCACACACCATAACAACCGGGAGCGCACGGGAGTGAACTTACAGGAAACCGCCCTGACACCCGCTAATGTCAATACAAGGCAGTTTGGCATGCTCTTCAAACGGGTGGTCGACGACCAGTTATATTCACAACCGTTGCTGGTGACCAGCGTCACAATATCGGGCGGTTGGCACGACGTCGTATATGTGACCACGGTCAACAATAGCGTGTATGCGTTCGATGCGAACGATGCCGGCGCGAGCGCTCCCTTCTGGCATGTCAACTTTGGAACGCCCGCCAGCCTTAAGGATGCGGACTTTGGCTGCACTGACATCAACGGCAACATGGGCATCATTGAAACGCCAGTAGTTAATGCTGCGAAGACCACGCTATATGTAGTTGCGCTGACCAAAGCGGGTGGCCGGTTCACACAACGCCTCCACGCCCTGGACCTTGCCACGGGAACGGATCTTCCCAATAGTCCCGCGACTATCGAAGCTCCCGGCTTTGGTCCGCTCATGCAAAATCAGCGTCCGGGATTGTTCCTTTCCGGGGGGAATGTCTTTATCGGCTATGCTTCGCACTGCGACAAGGACCCATATCATGGATTTCTGCTGGGCTACGATGCTGCTTCACTCAAGCAGGTTGGCTTCTTCAATACTTCGCCCGGAGGAGAAGAAGCAAGTATCTGGCAGTCTGGCCAGCCGCCGGCCGTCGATGACAAAGGGAATATCTATCTCATTACAGGAAACGGTAGTTGTAACGGCACAACCCAGTTCAGCGAGAGCTTTATTAAGCTCGACTCCCACATGCATCTTGTGGATTGGTTTACGCCCACAAACCATTTCAAGTTAGATAAGGAAGACAACGACCTTAACTCTTCTGGAGCCGTCCTGATCCCAGGGACGCACCTGGTAATTGGTGGGGGCAAGGAGGGCGTGCTGTACATCATCGATACGGACCATTTTGGCCATTTGGGCGACGGGCACGCCGTGCAACATTTTCCAGCGACCAGTTCTCATCTTCATAGCATGGTCTATTGGAAGAGCGCCAAGAACGGCAATCTCCTTTATCTCTGGGGCCAGCGGGACAGGGTTCGCGCTTACCGGTTCAACAGCAGCAAGTTCGACGAGACTCCGTTCATGATGCGACCGGACGGTAACGATGGGCATCCCGGAGCAATGCTTTCATTATCTGCAAACGGGGACAACGATGGAATACTGTGGGCTGCAATCCATGCCACGGGTGATTCATGGAACGAATCGCGCCCTGGCATTCTGCGCGCTTACGAAGCAGACGATATCAACCACAAACTTTGGAATTCGCTGCAAAATTTGGGACGCGATGACTGCAAAAACTACTCACAAATGGCTCCTCCCACGGTGGCAAATGGAAGAGTATATCTGGCCAGTTTCGGAACCGAGAATGTTGGGACTGGCCAGATGTGTGTATACGGCTTGCTACCTGCCGGCCCTCCGCCGGATGCGCCCGCAAATGTCCATGCCTCGGCCCATGGCCGGTTCGTCAACTTGACGTGGAGCCCTGCGCCCTAGCCTGCATTATTCATGAA
>PLXP01000126.1 GCA_003151435.1 Acidobacteriaceae bacterium
GTCCGAAAAGTTCCGCTTCCATCAACGTCTCAGGGATGGCGGAGCAATTGATCGGTACGAAGGGCTTTTCGTGGCGGGAGCTTTCGTAGTGAATCGCTTTGGCGATGAGGTCCTTGCCGGTGCCGCTTTCGCCCTGAATCAGGATCGTTGTGGCCTCGCATGACGCAACCTTTTTGACGAAGTTCATCAATTCCGTCATCTTGGGCGAAACGCTCACCACGCTGTCATAACCGTACCCGCGCCGCACCTCGCCGCGCAGCGCCTGCACCTCGCTGCGCAGGCTGGTGGCCTTAAGCGCGTTCTTGATGGCAACGCGCAGCTCATCGAAATCGATCGGCTTGCCCACGAAGTCGTAGGCCCCGAGCTTGAGTGCGGCTTTAACATCGTCGAGCTGGGGATCCGCAGTGATCATGATGATGGCGCGGGCGTCGCCGTTTTTCTTGAGCTGATCGAGAACTTCGATTCCGGTGAGGTCAGACAGGCGCACGTCGAGAAGCACGACATCGGGAGACTCCCGCTGGGCCAGCGTGAGCGCCGCTTCGCCGGCATCGGCTTCGATTACCAGATAACCCCACTCTTCGCACTTCTGGCGGAGCGACCAGCGCACGAGGCGCTCGTCATCCACGATCATGACCTTTTCTGCAGGCATCGGTTTTTTCTCATTGACTGCGCAGGCAAAACGGCTCGCTCTGGCAGCAGTTCTGTGTTCCCGGTTCTCAGAAGGGGATTCGGTGGTCCGCTGAGTGCTGGGAACAGTATATAGATGTGATTCCCGATACATAGCTGGACATATTAAATGAGGTTGAGCTGATTAAAGCCTGTGATCCAAGTCACTCTTGAGGCCGGCAGAAGAGGAGTAGGGGGTTGCTGCGCCTGGGATCCGGAGACAAAACTGCCCCGGTGGAGGTATTACGCCTCCGGGGCTAAAGCCCCAATGCTTGCGATGCTTCTTCAGGGGCCTGAAGGCCCCTGCTCCCTCCGAGGCTGTAAGGGAAGCACGCTCTGTAAGGGAAGCACTGTCTAGGAAGCTTCGATCGGAACGGTGGCCGCTTCAAAGGGGAGCAAGACCTCGAACTTGCTGCCCTTTCCTACGATGCTGGTCACGTTGATCCGGCCATGATGGTCTTCGATAATGCGGTGCGCCAGAGAGAGGCCCAGGCCGGTGCCATTGCCCCTGGTGGTGTAGAAGGGGCGAAAGATCTGCGACAGCTGCTGTTCGGGGATGCCATGCCCTGTGTCACTGACGATCACGCTGGCGCAATCGTCCCGCGAACCGATCTCGACCCGCACCGTGCCCGCGCCATCCACGGCCTGAACCGCATTAAGTAGAAGATTCAGAAGGACCTGGTGAATCTGATCGCTGTCATGCTCGACTTCCGGGAGGTCCGGCGCCTGCTGCAGTTCAATCTTGATTGGCTGTGAAAGCACCTGCTGGCGCGCCAGCATGACGGCGTGTTCCACCGTGGTGTTGAGGTTGCTTCGCATCATCTGTGGAGGATGCGGCCGGGCGGTTTCGAGGAGATCGGTGAGGATGCGGTTGATCTGGTTGATTTCCAGGCGAACATCTTTGACCATCGCGCGCGCCGGACTGGTCTCGGGCAGATCGCGGCCGATGATTTCGATGACGCCGGCAATTCCGGCGAGAGGGTTCCGAATCTCGTGGGCCAAGCCTGTGGCCAGCTCACCAAGCGTCGCCAGGTGTTCAGCACGAGACATTTGGGTGCGGTGCATGGTCTCAATCTCCTTACGGCTCTCGCGCAACTGCTGCATCATGTGATTGAAGTTTCGGCCGAGATCTCCGATTTCATCGTTACGTTCGGCGAAACTCACCGCTACATCCAGGTTGCCTTCGCTTATCAATGCGACTTTTTCCTGCAATTCGACCATGGGGCGCTGGATCAAATAGGCGAGAACTCCAATCGACACTCCGCAGATGACGACGGCTCCTGCTCCTGCTACCACGAGCACGGCATGGCGTTCCGGGTCCCGTAAAGACACGGTCGCTACAGTGAAGAGCAGCAGCCCCGCCAGCAGTACGAAGACGACCGGCAAGAGCGCTTTGAGTTGCCAATTGACGCGAACTGTATCCAAGTTGGAATCCTCCGCCGGCGAGACGGTTGAACCGGCTAGTCAGAGAATCTTGGAGGAGCATAAAGCACCTCCCGGGCGCTGCAGCACATACGCGCTTCGTCGGTTTGACGTCACGAGCAAGTTCTTGCCCTTCGCATTTGTTCAAGGAATCCATCTTACCGGGCCGCCTCAAGAGACACAGTGATCACTCGGTAGTACCGTGGAGCATAGATTTTTCGGTCCTAACTTCCCCGGGCTCTATCACCTGATATGCAAGTTGTGCACCAGACGAGGGTGAGAATTTTAACCGCAGATAAGAAAACACTTACGAGTTAAGCGATAAGCTCGGAAACGGGTGGCTTGGGCCAAATCACGCAACGCAATCCGGTTTGACGGGGATTTCACACATCACAGGATGCGCGCGACTCAACGCTTGAGCCAAGGTGATGGACTCGCCATCAGGATTTGAGTGGCCCGTGCGGCGGCAGAGCCGAGATATTGGAGCCTCCCGGCGCCATCGACTATTCTGCAGGAACGCTCCGCGATCCTCTTGGGGCATTTGACCGCAATGGCTGCGGCAGAAGCCCCATTCTGTGTTCCAAATCACAACAAGAGGTTTACAGCCCAGATAAGGAGAGCCTTTCAACGTGTTCATTATCTGGCGGTTACGAACGCATTGCAACGCGCAGCCGTCTTTTCGCGTTACGGCGACCTTCGTGCAACATGCATCCATCGGAGACCGTATGAAACTGCTCCCTCATCGCGTCTGGTTCCGCAAAACGGTCGCCAACCAAGGTCGCCGCGGGTTTGGTGCTGACGTCCTGACCTGCATTGCTCTGGTGGTATTGATGGCGACGCGCACCGCCGCAGCGGTTCATCCCGTCCCGCTGGACAAGAACACTGACGCCGCCAAGTGTCTTGAGTGCCATGAGGACAAGACCAAGGCCAAGTCCGTTCATTCCGCCATGAAGACGGGTTGTTTGAGCTGCCATGAGATTCGGGTCAATAAGGACATCACGCGCGTAAAGCTGATCACCGCCACTCCGTATGCGCTATGTCTTACCTGCCATGCAGACAAGAAAGCGGCCGACATCAAGGGGACGGTGCATCCCCCCGCGGTTCGCGACTGCCTCAGTTGCCACGATGCGCACTCCAGCGATAACAAGAATCAGCTGCTGAAGCCTGCGTCGGGCGACGAAAAAGAGAATCTCTGCCTGAGTTGCCATCAGACAGGATTGAATATGCCTGAGAAGGGCAGCCGACATGCCGCGCTCGACATGGGCTGTGACACCTGCCACGTAACCCACAAGACGGGCGCCGAACCGACGCAAGAGAACCGGTTCCACCTGACCAAGGCGGCCCCGGCGCTTTGTGTGGATTGCCATGACCCGAAAGATGCGGGGTTGCAGAAGGCTCATCAGAATCAGCCCTTCGGCACGGCTAATTGCGTGGAGTGCCATGATCCGCATCAGTCGGCGTCTCCCAAGCTGATGAGGAAGTTCATGCACGAGCCGTTCGCGGAGAAGAGCTGCGAAACCTGCCACGCGCCGGCGAAAGACGGAAAAGTGGTGCTGACGCAGGCCGACGCCAAGAGTGTGTGCGTGACCTGCCATGACGACAAGGCCAAGCTGATCGACACGGCCAAAGTGCCGCATGCCGGAGCGGCGGGCGATTGCACAGATTGCCACAGCCCGCACGCCAGCAACCAGCCCGGCTTGCCGAAGACGGATTCAGTTAGTATCTGTCTGGGATGCCATAGCGACATCGACGATCTGCGCAAGAAGCCAGTGCACCACCAGCCCGCCTTTGCTCAGGGCTGCGCCACCTGCCACACGCCTCACGGCGGCGACAACGATCATCTGCTTCGCGCCCAAGGGAATGCGCTCTGCCTGGAGTGCCACGGTCCCGATTCCGTTCCGCAGCGGCTGGATGCCGAGCATCTTCTTACGATTTTCAACGGCACAGTCAAGCTGCCCGACGACTATTACAAGAAGAACAAGGTCGCGATTCTGCCTCTGCGCTTTGGCTTGGGACACCCGGTGGAGTATCACCCCGTCTCAGACGTGATGGACCCAGCCGATCAAAGCAAGGTGAAGACGCCGCTCAGTTGTCTCTCCTGCCATCAGCCACACTCTTCGGCCCAGCCGGATCTGCTGGTGAAGGACCAGCCTAATAACATGGCGTTCTGCGACAACTGCCACAAAAACAGACTCAATATGAAGCAGACGACTTTCCCTGAGAAGTAACTGGAGATTAAGATGTCTTGCTCCCTCTTTAATTCGATGCGCACCCGCAAGCCGCTTGCCGTGCTGCTGCTGCTCGCGCTGGGCTTGGCTTTACCGTTTCTTGCCAGTGCAGAGAAGAAAAAGAAAGTCGCCCCCGCCGCTACGCCAGAGGTGGGCCCGCGCAGATTTTCTTTCGACCCGACCAAGCTGGTGTGGCCAAGCCCACCCAACATCGCGCGCGTGCGCTGGCTGGATTATTTTGCCGGGACGAAGATGGATTACACTCCGGCAGCCAACGCCAAGCCCAAGGCCACGTGGATGGACCGCCTTGCGGGCGGGCAGTCCCAGACCGAGAAATTCAACCCCAAGACCTTCCCTTTCCAACTGATCGGGCCCTACGGCATCGCCATCGATTCCAAGGGTCTGGTGTACGTTGCCGATCAAAGAGTCGGGGCGGTCTTCATCTTCAACCCGGAAACCCGCGATACCCAGCTCATCCGTAACGGCTACGAAGCCCACTTCGGCTGGATCAACGGCCTCGCCATCGATGACGACGACCGGCTCTTTGTCTCCGACGGCAAGATGCGCCGCGTGATGATCTTCAATGCCAAGCACGAGGTGGAGAACCAGATCACGGAAGGACTCGTGGACCCGGTCGGGCTCGCCCTTGATACGGCGAACCGTTTTCTGTATGTCGTGGACACCCAGCAGGACCAGGTGATTGTCTATGACGCGGATACTCTCAAGTTGCTGCGACGGATCGGAACCGGCGGCAAGAACCATTACCTCACCACGCCGGGTGACTTTGGCGCGCCGCAGGGAGTGGCGGTGGATAAGGACGGCAACGTTTACGTTACCGACACCCTGAACAATCGAGTGGAAATTTTCGATGCCGAAGGGAACTTCATCAGCCTGTTTGGCAAACACGGCGATGGCCCAGGATATTTCGCCCGGCCCAAGGGCATCGCAGTTGATGGCGATGGCCACATCTGGGTGGCCGACGAGATGGCAGACCGGCTCCAGGTCTTCAATCGTGAAGGCCAGTTGCTGACTTATGTCGGCATCGGACACGGAGAGATGCCCGGCCAGTTCAAAGCGCTGGTGGGAGTCGCCATCGACAAGCAGAACCGGGTTTTCACCACCGAGCAATACCCGGGACGCTTGCAGGTTTTCCGCTACGTCACCAACGCCGAAGCGGCAGCCGAAAAAACGAAGCACGATCAGGAATTGCAGAACGCTGCCGATCGGCGCCAGAAAGCCGCAGCCCAGGCGGCGCCGGACAAGCCAGCGGAAGCGTCTCCGCAGAAAGCCCCGGATGCACCCGCCCAAAAGGATAGCGCACCGCCCAAAGGGCCAGAGCAATAGAGCCGGTTGTGTCTTAAGTCACTTCGGCGCGAGAGTTAGACTCTCGAATCTTGAACGGGTCAGTTTGTTCCGCGCTTTGGCTGCGGGCGACAACTGCTTGAGCTTGGACCATGTCTTTTCGATGGGGTTCAGACCGGGCGAGTAAGGCGGCAGGTGCGTCTCCGGTGCGATCTCAGAAGACGAAAGTTCGAGCAGAGCGCAGGTTCGTTCTGCATCCTGCGCCAAAATTTCCCAGAGATTCTCCATTGAGCTTGTCTGTATAAATAGATCGTGGCATCGCGGCCCGGATCGGGCTCACGCCTGATTCATCGATGCAGATGCCGTTTGCGTGTTCTCAACTCACTCGGAAAGACATAGGCGCGGAGAGAAGCTGGAAGTGAAACATGGACAAGACGCTCATTCTGGGTATGACCTCGTCCGTGGTCGCCATCGCGGCCGCTGCGATTGCTGTCTGGGGCCAACTTCGCGTTAAGCGAGTGGAAGCTCAGTTGGACCTGCAGAAAGCCGAAGCCGGTCGCCGAGCCGAGGCCGAGCAAACCGCGCGCCGTTTTCGCGAGCCGCTGGGACGAGCCGCATATGAGTTGCAGAGCCGTATTTTCAACATCGTCAAGGGCCAATTCCTGGCAGTGTATTTACAGGGTGGTGATGGCCGTACACGGTCCTATGCCATTAACCACACGCTTTTCGTCATTGCTCAATATTTTGCCTGGACAGAACTCATTCGCCGAGAGATTCAATTCATCGATTTGGGCGCCGACAAAGAAACGCGCCAACTCGCTCAGCTTCAACACAGGATTTATGCAGGTTGGCAAACCGACAGATATGTTCCTCTGCTTCGTGTGTTTGGTGGCGAACAACACGCCATCGGCGAACGGATGATTTGGGAGGGGCCGCGCGGACCCCAGTGTATGGGATTCGCCGCTTTCTTCGACTATCTCAAGGGCAGTCCAGATTCGTTGATTTGCGCCTTACAGGCCGACGTGGAGTCGCTTGGCACCGGCCTTGAAAAAGCGCTTCCGCGGTTGACTGAACTCCAGCACTCTCTCATCGACCTCGTTGTGTTTCTGGATCCTGAAGCCGTACGATTTCCAAAGAAGAACCGGACAAAGATCGACTTCAAATCCTGACTCCCGGCCGGATTGCAGCTTCACCTACAGGGCAATCTGATCCAGATCAAGGTTCAGCTCGAGAACGTTGACGCGGGACTCGCCAAGGAGTCCTAGCTGGCGCCGTGCGATGTGAGCTTCGATGAGCTTGCGTACCCGATCTTCGCCGATACCGCGTGCCTCGGCCACGCGCGGAGCCTGATAGAACGCGGCATCCGGCGTGATGTCCGGATCCAATCCCGAGCCAGACGTGGTGACAAGATCGATGGGTACAGGCTTGCCGGCATTCGCCGCGCTGAGTTTATCGATGTCGGCAGTCTGGACTTCGAGCGACCCGGGCGTGGCTACCGTCAATCCCGGTACCGGCGTGGTTACCGCTGTCACAGCCGGGACCACTGTCATCACCGCAATCGTCTCGAATCCTGATCTCACCGTAGTGACTGGTGTCTCAATTGTGACAGTTACGGCCACGGGCGGATCAGGCGGGACCATTGCTTCGATCACCGTTATTCCGGGTTCGCAAGCGGTTCAATCGCCAAATGCGACCGCTCAATACATCGCCATCGGGACAACCACCACAGGAGCTACGGTATACCTCACCCACCAGGTCGCCTGGAGCTCAAGCAGCGCAGACATTGGCACAATTAGCACCTCCGGGAACTCCATCGGCCTTGCCACTGCAGTCGGACAGGGAACTGCTACGCTGACTGCCCTCTACACACCGCCCGGCAACGGAAACACCGTAACCGGCACAGCCACATTTACAGTGGTGGGGGGAACATCCGAGCAGTTTACCGCGCTCACTCTTCGGCGCTTTCCAGAACCAGAC
>PLXP01000206.1:0-11361 GCA_003151435.1 Acidobacteriaceae bacterium
ACGCATTCTGAGGGCAAGGTCACTTTCATCGCTTTTACCCTGGTTTTTGGTGGATTTGAGTGTGTTTTCGGTCGGAAATACGCACAGAAATCGATGATGATGAATATCACTCTTGTTCCGGCGAACGGCTTCGAGCAGGCGAAAGAGGCGGTTGTGGGGGGAAGAATATCCAGCAGGGGCTGAAGCCGTGCCCTTTCAAAGCGCTGACTTGTTCAGAGCTTTGAAGAGGCAATGTAATCCGGATCCATGTCGGGCTGCCGCAGTCCAGCGATCTCGAGGGCTTGCAGCACAAACGAATTCCATGCGAATACCCGATGAAATCCAAAGAACGGATTCTTCGTGTCAGTCGGCAAATATTCCTGGCTGGTCGGAAAATCTTCGTCGGTGTGGATTTCAGCCCAGAGCCGGTTCGCAATCGCACGTTCCGCCTTTTGCCATCCATGGAGCTTGCCCGTGACATAACCACAGACTTCGACCCTCATCCAGCTGCCGCCGTTGTAGTAGACGCCGTCCATTGCTTTGTTTACATAACTCTTGGCGTATGAGTCGCTCACCATTGGGTGCCACTTTTCAGTAAAGTAACTCCACTCTTTCGCCTCCGCAGGCATGCCAATATAGATAGGCCGCACCGATCCGCCCTCGGTGGGGTAAGGACAATCGCTCCGCGGCAACATGGGTGGAATGTGATCGAGGTGATTGACGACCATTTCATCGGTCAGTATCTTCCGATTGAATAGCCAGAGTGACAGGAATTCGGGGAAGATATCGGAAAAGCAAATTGAGTCGTGGATATTCCGAGCCGGAAAGAGAAATCCCCGATTCGCATCGTAGTAACTGCGATAACTTTCTTCAGCTTTTGCAATGTAACTGTCTGAGATAGATGCGCTCAATTCCGGTATCTTAAGTTCGCGGATCACTCTCAGTAATACCGCTAGCATTCCCTGGTTTTCGCACAGGATGCTGGTTCCCTCGGGATAGTTGATTACGTCGAGTTGCCCCATGACGAACTGCGCCGTGCAAATGGCCTTGCGTCGAGGATCGTATGCGGCAAGGCAGTATTCCGCGGCTCGACGTACTTTATCCATCGGCAGCTCAGTACCGAATCGCCGTCGATTGAGCAGCGCCCACATCAGCCATAGCGGCGTTGAATCGTTGGATTTACGTTCGAGATTCGCGATGTTCGGTTCCACCAGGGTGTTGATCGCTCCGTCAGTGCCCTGGTTGTCAGCCCAGAGGGTGAAGACCTTCTCGTTCAGTTCGCGATTGTGAATCCCATTGAGCGCATAAAAGCTGTCGCGCAGGTACATTTCACCAGCGGCCGAGTACCAGATGCTGGGCGCCAACATGGGGCGGCGATCTTCCATCTCAGCATTCCAACTGAGCATCATCAGGTCCGCATAGAGCACCTTCTCCGTTTCGCCTCCCCTGAATCCGAGACCCTCAGCCAGGTGAAGCTGGCTGGCCAGCCGATAGCCGCGGATGGTGTCGGGAACCGCATCGCTTGCAAAGATAAACATCGTCCTGGCTTGCGCATTCCCCATTTGCAGCCGGTGGTATGGTTCGGTTCGGGTCGCCACGCGGAAGACCTCAATACTTTGTACTTCCATGGCGGGAAGTGTGCCCCCAGACGAGTGCAGGCCTTCCACCTCGAAGTCAGGAAGCGATAGAACGAGAGCGGCGCCCGTGCCTTGAAGTGCGGGTATGACAAATGAGTTATTAAACTCTGAGAAGGTTGATGGCGATGCCGGCGCCGTGTCGTTGAACAGCGTGATGTCGGTAAGTTTCTTGAACTGACCGTCCGTGTCCCACGCGTGAATAGAGACTGGGACCGCGGAACGATACTTTAAGTGCACAGAGAAGACCTCGCCCCCTTTTGCCGCGAAGGGCAACAGAACGAAGTCTTTGATAGCGCTGGGAGATAGCTTGATGATGCCGTCGTGCTGTTCGACTTGAATATTGCCATCTCTCTTCCAGAGCGAAGGAGCCGGGAGATCGGCCCGCGTGCGGGAATCTTCTGCCGAAAGCTGGACCGTGGCCTCGCCAAATGTCTGCTGGATGAATGCGCCCTGTTGTGAGCGTTCATCGACGTTGGGAAGAACATAGAGATTGAGGTCTGGAATGCTGGCAGGCGCAGGCTTAACGGGCGTGCCATCTCGCCGTATGATGCGGCTCCACTGATTGCGATATCCGGAATCGGTAAGCAGCCCCACAGTTAGTCCATCTTGTGAGCGGAAACCCGCAGCAGGAAAGTATTCATGCAGAGCGCCGCCTTTACAATCGGCGTGGTCGAAACTCCAAAGCTTCGCCGGCGCCGTCGCAGGTTCAAGGCGATTCGTGAGTTGGTAATACAGCGCGAACATATCTGCCTGACGCAATTGGATCGTCTTCTTTACCACTTGCGATGGCAGGACTTCGTAGCTGACTTCGATAAAGACGGTTGTGCGCAGGTTCTTGAGTTGCGTTTCACCGCTGAGCGTCACACGCGTCTGATTTCCAGTCCACGCGGTCGCTTTCCAATCGTTGGTACGATCTTCCAGGCTGCGCTCGCTGTTCTGAAAGACTGCCGAAAACTCTCCGCCTTGCTGGTGCCGTGCGATGGCTTGACCGCGATAGAGAATGGTAATTCCGAATCCCTGTTTTGCATCACCGGTTACATGAAGAGTAACAAGGCTGGATTCAGACGACGGAGCGGCGTGCACGGTACTCGGCAGGAGGATCGCCGCGCTAGCAAACGCGGAAAGGGAAAGAAATTCGCGACGGTCGAATTCTTTGTTGGAAACCATATTCATTCGGTCCTTTGTTTGCAGAACGATCGGTTGCAATTTATGGTTGGGGCGAAGGCGCCACAGAAGCATTCGGCTGGAAACTGGCAGCCCGCTCTCGTTGTTTGCGGAGGGCTTCGTTGCGCTGCGCGTCCACGAGGGTGCGGGTTTTCTGCACCTCCTGCGCAGCTTCGGTAGTCAGGCCCAGATGCGCATAGACGTGACTCAACTGGTAGTGCGCAGGCTGGAATTGAGGATTCAACTCGACGATGTGTTCAAGCGCTCGACGGGCCAGCGGCCAATCCTGTTTGGCTATGTAGAGTTTGCCGAGTTCATAAAACGGATCGAGTGATTTTGGTTCCAGTTGCGCGGCCTTTTCCAGTGCAGCGATGGCTTCCTGCTCGCGGCCCAAGCGGCTTGCAACCAAGCCGAAGTAGTACTCCAACGAATAACTAACGGGGAGTTTCACGCGCGCCGCTTCAAGAATGCGAATGGCCTCAGCGTCGTTGGCTTCGCGCGCGTAGGTTTGCGCCAGGCCGACATACGCAGTATCGAGTTGCGGATCAGTGGCAAGCGCGGCCTGAAAGTCTTCGCGAGCAGCGGGGTAGTTGGCCTTGAGCATCTCGACCGCGCCCAGGCGAAGTTGAAGTGGAGCCTTCGCGGACGTTTCTCCTATGCCGGACTGTACGGCCTGGATCGCCTCGTCGTAGCGGTCCATATCCATGAGCAGGCGCGTGTAATCGAGCATTCGATCAGGATTGGCGGGGTCTGCCGCGAGAGCGGCCCGATAGGCATTCAACGCCTCAGGCATCTTCTGCTGCATTTCAAATGCGGAACCGAGGAACATGAGTGTGTCGGCACTTTCGGGCCGCTGAGTGTGCAGAGCGGCAAGGAGCGTGGATGCCTCGGCGTACTGCCCGTCGTAGAGCAGCGCGAGCGCCAGATTGTAACGACTTTCCCAGGACGGATCGAGTGAAGCAATTCGCCGGAAGCAGGGTACAGCCTCACGATAGAGCGCATGGCTGCTAAGAAGTACAGCCACCGAATACTCTTGTGTTGCCGAAAGCTGGTTGGCTTTCTCCATACGCTCGATAAGGCTCGAGGCCGCATCCACACTGCCTTTGCGAACCTCCGCCGCTATAAGTCCAGCGCCGGCCTCCGGATCGTTGTCGAGCAAGTTACCCGCGTGCGAAGCCTGCTCCATCGCCTCTGAATCGCGACCTGTCGCAAGCGCCAGTAACAAGAGATAGTAATGAGCGAAGTTATCATTCGGAGCCAATCGCGATGCTTCGCGTAACTCCGGCTCGGCGCCGGCATAGTCTTTTCTGTTGAGCAGATTGAAGCCTAAATTCTTGTGCGGCGCTGCCTGTGAGGGGTCGAGGCGAATGGCGTTGCGGTAGTGGGTGCACGCATCGTCAATGTGGCCGAGCTGGGTTTCGGTAATCCCCAGCAGGTTTTCGATGGTTGCATTGCGCGGCGCAGCGCGGTGTGCCTCCTGTAGCTTGACAAGCGCTTGATCAAATCGGCCTTCGCGAATGAGCCTTACGCCTTCGTCCAGCGCAGTGGCTTGTGCGCTCGTCGTCCGCGCGCTCAAGGGGGAGACCAATGCTACGAAGGCAAAGGAAGCAGCAATCAACCAACGCCATGTCATCATTGCTTGGCTCTCCCGCTGACGGCGTCGCTGGTAGAAGGAGCAGCCATTTTTTCGTTCTTGATGGCGCGCACCTGCTCAAAGGCCTGGGTTGCCTGCGCGGACTTGCCCTCGGCGCGAAGAACCAACGCAAACTGATAATGCGTGGTGCCATCCTGATCATGCGCAAGCGCTCGACTCAACACTTCTTCGGCGAGTGAGTATTTCTTTTCGGATGCATAGGCGCGTCCCAACTGCGCATACGCAGGCCACAGATCGGGCTTGCTGCGAATGGCTGCCTCGAGATGCGGGATCGCCTCGTCGGTGCGGTCTTCGGCAACCAGAACAGCGCCCAGCTCTCCGTTCGACTCGGGATGGTTGGGACTGAGTTCCAACTCACGCGTCAATTCCGTGAGTGCATGATCTGCATCGCCATGCTTCCAGTAGAGATGGCCAAGCCAAAAATGAAGGTTGGGAAGATCGGGTTGAACTGTTGCAACGGCGAGATATTCTGCGAGGGCTTTGTCGTCCTCTTCGCGACTGACGTAAAGCTGGCCGAGCATCTGATGCACATGATAGGAATCCGGGGCAACCGTGAGCAGGATCCTAAGTTGCGACCTGGAGATCTGACGCCGCGCCAGGGCCAAGTCGTAACGTGCGGTGCGGTCGCCCGGATGAGTCTTCAGCCAACGAAGAAGAGGCGCTTCGGCGTCTTCGTAGCGGTGCTCGTGAAGGTCAAATGTCGCGCGAGCAAAGTCACTGGTGGAGGGTGCGGGGCTTGACTGCACTGCTGCGATCTTCTGGTAGAAGCGCAGCGCAGCGTCCTCCTCGCCGGCCAGCACATTCAGGGCTGCAAGCGCAATATCTTTGGCAGTGCTGGGGTTCGGGTACGCCTCCAGCTTGCTTGATGCTTCGCGACACTGCGACAGGAGCTTTGCATCGACATCGTTGCGGCCAGGCTGGTCATCGATGGGCAACCCCAATGCATCCAGCGCCTCGCTGCGATCAATTTCCACGGCCTTTTCGATGTGCGCGAGGCCCTCAGCGGGCTGCTGCATGAGGAGGAGCAACTCACCGCTCACGGCCAGCGCAGCGGCGGATCGGGGAGCCAGTTTCGTGGCTTGATCGACGGCTTCCTGCGCGGCAGACAGTTGGCCTTGTTCGAGGTAAACTTGCGCCAGATTCAAACGCGCGTCGATCGAACAAGGATCGCGCTCTATGGCGCGGCGAAGGTGGCTTTCGGCCTTTGGCCATGCGCGTTCCTCGGAATAGATGGTGCCGTAGATAAGATCGGAGAGAGCTGTCCCTGAAGACTCTTCAAGCAGTTGCTCAGTCTGTTGACTCGCGGCCTTGTCATAGGCCTCACTGAGGGCGAAGAGGAGGTCGGGATCGTTGGGAAATCGCAGGTTGGCGCTGCGCAGTTGAGACAGGGCCGCATCTACCTGTCCCGCATCCCAAAGCGACGTTGCAAGCCAGCTCTGCGCGAGCTTATCTGCGGGATCGAGTCGAATGGCTTCGCGCAAAAGCGCAGCACCCTGTGCCGGACGATTCAACTTCACATAGTCGATTCCGAGCCAGAGGCTTACGCCACGCATGCCGGGTCTCAACTTGGCGGCGCTAGTTAGTGCACGGGCGGAATCTCCGAACTTGGCTTGAGCGTAGTAAACAAGCCCGAGATTTACATACGCCTCGGGTAATCCGGGGTCGAGTTTTAGAACAGCCCGGTATTCGTGTGCCGCCGCATCGAGCAAGCCTTGCTGCTGATCTTGCTGTGCCAAAGAAAAGTGTTCCTGCACTGCACTGCTCTGCTGCGCACGACTCGATGATGTTAGCGCACAGACAACGACGCCGGAGAGCACCAGAACTCTTAATGGACGAACAGGAGGCATTTGTTATCCCATCCCCCGGACCTCTGCAGAAAGGTCCGGGGGATTTTGGTGCTTTAGAACGAGACGCGAAGGTTGGCTTGAATACTTCGTGGACTGTTTTGTCTGTTGGAGGCCTGGCCGAAGTTAGCCTGTCCGGCCTGCGTATTGAAGCCTGTATATTGCCCAGCCCGGTTAAATGCGTTGAAGAAATCCATGCGGAAAATCGTCTTCACTCTCTCCGTATACATGGGAATTCGTTTTGAGAAGTTCAAGTCTTCACTGTGGCTCGCGAATTCGCGAACAGACAGCGCTCGCGGTGCGTCGCCAAAGGTGAAATCCGGCGCAGGAACGAACGCCGCGGGGTTCAACCGAAGACTTTGCCCCCACTTCCAACCACCACCGTGAAAACCATTGGGACTCTGGCCCGACACGACATTGGGACGGGCCGAGGCGCCGAGGTTTGCTTCCCCTCCGGCAAAGATTCCAGAGGTCCAGTTTGGAGAACCCACAGAAAGAGGAGTGCCGCTCTTGTACTCCTGGACGCCGGCAAATTCCCAACCACCGGCAAGCGCGTTGACAACGCCACCCTTATTGAGAAATTGCTTACCCTTTCCAAAGGGCAGTTGATAACTGTAACTCAGTATCAGGCGATGAGGAATGTCGAATTGGCTAAGTCCCTTTTCGACCTTCAGATTGTAAGTGTTCAGCGCTCCCGAGGTTCCATTTCCATTCCATGCAGACTGGGTCGGATACTCCGCATCGGCATTGGTAAGGGTCTTCGACCATGTGTAGTTTGCCAGCAGCGTCAGGCCCGCAGAAATCCGCTTTTGCATCTGAACCTGCAAGGCATGATACGTGTAGTTGCCGAATGGATCGGACATGGTGACAGAATCCACTTGCGCGGAAGCGTACTGCGGGAACGGCCTGAGGGCCTGAGAAACCGAGCCGGAGAATCCTGGATACGGCGCCGCCACAAGGGTTTGGCCCGCGCATCCTGAATCGCTGGAGGTTTGTCCGTTGATGTCGGCTTGCAGGCATTTGCCGCGCGCCAGGTTGGTTGGATTTCCCTGGTTGGGATCGTGCAGGAAGGCCTGCAGGTGATCGCCATGATCGCCGACATAGGCCGCATCTAGAATGATCTTTCCGGGGAGTTGCTGCTCCACATCCAGAGTCCAGGTTTGGGTGGTTCCCGGACGCGCTGTTTTTGACATGATGAACGTCGGCCCCTGGCCGTTCATTACAATGGGATTGATGAATGGGGGTGTAGGTCCGGGGTAAGCCGTAATCTGCGAGAGAACGACTGCCGGAGCCTGCGGTATCCCGAAACCGGGGTAGTTATAACTCCCAAAGAAGCCTTGGGAGTCGTTTTCGCCAAAACCGCCAATCTTCAGGTTCTGATAGTAGATTCCGTATCCTGCCCGAACCACCGTACCCGGATTTGCCTGATAGGCAAATCCTATACGCGGTCCGTATGAACTGTGGAAAGTATCTTGTGAGCCGTTGGAGCCGGTCCTGCCCGCGCCTTTGCCCAAGAATTCGTAGGCTCCGGGAAGTCCCCCTGCTCCGGGATTTGCGAGTGTCGGATTCACGAACGACTCTTGACCGTGGGCCTCGGTGACTGGCGTGGGTATTTCATACCGGAAGCCGAGGTTGGCGGTCAGTTTGGGAGTGACTTTCCAGTCGTCCTGCACGAAGCCCGCGTAGTATTTCACACGCCAGCCAAGTTCCTCGGGCAATGAAATGCCCCCGTTTGAAGCAGCCCCAAGATAGAAACTGGCATATCCAAAGCCCGAGTTGGAATCGGTGGGACTGCTGGTTGGACCGGTGTTGAAGTTGAAGTTACCCGACGTGTTCGTCAGGATGTTGATATTGAACTCCTGCAAGCGCGCATCCACGCCAAATGTGAAGCTGTGACGGCCGTGCTGCCAGGAAACATTGTCGTCATATTGGTAGGTGTTGTCGTAAAACTGATTGGCTCCATTGCTCGGCATGGCTGCACCGTCTGGATAGTTATAGCTGAACTGAGGGAACGTCGTGTTCATGACCCCCTTCAATCCGATTTTGGTGGGCCAATTTCCTCCGTAACTGCCTATGCCGCTGAACTCCTGGCGATAGCGTCGGCTGAAGCCTGCATTGAAGTGGTTCAAAAGATTGGGCCTGAGAATGTAGTCGTAACCGAATCGCACATAGTAGGTTCTTTGATTGGTTGAGCTGGCGTCAAGGGGTGCGCCGCTAATGACGTATCCGGTAGGGCGCCAATCGTAGTCGTAGCTGCCGCTGATCTTTTGTTTCTGCCCGATGTTCTGGTCGATGCGAATTTCGTACATATTGGCATTGGTTACATTCAGCGACGACTGGTAGAGATTCAGGTACGGCGTGGTTGCGGTCGAGGGCGCCAGGGGCAGATAAGGGATCGACGCCTTGAAGACCGGATCGGGCGCCTCGGTGATCTTGTTATCTGGATAAGCCTGGCATGTCTTCCCCTGGTTTGCACCCGTACATGTCTTGTAGTCGTAGAGAATGGCGGCCGGAAAGTTCTGTCCAAATACCGTGACCGGCTGGAGCAACGCGGAAAAGTCGCCGGTTGACATGGCTTGCGTAGGCGCCGAGTTCAGGCCGTTTCCTCCGGTATTGTAACGGAAGCCTTCATAGTTGAACATGAAGAAGCTCTTGTCGCGGCCATTGTAGAGTTTGGGGATGTAGATCGGGCCCGAGATAATGGCGCCGAAATCGTTTTGAGTGTCGGGCGGTCTCTTCGATCCCTGTAAGTTGTTAATCCAGCTATTGGCATCCAATGATTTGTTTCTCAGGATGTCATAGACCGATCCATGCAGGGAATTGGTGCCGGACTTGGTTACGAGGTTGATGAGGCCTCCGCTGGTTCTTCCGTACTCGGCGTCGAAGGTATTTGTCATCACCTTGAACTCCTGCACCGCCTCGACGCTGATTCCGTAGTTCATCTGCAAGCTGGCAGACGCCAATTCAATGGTCGCTCCATCGACAAAAATGTCTGTGCCGGCCTGCTGGCCGCCATTCAGTTTGAAGCCGCCCTGCGATGTCGGGGAGTTTGCCATCACTCCGGAATACCCCGGTGTTAACGTCACAAATTGCAGGGGATTGCGGGGCTCTCCAGAGAACTGGAGCGGAAGGTCTTCAATCAGCTCGGTTGACACAGTTGTGCCCACGTCGGAAGACTCGGTTTGCAGTTGCGAGGCGTCGCCATTTACGGTGACGCTTTCTGTAGCAGCACCTACGCGTAACTCCGGGTTGACGGTCGCCGTGCTACCAACATACACCGTGATTCCGTTTTGCGTAAACGACTCAAACCCTGGAGCGGTTACGGTTAAAGCGTAAGTCCCAGGGGGAAGCTCGGGGAATGTGAACAAGCCGTCCGCACTGGCTATGGCTGTAAAGCGGCTGCCTGTATTCGTACCCGTAAGGGTGAGTGTGGCCCCTTGAAGGACTGCGCCGTTTGCATCCTTTACCGACCCGGTTAAAGTGCCTCTACCCGATTGGGCGAACGAGGTAACGCCGGCCGCGAGGCCAAGCGCCACCAAGAGCCATACTGCAAGTCGCCTTACTTTTTGCGCCGTAAGACTTATGGGAATCATTGTTTGTCTCCTCAGATACTGCATGGTTCTCAGGCCTCCGTAGTTTGCTTGGTGAAGCTTGCGGCGGAGGAGGTGCGGTCCGCCGCAGTTATACCCCGAAATATCTGGCCCGCTACACCAATCGATAGCAATTGCAGCAAAGCAATTACAGGTAGGGCATACTTAAGAGCGGCAGTGCCCGACCACCAGTACGCTATGCCGAGAAACAAACCGCAGCCCAGGCATCGTCCCACGAACAGGCCGAATTCGTGATTGAAGATATAGGCGTACTCGTTGCGTCCCTCGAGCCGGGAGACTACATCGATCACCTGCAACTGGATTGGGTAATAGGCAAGATCGAGCAGCGGCTTGGCCAAAATGAGACAGCCGATGAAGATGAGCACGCCAGCGGCGTTGAAGAGCGCTGTATTGACAACTGCTCCCAGGAAGAAGAGCGCCAGGCCGGTAGCAAAAACGAAGATGCGATGCCGGGGCGCTGCGATGCGGCCGGCCAGGTACATGAGGCACGCGGAGAAGATGCCGCCGATTGCCTGGGTAGCGCCCAGGGTCCCCTCCTGGCCGACAAGTAACATGATGAGCATGGCGGGGGCGGTGACGATGTATCCCTGCGCCAGCCCCTTGAGCAGCGCTAACTCGAGCATGCGCCACCACAGCGGATGAAACCGGAAGAAGACGAAACGAGTAGCTTCAGGGTTGCGGAAGGTGCCCCGCTCAAGGATGCCCGCGGCAAGAATCGTGAGGCCAAAGACCACCGCAGCAACAATGTGGTAGGCGCGGTTGGGAATTCCGCCGAGCCAGCCGTAAAGAGTGGTGCCGCTGATGAACCAGCCTATGAGTGCCGGAACCACCACCGCAGCCAATGTCGCGACGAACATTTCAAGGCCGTAGTAGTAATTGCGGTTGCTATCGTTGGTGGCGGTCAACGCCAGGCATCCGCGGTTGGCCCAGAAGAGGCCGGTGGCAAGCCCCATGGCGAAGCCCGAGGAGGCGACGCCGATGGGAGTCAGGATGCTCAGTTGCATCATCAGCATCATTGCCAATCCCGATAGGAGCATGCCGGCGGCGTAAAGGTGTTTGGCTCCGACCCTGCCGAGTAACTTGCCGTTGAGATAGAACGCGAGCGGCGTTGCCGCATAGATGGATAACTGATAGGTGACGACCTTGGCTACGGCCCGGGAATTCCGCATGACATAAGCGGCCACGAAGATTTCAATCACCGGGAGCACGAGAGCATAGATCATGTTCGACACAATCAATATCTGCATGGAGCGGGGGCAGCGAAGGAAGACCTCATACTCCTTACGAAGACGGTTCATGGCTTCGCTCCAGGCGCAAGGGCAAGACTGGAAAGAATGCTGCGAATGGAGAAATGCGCGGCGCAGATCACACTGTCTGCCGCGCCGTAGTAGACGGTGAGGCGGTCGCCATCGACCAGGTGCCCATTGGTAAAGATGACCTGACCGAAGAAGCCTTCCTTCTCGTAGGATGCC
>PLXP01000206.1:11372-16264 GCA_003151435.1 Acidobacteriaceae bacterium
AGGTCGGGCGACTCTGCCAGCCAGATGTAGTTGCCTCCCAGTTCGGGGCTGCTGGGCCGGTGCAGCGCGTAGTATTTGCCGCCGATCCGTTCCTCGAAGAGTGCGCAATCCTTGTTGTGCGGAGGGAAGATCATGCCCGCGTGCACGAAGTTTTGCCAGTCGCGTGTGGTTCTCAAGCCGACGCCAACGCCGTTGCTGGAGACCTGCGTGTACGTCAGGTAGTAGGTTTCGTCGATCTGCGCAACGCGGCAGTCTTCAATGCCGTAGGTTTCCAGTTCCCCGGCCCCCATCATGGGTTGGTTCTGCGCGGGCTCAGTGAAGGCGACGCCATCGTCGCTCGAAAGCAGACGGAGATGGGAGAGCGTGGTGAGGTAATCCTGCCCGTCAAAACTGATTACGCGAGGATCGCTGAGGTCGAGTCTTGAATCGTTCGAGTTGAACTCGAGAATCTCAAGGCGGCCTTCGGGACTGAGAATTGGGAAGGAAGTTTTGCCCGGAATCTGTGCGGGGCGTTCGGCCACCCGTACCAGCAGCCACGTCTTGCCCTGATATCGAAACACTCCAGGGTTCAGCAAGCATGTCACTTCCATGCCTTCGACGCTCGGACGGACATCCTGCGGCCTGAGGATCGGGTTCTGTCCAAAGCGTTTTGCAAGGTCGCTCATCGTGAGCCTTTCGCAGTTTTGGGAAATGAGACCTGCTTGCCGGCTTATCGAACGAAATAAACCGGCTCCGGAAGTCAGACGTAAGCCTTGAGGACGGGACATCGCCTGGACAAGGGACTTACTTCAAAAATCTTTGAGAATCAATGCGTTTCACATGTGAGTCTCATGATTGCGACCAAAAAGAGGCTATGGATGTTGGGCGCGGATCGGGGTATGATGCTGGTGGCGCCGTTGCGAGAGGGTCGGCCGTGGGGAGGATCCTCGGCCACATGCTCGTTTATTCTCAGATATTTCGCAGTGTCAAACGGGCCTTTCATCAGTGCGGGCGATGTGTTAGTATCCATCGGCTGCACTATGCTCAGAAGTGTGTATGAGATTGCACACAATCGGGACTCATTGAACGCAACGGGATTGGAAGCGGATGATCGAAGTGGATCCGGATCTTAGGACGGATATCCGCTGGCAGTTGATCGAACGGATCACGGCCAGCCCTCCCTTTCAAAAATCGACAAGGCTCAGAGATCTCCTGCGATTCATGGCCGAGAGAACCATTCACGGCCAGCCCCAGGATTTGACCGAACACCGCATCGGCAGCGCCGTCTTCGGAAAACCCCAGGACTACAGCGTGGTCGAGGACAGTTCGGTGCGCGTGCACGTCCGTCAGTTGCGACTCAAGCTGCATGAATACTTCGATGGAGAGGGTCGCGACGAAACCTGCATCGTGGAGATTCCGAAAGGAGCCTACACAACAGTCTTTCGAACCGTCGAGCAGAAGACCGCCGCTACGCCGGTGGTTAATAACCTAATCGATGTGTCCAAGCCGTGGCTTCGGCTGCTGCCCTGGGGGTTGGCAGCGCTGTTTCTGGTCACTACTGTTGCAGGCTGGTTGCGCAGTCCGTCAGTTTCAAAGCCGGCCTCCGCACCTTGGCCGCTCGCTACGCTCTTCGATCAAAGCAATCGCCCCCTCCAGATCGTGGTGGCCGATATCAACTACGGCATGTTGCGCTTGATTGACGAACAACCGGTCACGCTGGAACGATATCTGAGCCCCGCCTATCGAAGCGGCGACCCGATATCCAACGCTCACCCCACGGCCCGCGAAGCGCGGGTGATGAAATATCTCTCCGGCTCGCTACTGACTTCGTATGCCGATGTTGTCGTAGTTTCAACGCTGATGCGGTTAACTTGCGACTCGAACGACCGGCTCGTGATTCGCTCGGCGCGAGAACTGCGACCACGGGATCTTGAGGAGGGCAGTTTTGTTTTTGTCGGCAGCCCCAGCTCCAATCCATGGGTCTCCTATTTTCAGGACAAGCTCAACTTTCAGGAACGCGAGGGCGTGGTTGGCGAGAGCCCAAAGTTCTTCCAGAACCTGCATCCCGGAACCGGCGAACAGGAGACTTACCATGGGCTGGCGTTCACGGGTAGCTCGGGCGAGGATTACGCCACCATCTCTTTGCTGCCGCTTCCCAACGGACGCGGCAGCGTTCTGATTCTTCAAGGATTGCAGCAAGAGGGCACCGAAGCCGCTGGACTGTTTCTGGAGGATGCCGACAACCGGCAGAAACTCCAGCAGGCTCTGGGCATCTCCGGCTCTCCTGGCCGGCCCGTCTATTTTGAGGCCCTGATTCGCACCAACGCGATCGCCGGATCTTCAAACGCAACCACGATCGTTGCCACGCGGGTGCTGCATCCCTGAGGTCTGGCCGGCACTGATACAAAATCCCGACGTGAGAGGCCGGCTCTTACTTGACAAGCTCGATCACGCTCGCCTCGTGCGCGGCCAGCCGCAGCTCCACCCTTCCCCCGTGTGACGGAAGCGTACGGTTTTGCGTCAGGTCGTGAACCCGGCTTTGGCCTTGCGGGGTTGCGATCGTGATGCGCTTCTCTTGCGGCCAGGGGTTGTAATAAAGGAATGCCTGCGGCAAATCCTGGTCCAAAAAGTTGGTCTTGTTCAAGTCCCAGCGCAGCAGCCACGGATCACCTTGCGCCTGAACCATCTTGTCGAGCCAGAGCACGTAGGCTCCGCCATAGATGGACCGATGCCCTGCGAAATCGCCGGTGGCATAGGGACTATGTCCCTTCTCTTCGCGGCTCAATCTCTCGTACGGGACCATCGACGGCAGGTCGGGACGGCTCTGGTTCTCATGCGGCAGATACTCCGGATAGAACAACCGCAGGTTGGCCACCGCATTCAGGGCATGGCGCGCCACATCCGCCGCAAGTTCCGGGCGGAATCGCACCGCCGGCAGAAGATAGGGCAGCGTCACCATGGTCTCCATGCTGTATGCCTGGCCGGCAGGCTCGGTGCGGAATCCGGCCATGAGCCCGTTGACCTCGTGCCCGCCCCATTTTCCCGTCGCCATCAGCCCGGGCTTCGAATCGAGGACGAATCCTAGAGCCTTTTTTGCGTCGGTTTGATACCCCATTGCCTGCAGCCGTGCGGCCGCCAATGTGGCCATGGCGCCGCTGGGAATCTCGTACCATGGGTTCGCCGCAAAACCAAGGTACCGATCGATGCCGGTTTTGGCTTCCGCGAGGCAGAACTCTTTGCCGGTCAACTTCCAGGCCAGCAACATGACGTAGCTGTAACCACCGATCGCATCGGGTTGGCGGTAAATATCCTGATTGGTGAAGGCGGCTTTCTTCACGAAATCGTAGCCCTGGCTGTTGAAGTCGTACTTGAGCTGTTGCGCCATCTCTTTCAGCCGCTCCGCACTGCTTTCCACCCGGCCGAGCCATTCCTTATCGTGCTCAAATCGCAACCGGATGAGGCCGTAGGCCAGCGCGGTGACATTCATCAGGTACCAGTACTCGCAGAGCGTTCCGCCGGCGCCGTCGAGAAACAATCCATAAGGCTCGCTGAAATATCCCTTCAGCGACACTGCCAGGCCGTCCAATCCCTCTCCGCGCAATTCCTTTCCGAGAGCCATCGGCCCATACGTGGTCAGTCCCCCATCTTCAACGCCTTCCAGCGCCGACGGAAACACCTGCCGGCCATCCTTTGTGCGGAGATTCACCCCGTGGGCGGGATCCATGACATACGCGTCAAATGCATTGGCCAGAGCTTGAAAATCCAGAGGCTGTTCGCCGGGCCGATCAGGAAGTCCGCTCCAACCGGACGTTGCCGTTGCCGCACCGAACGTTTGTTCAGTCCACCCGGCCAGCCCCAGCGCTGTCAATCCTGCCAGAAACTCGCGGCGGTTAGGCGACCAGCCCCCACAGCCGATGCCCTTTCCCTTGTTGTCCATCATTCCCCCTTGAATTGCGCTCTCTTTGTTTCCGCACCAGGATCGCGGGAGCGGACCGGTAGATACGCACCGGCTCACCGTATCAGTGGAAGACCCATCCGATATGACACTGCTATCTCCAGGCTGGTCAAGGGATTAACACGGAAAACAATCCCCAAACAAAGAATTCACATGTGATTTCGCTTTATTCCGGCGGTGGGCTATTCGGGTTCTTCAATGGCTGATGTGGAGCGGGACCACACGAGGGATGAATCGCCTTCGATCGCGTTGCCGGGACATGAGAGCCTCGACAGTCGAGCCGCCCCCCCCGTCCCGCACGGCGCTACTTCACCTGGATGTCAGGCTCACTGCCCTCTTCTTCTTTTGCGCGGAACATGCCGAGAGTATTCGAGCTCCAAACCGGATGTCCGGTGGGCGCGATCACGATGACGCCCCCCTCGCCTCCTTTCAGCGCCGGCAACTCAGAGTGGATCATGTGGTCCGCAGCCTGTTGCGGCGATTGTCCCTGCTCCACCAACGTGCAAACCTGCCGTGCCAACGTGAGCCGGATGAAATACTCGCCGACGCCCGTGCCGGAAACGGCACAGGAACGGTCACTCGCATAGGTGCCCGCGCCGATCAGCGGTGAGTCGCCGACTCGACCTGGGAGCTTGCCCTGCATACCGCCGGTGGAAGTAGCCGCGGCCAGGTGGCCCTCACTATCGCGGGCTACCGCCCCCACGGTTCCAAAGCGATGAACGAACATGTGCAACGCGGGCGCGCCGGTTGGATTGGCTGCCGGGGCAACGCCAGCTGGCCGCGGGGGGACGGGACGACCGCTTGCGTGCATGATCGAAGCGAATTCCTGCCAGCGCAGTTCGGTGAAAAAGAAGGAGGGCGGCTGCTGCTCCAGGCCCTGCGTTCGTGAGAAGGCGTCAGCTCCCGGGCCGACCATCATCACATAAGGAGTGTGCTCCATGACCGCACGAGCCAGCGC
>PLXP01000178.1 GCA_003151435.1 Acidobacteriaceae bacterium
ATGGCCCTGTGCATTATTCAGGTGTTAGCAGTCCTCCGTGTGTGCGCTTTCCAGCACAACACGTTGTGAACTAATGCTTCCCCATCTCTGAACTCATGTCACGCTTGATCTGCGCCACTTCATATAGCGGCGCAGAAAAGGCAGATCATGGCAAACGACAACAACAAAAAAGGGGATCTAGGCAACGATGACCGCATCGCCTCTCATGGCGGGACGGGAATGGATGCGGAGGCGAGAGAGTATCTCAACGAATTGAGGGCTGATGAAGACGCCGCGCGCTTTGACTGGGCCGACGATGGCGAGTGTATCGATCGCGAATCCGGAATTGACCCCGCGGACGACCTTCCCGACATGAACGTCATAATGAGGAACATCCACGACATGTAATTGATCGCCGCGAAATCAGGAAGTAACGGTGAGGCCATGTCCTGCCGGGAGGCAGCAACCGTGTGAGTCAACGGCAAAGAGGTAGTACCCATATGAAGATGAGTGTGACTCTGGGCCATCCCATTCTGATCTTTCCTTACACTCTGGCACTCCTCTCGTTGGGTGGCGCGATCGGAATCCGGTGGGGAGCGTCCTGGCATTCAGTGAGGGTTGCTCTGCTTGGAGCCATCCTGATGATTGTTCATGACTGGATAGCGGCAGTTGTCTGGTTCTGGAAGACGGCGACGCTTATCGGGGCGACCCGTAATGACCGCACGAGGTGATGACGATGGGGATGTTCGACGAAGTGCTCTGCAACCACGAAATCTTCGGTAAACACAAAGGTAAGATTTGCCAGACCAAGAGCTTGCAGCCCTTGATTGGCGGGGCTCTCGAGAAGTATGAGATCACAGCCGCTGGCCGTCTTGAGTTTCTGGAGTACAAGATCGAAGATCGCAGTGACCCGAAAGCCGAGGGGATCTTGGGGTTGGCAGGTTCCATGGCGATGGCCTTCACAGGCGGACGACGAGATCTCAATTACCATGGTTGGCTCGAGCTGGAGGGTATTGGGCGCGCGAAATTCACAGATGGTTCGTTCGTGGCGCTTGAGCCTTGGGATGAGTATGTGGAATCCGTTGAACCAGGCAACAACGTTGATCCGTCGCCGAGCGAGCGCAAGCTAAGTTCCGAAGGCCTGAAGATTGGATCCGAACTGGCTCCGCAGGAAGCCCAGGGGGGAAGTCTTGACCGTGAGTTTTCTGGAATGGCAGATCCGAGTCGATACTTGAGCGCGTTTTTCCGGGAGCTTAACAGGCTTAAACCTACCGAATCTTGGGCCATGTCACACGCGATCACTTACCAGCAGAGTTCGTTGTGCATTTTGATCGGCGTCGGAGATTTCCGCAGGAAAATCTTCGTCGAAGAACTCGGTCGGGATCCTGCTGTGGCGGCGGAAAGCGCCCTGAAACTGTGGGAGCGCGTGAAAGATGGTAATTGTCTTTCGGATTTTGAATAGCCGTAGGGACTTGGGTGCCCGGTAGAAGCGTATCAGCGGACCGTAGGTTCCAATTGGGGACAACATGTGCTGGGTTTAGAGTTCCCGCAGAATATTCGTATCCGTCACCGTGATGCACGGATCGCTCTTTTCTTCGCGGACTTAAAATCCGCACCTTAGAGGATTGAATGGTGGGAACCGAAATGAAAGGTGTCGCCTTTCTGTTCAGCGAAACCGGAACTGAGGGCGGCTGGTGGGCGATGCAGGAAGACGGCTTCTTGACTGAGGATGGCGTTCACTGGAGCTATGACGGACTCCGTTTACTTGAAGAAGGCGATGACTTCACCGTGTACGCCGACGATGGCAGTGTACTTTGGCAAGGCATTATCCATCAGGACACTACGACCGGGGTGATACCGCGCCAGGTAATTCGCAAGGGCAAACTGGTAAACGATCGAACGTGGAAGCAGCAGGTTGTCGGTGGCTTATGGGTACACTGGGTGCAAGCCGGAATTGACCCTGAGGTTTGGGGCGAGCTGTTCGTCGGGAACAGGCTGTGCCTACTCAAACGCGCATCGGTCCCGGAGATCGTGAAAGGCCTGGTTGACCTGATCGGACGTAAGCTGACCGCCTACGTGGGCGGAGTCAAAGACGTTCGCGCCGTTGATCGCTGGATAAGCGGCCGCAAACCCAACAATGGTGCCGAACAACGGCTGAGATTTGCCTTTCAGATCGCCTGCATGCTATCCGAGCGCGACGATCCGCGGATTATCCAGTCGTGGCTCATTGGTCTCAACCCCGAATTAGCAGATCGTGTCCCTCTGAAGTTGATGCGAGATGGAAATCTCGAAATCGTTGGTCCGGAAGTCCTTGGCGCGGCACGTGTATTCCATGCAGGTGGATAAATTAGGGAGCAAATGATGAGATTGGAGCACGTTCGGGAACGCTGGAATCATATTTCCTCGCCGAAGACGACTCGGGATATCTGTCTATGAGCGACCCATGGATCACCCCTGAGTTGATCGCGTTCCGCAAGGCGGCCGCGCATGCTACCTGGTTGGAGAGTCATACAGCGGAAGGACATCCTGGCGACTGAAGACGAGTTGACTCGAGAGGAGCGGGAACGCAACCCGCGTGTGAATGATCGGATACGGGATGTCTACCCTGCTCCCCCTAAAAGCAAGTAGGTGCGGGTGCAAGCGGCTCACAGCCGATCATTGAACAGTGCTCATGGACATCGACTACCGCTTCTATCATTTCGAATCGGCGATTTCGCAGGCAGCAGTGATGCTTGCACCTCAAGAGCCCACGTGCCCCTGGATACAAATTGAGATTCGTCTCAAGTTCGGTAGCGTCAGACGATCACACTCGTATCCAGGGCAGATCACGGCCCTTTAGCTGTAGGGAGGTTTGCGTGGAACATTGCGATCACAACGCACAACATTCGATTCCGGACTTCAAGTCGGCCGCGGTTCAAAAGCGACTAGGCCCTTCGGCGTTGAGAATTTTCCGCAAGATGATTGAGATCTGGACCATCACCAACGAAGATGCCTTGCTGTTGCTTGGATCGCAGGATGAGCAGATACTGCGTTGCAATCCTGAAAACGTCCAGCTTGATCGAGACACGCTCATGGGTATCTCGTATTTGACAGGGATTTTTAAGGCGCTCAATACCCTTCATAGCCAACGGCTGGCGGATCAGTGGATCAGTCTACCCAGCGCAAATGTCATCTTCGGTGGTCAAAGTCCCTTGCACTTCATGATCGATGGTGGGCTGCCAGCAATGCAGATTGTTCGCAGGCTGTTGGACGCCAGGTGTGCCGGCAATTGAGATCTCAGTTCTCACGGCTTCGCTGTCATTTGGGGTGTACCCCATCGCCACACGCGGCGCCTAACGTTTACCCATCAAATTCTGTCCGACTGACGTTCCAAATCGATTGTTGGACACCTGCCTTCAAACCTCTTGAATCTCAACTTGACAATTTGTGGAGAAATCATGACCGGACAAAGGGTCGGATACAAACGCGTTTCCACAATCGACCAGAACACCGCTCGCCAACTCGATGGCCTCACGCTTGATAAGGTGTTCGAGGATAAAGCAAGCGGTAAGGACACCGTGCGCCCTCAGCTTCAATCAGTGCTGGAATACTGCCGTGAAGGCGACACGTTCGTGATACACAGCATGGACCGTTTGGCGCGGACTCTAATTGACTTGCGGAAGATGGTCAGCGACGTCACTGCATGCGAGATCGCTGTCGAATTTGTGAAGGAGAACCTGCGGTTCACCGGGGAAGATTCCCCAATGGCGATCCTTCTGCTTTCCATGCTCGGCGCTGTGGCAGAGTTCGAGCGCGCTCTGATTCTGGAGCGGCAGAGGGAAGGGATTGCGATCGCGAAGGCGGCTGGCAAATATCGCGGAAGGCGTCCGGTACTGAGCGCTGACCGAGTAGCCCAGATTCGGGAACGCCTCGTTGCCGGAGAAAGCAAGGTTTCACTTGCGAGGGAGTTCGGAATCAGTCGGGAGACGCTCTATGCCTACCTGAAATCCAAAGGATAATGCTGTGCGAGCCTTGTGAAACACTCGAATCATCAGGTATTCAGCCAACGTGTTTAGCAATTCATGCAGGCCCATCAATGGAACCCTGCTCGAAAGAGTTGCTGGGTTGGAGGTCCATTGGATTCGGGCTGGAGTGTGACGGAAGCTGGAAGGGGGTCTGAAAAAGCCAACCAGAAGCGCGAAGCCCTCTGTGCCAACATCAGGGAGACAAGTAGCCCCTCAACAATTACTGTATGTCGGGGAAAGAAATCTCACCTTGATAAGAATGAGCAAG
>PLXP01000072.1 GCA_003151435.1 Acidobacteriaceae bacterium
CTGGTCACGGTGATGCGCGACCACCAGAAATACTTCGCCGTCGAAGGTCCCGATGGCAAGCTCGCACCCCACTTCCTTGCTGTGCTCAACACTGTGGTCGACGACGAAGGGCGCGCCACTATCCGCCACGGCAATGCGCGGGTGCTCCGTGCGCGATTCAAGGACGCGCGGTTCTTCTGGGACTTCGACCAGAAGACGCCGCTCGCCAGCCGGGTCGAGAGCCTCAAGTCCGTCACCTTCCAGAAGGAACTGGGCAGCTATTTTTGGAAGACTGAACAGACTCTACGCGTCGTGCGCGAACTCGCAGCAGCCGTAAAATCTGCCGGCAGCGCCTTTGACGAAGCCGCGCTCCTCAAGGCCGTCGAACTCGCCAAGACCGATCTCACCGCCGAACTTGTCAAGGAGTTCACCGAGCTTCAAGGCATCATCGGCGGCCTCTACGCGCGCGCCCAGGGTCTTCCCGAAGCCGTAGCGCAGGCCATTTACGACCAATACACGCCGGCCTCGACCGAGGACAAGATCCCCGCATCCATCGAGGGCCAGTTGCTTGGGCTTGCCGACCGTATCCAGACCATCACCGCCATGTTCGGCATCGGCAACGCGCCCACCGGCTCCAAAGATCCATTTGCTCTTCGTCGTGCCGCCAACGCTATCGTCAAGATTCTAGCCGAGTCGGAGTTGCCGCTCACCATCGCGGACGTGATCAACGCTTCCGCACCGGAAGAAGGGAATCGCGATCAGCTAGCGGCTTTCCTCCGCGAGCGCCTCCACTTCTACCTGAAAGACGTGCGCGGTTTCGCCTATGACGTGGTGAACGCCGTGCTNNACCGCTGTCCGCGGATCGGAAGACTTCGCCGCCATCTCCGCAGCGTTCAAGCGCATCAAGAACATCCTGCGGCAGGCCGAAGAGAAGAAGTTTGAGATTGGCTCGCCCACGGCGGTGAAGCTGGCCCCCGAAGCCCAACAGCTCTTCGACGCCGCAGCCTTCCTCGCTCCCAAAGTCGCAAGGCTCCGCGAGGAACGCGCCTACGGCGAAGCGCTGTCAGAGATCGCCACGCTACGCCCCGTCGTGGACGCCTTCTTCGACAAGGTCATGGTCCTCGATCCCGATCCCGCGGTGCGCGGTGCTCATCTCGGGCTGATCGACGAAGTGCTGCGCGGCTTCTCCGGCATCGCCGACTTCAGCGAGATTGTCACTAATGTCACTGGGTTCTCGATAGCCCAGACCTCATGAGGATTCCTTTCGCTGGATGCCCCAGGTCTCGCTTCTGAGACCTGGGAGAACACCACTTTCACCCTTCGATCTTCGACAAGCGCCTACTGCCCCAACACCGCCCGCTGTGCCGCGAAAATTTCCTTCAGCCCCACCTCTGCCAGGTCGATGAGTTCGTTGAGCTGTGCGCGGGAATAGCTTCCTTTTTCCGCCGTGGCCTGGGTCTCGATCAGTCCGCCATCGGCGGTCATCACCACGTTCATGTCGACTTCGGCCTGCGAGTCCTCCTCGTAGCAGAGATCCAGCAGCGTCGTGCCGCCCACGATGCCGACCGAGGTCGCGGCCACCAACTGCTTTAGCGGCGATTTTTTCAACGTACCGGCGGAGACCAGCGCATTGAGCGCCAGCGCCAGCGCCACCGCCGCGCCCGTGATGGCCGCCGTCCGTGTGCCGCCATCCGCCTGGATCACGTCGCAGTCGAGAATGACGGTGCGCTCGCCCAGGGCGTGCATGTCCACCACCGAACGCAAGCTGCGCCCGATCAGCCGCTGAATCTCGTGCGTGCGCCCGCCTATCTTTCCCCGCTCGCTCTCGCGGGGCGTGCGCGTCACGGTAGAGCGCGGCAGCATGGAGTATTCGGCCGTCACCCAGCCGCGTCCGGAGTTGCGCAGCCAGCCCGGAACCCCCTGTTCGATGGTCGCGTTGGTCAGCACCCGGGTGTTCCCGAAGGAGACCAGCACCGAACCTTCCGCGGTCTGGACAAAGCCGGGGGTGAGGGAGAGGGGGCGGAGCTGGATAGGAGCCCTGCCGCCAGGACGGAAAAAAGGACCGGAATCATGCATAGAGGAATTGTACGAAAGTGGGGTCAGGACGCGGCTGCATTTCCGGGAAAGGTGCGGTTCCCGATACGGGAATTAGGCTTTCCCGAGGCCCGCAACAGGAATACGTCCGTAACTTGCTGAAAACAAAGGTTATGTTGGCCAGTGTGCGGATGGTCTGTTCCCGTATTGGGACTCGATTCGATCGCGGTCTTGCGGTGATTGTCCAATGATGAAGCGTTAACCCCGTTTCTTATCAGGAACTTAGGAATTTTGTCCTGGTTTGGCACGCTACGTGTATTAGAAAAGGACAAATACCAAGTGCAGGATCAGGAACGGGAAGCCGCCGGAGCCGGAACAGAGTAGAAGCGGACCCACGGAACGAAGCAGAAACGGGAAACCCGGCGGGAATATAGCCGGCCGCGCTTTACCTCTGAACCTGACACGAAAGGAACGGTCATGCAACCAACGGAATTCACACCAACAGTGGGCAGATCGGAACGCAGGAGAGTGGAAGCGGTGGTGCAGACGCTGGCCACGATGCGCAGCCAGGGAGAGAACCTGGCGGAACTGGCGCATGACGCTAGAAACATGGTGACGGCGCTGGCGCTCTATTGCGACCTGCTGGAAGAGCCGGGGGTTCTGACTCCCAGCTTCCTGCACTATGGCGGCGAACTCCGGCTGGTGGTCGCGGCAAGCCGCCGCCTGGTTGAGAAGCTGGTGCTTCTCGACACCCAGGAAACGCCCGGCAGCGGCCCGGCCGATCTCGCAATCAGTGGCCGCATGGGAACGAGAGAACCGGTCGTCCGCAATCTGCCCATTCGCACCCGGCCTCTGGAACGGATGTCGAACGATCCGATCGCCAACCTGCGGGAAGAACTGCTGGCGAATCGCAATCTTCTGGATGCGATGGCTGGACTCTCGATCACCGTATCGGTGGAAGCCGACGGTGGCGAACTGCCGGTGAAGCTGACCGGCGAAGACCTGACCCGCGTCCTGGTGAACCTGGTGAAGAACGCCGCGGAGTCGATCCGGACAACCGGCAGCATCCGCATCATTCTCGGCGAACGCGTTCAACTTCCCGGCAGCACGCCGGGTCTCCTGCTCACCGTCGAAGACACCGGTCCCGGAATCCCCGAGGACTTGCGGGAGAAGATCTTCGAGCCCGGCTTCTCCACTCATCCCAATCGGACTTCCTCAACCGAGGCGACCGGTGGGTGGCTGGCGGGGCATCGCGGCCTCGGGCTTTCCATCACGCGCTCCATCATTGAGGTGGCTGGCGGCCAGATTCGCGCTGAAAACGGCAGGCTGGGCGGTGCGCGCTTCGAGATTGAACTGCCTGTCCGGACTCGCTGACTCTGGCTCGCCGAATCGGCGATGCGAGGGGTTAAAACACCGGCGGCAAACCTGCAACCATTCCAAGTACCGCGTGAGGCGAATACAATGCTGGAAACAGTCTTCGACACAAAAAACATGGAGTTTATCCCTCAACTCGCAGAACCTGCGGTGCGGCTGAACCTGCTGATCGTCGATGCCGACACAACAGTTCGTTCGGCCTGCGCCGAGATCGCCGTCAGTCTTGGCTACGCAGTCGAGAGCACGGGTGATCTGACCCAGGCGCGCAGCCTGCTGCGCGGCCGCGCGGCCGATATCCTCCTGGTCAACTTGTCGCCCGGCAGCAGCCTGGGGCTGGAACTGGTCTCTGAAGTAAAGCTGCTCTACCCGCAGACCGCGGTTATCGCAATGACCGTCTCGGGTTCGGTGAATGCGGCCGTCGAGGCCATGCGCTGCGGGGCGTCCGACTACCTCACCAAGCCCTTCGCCGTGGACGAGCTCTCCACAGTTCTCGACCGGGCGGCTTCTACCCTGCTGACCGACACCACAACGCGGCAACTGCGGGAACGGCTGCGGCTCTCGCAGGGTTTGGGCGCCATGATCGGCCGTTCCGGGGAGATGGAGAAGCTTTATCGCATCCTGTCCAAAGTCGCCCAGAGCACGCACCCGGTGTTGATCCTGGGTGAGAGCGGCACCGGCAAGGAACTGGTGGCGCATACCATCCACGCCTACGGGCCCAACTCCCAAAAGCCGTTTCTGCCTGTGGACTGCGGGTCGCTGGTGCCTACGCTGATTGAGAGCGAGTTATTCGGCTATGTCAAGGGCGCTTTCACCGGGGCCAACCGATCCAAGGATGGATTATTGGTTTCGGCCGAGGGCGGCACGGTATTTCTGGACGAAATCGGGGAGCTGTCCCTCGATCTGCAGGCCAAGCTGTTGCGCGCCCTCCAGGAGAAAGAGGTGCGGCCCGTGGGCGCCACTCACCGCGTTCCCATCAAGGCGCGTATCGTGGCCGCGACCAACCGTGATCTGGCCGCAATGGTAGAGAGAGGCAGTTTCCGCAAGGACCTCTTCTATCGCCTCAACGTGGTCAATCTTCGGCTGCCGTCCCTGCGCGACCGTCGCGGGGACATTCCCCTGCTGGCGGCGCATTTTCTCGACCGCATCAGCCGGGAGCACGGCGTCAAGTTCACCCTCAGCGACGAAGCCCTGCGTACCATGATGGGCTACGACTGGCCTGGAAACGTGCGTGAACTGGAAAACTCGGTGGAGCGGGCCTGCGCGCTGTCGTCGGGGCCGATCCTGCACCTAGGCGATCTTCCCACGCAGCTGCAGCAGCAGGGCCTGGAAGCGCGTCGCGTCGCGGTATCCGCCGGCGAAGCCGGACAACAGGATGGAGCCGCCCCCAGCGTGGCCACGCTGGCCGATCTGGAACGACAGGCGATCCTGGGAGCCATTCGCACCTTGAACGGCGACAAGCTGCAGGCCGCGAAGCTGCTAGGCATCGGCAAGACCACGCTTTATCGCAAGCTGAAGGAATACGGCATCGCCGATCCTTTGCAGGACGATTAGGCGGCGCAGAAGACGCAGCCGGATCGCGACCTCGGCAACCAACAAAACTTCATGGTTCAGTGCGGAACATTCCGCGCAGAGCTGCTAGAGAAAGCCCCAGCCACACCTGGCGGGCATGCGGTCCGCCGCGGCGGACAAAGAGGAGCTGGAGATGAGCATTCTAATGGTGACCGGGATGGAAGGCGCGCGCAACTGCGCCGACGTGGTGGCGGCACAACTGGGCATGGATGTTGAGGTTGCCGAAGGGCGCAAGTCCGCGCTGGCTGTTCTGCGCCAACGCGAGTTTGCCGCTGTGGTGTTGGATGAGACGATCGCCGAGTGCGATCCGGCAACGGCCGAGGCCATCTGGGAACGCGCCGGGCTCGCTATTCCGTTGCAGGTCAACTTTGCGCTTTCCGGTGCGGCCCGCCTGATTCGTGACATTCGTGCCGCGCTGCACCGTCGCGAGCGCGAACAGACGCTGGCGCGGCGGGCGGCTACGGCGGCTATCGAAACAGAACTCAAATCCACGGTGGCCGGACTGCTGTTGCATTCACAACTCGCACTTTCCGGCAGCGATGTCGCATCCCCAGTCGCCGAAAAGCTGCGCGTTGTCGCCGACCTCGCGGGCAGCCTTCGGCGGCAGCTGGGCGCCCCCGCAGCCACTCGCGGCGACACTGCGGTTTAACCGATCTGGTCTGCCGCTGACGCGGCGGTCGCAAGGTTTCATGCGTTGCACGCGCATCGCCGGGGCTTCATCGGCCCCGGCGTTTTTTTATGTGCAAGCACTCTGGTTTCCGCCCCTCCGGCGCATCGCCGATGGGCCCGTGCCGTAAGCTGGTTTGAACATGAAAGATTCCGCCGTTCTGCTGATCGATTGCCCCGACCGCCGCGGCCTGGTGGCCCGCGTCTCCTCGCTGCTCTACGAACGAGGCGCCAATATCTTGCACGCCGATCAGCACATCGACCATGAGCTGGGTCTTTTTTTCATGCGCGTCGAGTGGTCTTTGGAGAGCGAGTCTCCAGGGGCGGCGGGTTTCGATATGGAGGGCTTCAGGCGTGCGTTTACCGAGCTGGCCGCGGAACTGGAGATGCGCTGGAACCTGACATCGAGCAGGGGCCGGCCCAGAGTGGCGCTGTTTTGCTCGCAATATCTCCACTGCATGGCCGACCTGCTGCATCGCTGGAAGACGGCCGAGCTGGCGTGCGACATTCCTGTCATCGTTTCAAATCACCGTGAAGTCGAGGCCCTGGCGGACTTCTATGCGATTCCGTTCGAGCATATTCCGGTGAGCGCGGACACCCGTGCGCAGGTGGAGGCACGGCAGCTGGAATTGCTTGGTCGTCACGGCATCGAACTGGTGGTGTTGGCGCGCTACATGCAGATTCTGTCGCCCGCGTTTGTGGCGAGCTATCCGGCGGCCATCATCAATGTGCATCACTCGTTTTTGCCGGCATTCACCGGGGCTCGGCCGTACCATGCGGCTCACGCGCGCGGAGTGAAACTGATTGGCGCCACCAGCCACTACGTCACGGAAGTGCTGGACGACGGCCCGATCATTGAGCAGGATGTGGCGCGCATTTCACACCGCGACCAAGTGGAGGACCTGGTCGCACGCGGTCGCGATCTCGAACGCATTGTCTTGTCCCGCGCTGTCCGCTGGCACCTTGACCGGCGCATTCTGAGCTATGGCAACAAGACGGTCGTGTTTGACTGAAACAGTTGTCAGTTATCAGTTCCCAGTTGTCAGTTTGAAACGACGATCAGGATGCAGGTAATGTTGTCCTGTCCGCCGCGCTGCTTGGCCGTGTCGATGAGGTTTGCACAGGCGCGCTCGAGCGGCGAGTTCATCAGGATGGCAGCGATTTCATCCTGAAGGACATAGCGTGTGAGGCCGTCGGTGGCCAGCAGTACGGCCGTGCCCGGTTTGAGATCGATGGAGAAGAAATCGGGCTCCACGTGGGTCGCCACGCCGATGGCGCGCGTAATGACCGACTCATAACCCTGCAGGTTGGCACTGTGGGCATTCTCGATGGTGAGGGTGCCGTTGCGGATCAGTTCATTGATGTAGGAGTGATCTACCGTGAGTTGCACGCACTGCCCGTCCTGGAGCACGTAGGCGCGACTATCTCCGACGTTGCCGAGAATCAGCTTGTCGCCATCCAGCGCGGCCACAACAGCGGTAGTTCCCATGCCCTTGTTTTCAGGGATCTGACCGTTTTCCCATACATCCTGGTTGGCCATATTGAGAGAGTGCAGAAGCCGCGCGCTCACGGGCATATCGGAGGATGCGGATTTGGCGTAGGTGTTTACGACGGCCGCCACGGCGCGTGAACTGGCGACTTCGCCGCTGGCCATTCCTCCCATGCCGTCACAGACGACAAAGATCCCGACCCCTTCGTCGTAACCGAAAGAGTCTTCGTTATTCTTGCGGACGCAGCCCATATCGCTGAGTGCTGAAACAAAGAAACGCAGGGGAGGAGATGCGTCACTGCTCGAGGGCACCGCGGTTGCCGCGAGAGACTCTGCGGACGGAGCGAACGATCCCGTGGCGGTGACCTTCTCCGCATTAGGGAACCGGAACGCATCGGAAACGGACGATACCTCAGAGAACGGTGGAGCCTCGGAGGGCAGTGAGGCTTCTGAGGGTGGCGGAGGTTCGAGCGACGACAGAGCCTCCGGCGATGGCGATGCTTCAGAGGGCGTTTGACCATCCGGTGACGACGATGGTTCCGAGGACGGGGCTGCCTCCGACGACGATGCTTCACAGAACGGCGGAGCATCAGGGGATGGGGATTCTTCGATAGATATCGACGGCTCGGCAAATAACAACGCATCGAAGGAGTCTGGTGTATCGGAAGAGCTGGACTCCTCGGGCAACGGACTCCCTTCTGTCACTTGCTGTGCGGTTTCCGGTTCGGCGTTGGCCGGGGTCGCTGGTTCGGGCTGCTCAACTGAGGGTGTTCCGGATTGAGAAAGCTCGTTGCTGATTTCTTCGGTCATGTTTCGCCTCGAATGTCTGTGAGACTGTTGTCTCTCTTGTCCGATTTGTGACCCAGCCGGTGAACTCTGATCAAATCTCTTGCGCCAGGCCCCTCATAAAACGGTCGGAAGATCGATGAATGGGGAGCAAGAACGGCCCATCATGCAGCGACTCCTGGAGAGAAGCCCGTTAAAGTCTGCTCTCGGGCAGAATTTCGTCCCGTACTTCCGGTCCAGTTAACGAGCTACGTTTGAAACACAGTGGAACTCTTTCATGAACTCCGGGTTAAGCAGCGGGGCACCGGGACCGGAGGCGTCGAACAGGACCACCTCGGGAGCCTGGTTGTTGAAGCTGAAGAAAAACTTCAGGCGATTAGGAGAGACCTGCGGAGCCGCGAAGCCAAAGTGGAAGACAGACCATGGGCCAGTCATGCGTGGCGCGGTGTTCTTCTGGGTGGCCAGGGTGATAGTGCTGGACGGTTGGGAGACCCAATGGAAGCTCGCCGTCTGCCCGCCCGCGCTGATCTGCTTTCCGTCGATGGAGAGCACGGCATCGACGGCGCCCGAACCCTTGACCTCAGTGAGTGTGAAGTCGAGGGACGGCTGATTGCCGGAAGGGTAGAGCGAGGTGGAAATCCTCTGAGCGTGATCGAGGAATGCGAGGAATTGTGGACTGATGCGGACTGCGGAACCGGGAGCCGGCTGGTAATGAGCGCCCTGCTGGACCACCAGCGTACGCAGCGATGTGTTGTAGAACTGCGCAAACGTTCCTGATCCCGGCGCGAAGATCTGGGCCACTTCCTCGGTTGAGGCCTCAACCGAAGACTGCGGGTTGAAGGGGAACTTCGCAAAGACCGGCGCACTCTGGGCACAGAAGTTCTTTGCCCCTCCGCCAGCCGCGCCTGCGGGTGCCTGCGCAGCCAGGTTTTTGGCCGACTCGATCGGCGCTACGAGCAGAGTGTAGCTGATTTTGTCCATGCTGCCCGCGGGGTCTGGGACAAAGCTGTTGCGCAGGTTTTCGGCTGCCTGTTCCGCGGTGACCGCAGCCTGGGTTACGGGGGCGGCGGCGGCCGGGTCGTTCGCGCTGGTGGCGTTGAGGGTCAGGTTCTTGACAGCCCCTTCCAGACCCTGCAAACCCTGAATGTAGGCCTGGTTTGTGGGAGCGATGAAGCGATTGTCAGGACTGGATGGCGGCACCACTGCTTGCGGCGCCTGAAAGACGTTGGCGATCTCCGGAGCGGCGACTGCCGTATTGGCAGAGATGAGGGAGAAAAGCTCAAGCATAGCGGAGGTATTGGAGTCGAGTGCGCTGAGCTTGAGTCCCGCGTCGGCAAAGTTCTTGTAGGGAACGAACTGCGCCTTGGCGAGGTAAGTCCGCCAGGTCTGGATGAAGTCGTTGGTGTAGGCCGTCTTCAACTGACCGGATAGAACGGCACGGTCGATTGGCGGTCCGGACGAGGGACCGAGAACCCATTCTTCTCCGCGGAAATAGGGATCGGGATGGAGGATCGCGTCTTGCATGAAAGCGAATCCTGGCTTGGTGAACGCTCCCTGCACCGGGTAGCTGTCAATGATGTACTGCGACGATCCGGGGAACTTCGCGTTGAAGTTGAAGCCCGGCACCTTGCGGTTGGCGGCAGCCACCATGCTTTGGTAGACGTGCTGGAAGCCCTGGAAGCCGTTAAGGTAAGCGCGCGCTTGATTGACAGCCGCACCGTCTCGCAGGCCACTGGCCCTGCCCATGCACGCTCCGTCGGCGGGAAGAAGGTTTGCGTAAAACGTAAATTGAGTCTGCGCCAGAGGAGCGACATCGGCGGGCGGTGTAGCGTTGCCGGCCCACGCGGTGGAAAGCGCTGCGGGGAGAAAGTCAATCGTGTCCTGTGGAGAGTCAGGATCGGGGTTGGTTACCGTGATCAGGTATGCCTTCAGCGGACGGTAGGTCGCGCTGTAGTCGGCATCCGGTGTGGGAGTGGCCGGCACGGCGCGAAGGCCGGTCAGTATGTTCTGCTGCGTGGGGGCCAGCAGCAGGCTGCGGAATTTGTCTGCGTAGGCCTGGCAGGCCACGGGGTAGAGAGCCTCGCCGCGGTAAAGGCCCATCCGATCCAGAACGGGAGGTCCGTCTTTGCGATAGCGGCCCAGCTCATCCAGCACCGCTCTGAGGTTTTCGAGGGACTGCAGATCGCCCAGTGAAGCGAATGTTCCCGCGGCAACGGGCGAGACGGGCGTGCGCGCGGCATCGGCCACGCGGTGTTCGAGAGCGCGATTGCCGAAGAAGGATATGGTCGCCAGCAACAGCAGGAGCAGAATCATCGCGCTGACGCAGGTTAGGAGCGCGCGCTTGAGAAAGCTGGTTCGAGTGCTTGCACGGCTGGTCTCAAGGGCAGACTTGTCAGCGAGAAGAATATTCGAGAACAAGTGGGGCAGGAACACCCACTGCGGAACCTTGCGTGCCCCCGAGCGCCTGGTTGGTGGCGGGGCAGCCACTTGCGGCGACTGGCCGGCAAGCGAGAAGATGCGAGTCGCGCCGGCATTGATCGGGGCTGAGGGCTGCGGTTGCGCCGTTGCCCCGATCTCCAGGATGTCTTCGACCATGTGAGCGCGCATGCCGGTAAAGAAGAAGCCGCGCAGGAAGGGGTTGACGCCGATCTGGCTGGGACGCGCCACCTCCGCCAGAAAGGAGACAATTCCGGTGCGGAGCTTGCGCAGGTCGCGAGGAAACTCATAGGCGCGCGCCAGTTCCTGCAGTTCGCCGCTGCGCGACAGAATGTCGAGCCGGAATTCCGACAGGGCGTAAACAAGCTGGTCAAACCGGGCGCTGAGCTGCGTCGTCGCCTGTTCTGTATAGAGACCGGAACCGGTATCGAGCGAAGACACCAGCGACCCGATGGGGAGCTTGACTTCTTCCTCTGAGAGCCGGCCCGCATACTCGGCAAAGGGACCGATGTTATCGATCTTGGTGAAGAGCACGTAAACGGGCAGCGAGATGCCGAGCGTCTGCGACAACTGGCGAAGGCGCTCATTCAGACTTTGCGCCAGGGCGCGAATCTGCTCAGACGTGTTGGGAGCCAGCATGCGCTCGATGCTGACGCACACCACCACGGAACGCGCGGGCAGACGGCTGTCGCTGGAGAAGACAGAACCGAGCCGAGCGGGCAGGGTGGCCTTGATCAGTCTCGACCAAAGGGGAGGTTGGCGCAGAAGCGCGCCTCCTGCTTCCACCAGGGTGTAATTGCCGGCCAGCCACAGGTTGGCAAGCTGCGTAGGCACGATGGCGCCATCGTGATAGACATTGCCCGCAAGCAACTCGGGATCGAGGCCCGACTGCAAGACGGTCTGCGTCTTGGCGGAGTTTTCATCTCCAATCACGTAGATCAGAGGCATCGCCGCCAGGGATTTGGCTCCGGCCCGGTTGGCATGCCGCACCTTCGCATCGGCATCGCGAAGCAGGGTAGTCAAATTGATCGCGTCGGGAGTGTCGGGTCCACCGGCCTGCGACGAGCCGCCGCCCAGCTTGTACAGGTACCACACCACGAATCCGATGGTCAGTGCACCCACCAGTGCGAGGATCAGGCAGAAGAGAACCAGCCTTGTGCCTTCAAAGTGCAGGGCGAAGGCGAGGGCAATCACCAAGGCAAGATAGACAACAAAAACGAGTATCCCGATCAGGATGCGTTTCATAGGGATATCTCCGAAAGGCTGTGCACCTGATCAACGGCCAAAGCCACGGTTGCAGGAGAAGTTTGGCTGTTCCGTCCGCTCGTGGGCAGACCTTGACTCAGGAGCAGCACATATCCGACATAAGCAAGTAGCGTGAAGACTGCGAGGCAGATGGCGGTTACCGCTAGCCGGCGCACCCATGGGTCGCTCTTTCGAGCCGGTGGTGCAGCCGGTGGCGCATTGGTTCGAAACAGCGCATAGGAGCCGCGGATGCGGGTTATCTTTTCCCGGATCCGGTGAAGGATGGCGTGAATCTCCGAAGCGTCTCCGAAGGCGAAACGGCCGCGGTAGCCCAGCAGAAGACAAAGGGCGTGTAGCTCCAGCACGTCGGCCACTTCAGTGGACTCGGGCCGATTGAGCAATTCGGTAACATTCCGGAAGAAGTATTCACCGGCAAAGTGCCCACCAAACATCTCTTCCTGCAGCGGCCGCCGCGCCCAGTCAGCGAAGGTGGGGTCTTTGGAGTTCAGGATGCTTTCATCGAGGAAGCCGATCATCGCGTAGATCGCCATCTTCGACGCTTCGTCGCTGTAGCCCAAGGCAGAAGCTTCCTTCACCGCCGCGGAGATCATCTTTCGCAGCGTGGCGCGGAACGTTTCAGCGTTTTCAACCCGCTGCACATAGAAGCGGGTGCGAAGGATGACGGTGAAAACTTCCTGGAAGGCCAGCGCGAGATTGTTGGTCCTCGTCTCTTGAAGGGCAGGTGGCAAAGAAGAATTCATTAGGAAGTCTCCATGATGACGGTGAGGTCAAACGTTGCGTCTCCAAGGTCCCCTGGCAGATACACTCCAACGCGTTTCGTCTGGAGGATGTGCTGCCAGCATGCGCCGTTGAGAGAGATTGAGAAGTAGTGCATGTCCGCCTGGCCATGAAGGGCCGAGGGTGGAACGGGAAGGTGCATAAGCTCAAGGCCGGGCAGCGCCCGCTGTACCAGCTTGCCGACACCCTCGGCTGAACATACTTTCACAAGCAATGGCGTCTGGCGCAACAGAAGTGACTCAGTCACCGGCGACCGGATGCCAAAGATCCACCTCGCACGCCGCAAGCAGCGCTCGTCCGCCACCTCAGCCGCATAGATGTATTGGTCTGCCTTGTGGAACTGGAGCGTGATGGTGTTCGACGGGGCCACAATCTCGAGATAGCCGCGGATCAGCAAATCCAGATCCCTGAAGGTGGAAGTCAGGTCGCGGTGGCGGTAAGGCGGAACCTCGCTTCGGTTCGTTTCCACTGAGAATGTGCTGAGGGCTCCGGCCAGTCGCGCCAGGTCGCGGTATACCTCCTCCGGATGGCTGCGCCGGTCCTGAAGATGATGGCGCAACGCCGGAAGGGCCGAACAGAGCGAGTGAAGGAACCAGTAGTTGGCCACGTCGAGAGCCGATGTGCCCAGCTCAAAACGTCCCGAGCTGAGCCGCATGGCGCGCGTTGAAGCGATTCGTTCATCGATCGCCTGCGTCAGGCGGTGGAGCAACAGAACCAGCCCTTCACAGGCACTGATCCGCAGACACGGAGGAAAGAATTCGGGGTCGCACTCAAATCCACCCTTCCCGTCGCGGACCACCCGGGCAATGGGGAAGGAGACGGTGTCCTCGGATAACTGCGCCTGGCTCAGCAGAACAAGATTCTTGCGCGCAAAGGAGACACTGTATTCTCCCTGGCCAACTGACTCATCCCTGAGATTGCGCTGAACCGGGCTGTATCGAGTGGCTGCGCTTCCCGTCAAATCGCAGTCGAGTCCCTGGTCGCGGCGCGGCGGAATCGCCAGGTGGAGAATCAATTCGTTGTCGGTAGACGAGAAGAGATCGTTCAAATGTGCAGGAACGGGAAGGGTATCGCAATCGGGCAAATCGAAGATGAGGCCGTCGGGCATTATGCCCGAAGCGAAGCTCAGGATCGCAAGGCCGTTGCGCATGGCCTCGGTATCGATGGAGAAGTGGAGAAAGCCCCACGGTTCCTGGCGCAGATTGGAACTGAGGAACCAGAGCGTGTCTTCGAAATAGCGGCTCTGTGTCTGAAAATGATGTGGACCGAGATGCATTCCTTCAGACCAGACGACGCGCGAAAGGAATTTCATAGTAAGGCGGCCACCATGGGAGTAAGTTAGACACCAGATTCGCTTCCGAAACCGGCGTCGTGCCAATTTACACCGATCGCGGCTTGAGTTAGGCGGCTGGTTCCTGCCGCCCGTCCGGACCATGCTGGAGAAATCTGCGATGAGTGTATTCGTCCGGTATAGTAGGACGCAACCGCATTCTGACTGAAATCTTTTTAGATATCAAGTCAGTAGCGGCGCAATGAATGAATTATGCTACCCCCATCCCACTGGAGGACAGATTGTATGGATAAGCCGATAACGCCAGCTGGACCCAAAGACTCAGCTTCTTCTTTTCTTGACGATCTGCTTTCTGACAACGGTGGAGCAACGGGCATATTTGGGAGCGTAACATCTCCAGATCCGGCGTCGCCTACGGCCCCTCGCGCGACATCGGAGCCGGAGCGCCCGCTTAGCTGGAACGCTGAACCGACAACACCGCTGCCCCCCCAGAAGCCTTCGTCTCTTGCCGAGCCAGTGGTCCACAAAGTGGTTTTCGGTGGCGGAAGTGCGGAGAACTCGGCTGAAATCCTCGACAGGATGCGGTTCGCTTCGAGTGAGCGGCCGCCCGTTCCCGAGAAACCGTCTAGTGCCGAATCGGCAAACTGGCCGCCGGCCGCCGCTGATCCATCGAATATCGGGCGCAACGTTGGTGGGTTTACGCAGCTGCTGCAGACACTGGGGACCGATCCTGCCCCACCCGCGCCTGCACCCCCCGCAACAGCATCACAGGCGCCGCCAGCGCCAACACCAAGTCCGGCGCAGAATTCGGGATTCACGTCTCTGCTTCAATCGCTGGGCACTCCGGCCTCGCCGGCAACTTCCGCGCCTGATCTGTTCAAGCCAGTGCCGCCTGTCAGCCACTTCACTCCGGACCCGTTCAAGCCAGCGCAGGCTGCCAGCCCCTTCTTTCCAGAACCGCCTAAACCAGCGCCAGCGTCATCCGGATCGGGCGGATTCACCGAATTGTTGAGAGCTGCTCCGCTCACCGGCCCCGGATTCGCTGGACCTCAATCCAGCTTTCCAGGATTGGGTGCGGCGCCCGTCACGGCGAGACCGGCGTCGGAACCAATGCCTCCTCCAAAAAACGAGCCGGGAAGCTTCACACAATTGTTCGGAACCTTTGGCGGCGCTTCGGCTGGCCAGGTTCCGCTCGTTTCGAGCCCACGCGAAACGCCACCTCCGCCTGCCGCAGCCCCTGGTTCCTTCACGAGCATGATGTCGATTGATCCGCAGTCGCTTCCACCTGCGCCGCCATTTCAGGCCAGGCCAATGACTGCGGGCCCTGACCTGACCATGGATCGAGGGAGACCGGCCGAGACCGGACGCGATCCATTTTCAGCGACGTCAATGGCGGAAGCGCAGCCGGCCCCAGGTACTCCTCCTGCAACCGGTGGAGGAATCACTCGCCTGATTCGGATGTTGGATGAGCCAGCAGTCGCGCCGGCTCCACGCGTGGAAGCGTCCGCACCCCCTCCGCCGCTCGCGGGAGCGGGCGTCTGGACACAGACCTTCGCATCTCTCAGTGAAACTGCTGCGCCGCCGCAAGCGGGCTTTCCTCCGCCGCGAGACGCGGGCTTTCCAGGCGCGATGACGGAGCCTGCAATGGCGGCTCCGCCTCCGCCGTCCAGTTCCTCCGGGCCAAGTGAGTTTACGCGAATTCTGGATGCGTCAAAGCTGCGCGAGATGGCCATGCGGGGAGGGCAGGCTCCAAGTGCGGCGGCTCCCGCGCCGGCAGCCGCTCCGCAGAACGTTGCGCCTCCTCCTCCGCAATTTCAGATGCCGAACTACCCCGTCCCCGGCATGCCAGCCGCCCCAGGAATGCCGCAGGCAGGAGCATTCCCGCCGCCGCAGCCTGGACAGATCCCCGGGTATCCTCCCATGAATTATGGCGCCCATCCCGGAGCGGCTCCTGGAATGCTTGGCACCACGCCTCAGATGCCCGGAATGTATGCTCCGGTCCCGCCACCAATGCCCGTCGTTCCACCCATCCCCGCGGTAAAGCCCCCGGAGCCTGCGGCAGGGAAGTTACAGCAATTCATCCCGCTCTTGCTGGTCCTGATCATCGTCATGCTGGTGGTGCTGCTGGTGACGGTGATATTTCTGTTGAAGCACTAACGCAGGCTGCCGCACAGGGTAACCGGCGCTGGACACGTTCGAGATAAAGAACCGCATTCTTTGACCGGCAACTCTAGTGTCCTGTCTCTGAAGTTCGCGATATATTTGCGCCGTTTGAACCGCAGATCCTTCGACTCCGTTGGGCGCAAAAAATGCGCCCAACTCTGCTCAGGATGACATTCGTTTTTGGTGCGGACTTCTGAGACACCCACTAGTGGGTTGCCGGCTTCACCTCAAATCGCTCGCCAGGGCGTACCTCAGCAATGCACTTTGCCTCCACCTCGCGCGTCAGGCACCACTGGGGGCACCCCTTCCAGGAAGGTAGACCTTCTCAGCAGGGTTGAACTGGTACGGCTTCCCGTCAGGCAAATATGTATACGCTTTAGATTCGAAATCGCCCTTACGCAGCGCGGACTTGAATTGCAGCACGTAGGCTCCCAGGGAGAGCTTCCCGTATATGCCCAGCACCGCTTCCATCTCGACGGGTGTCTTTCCCACGATAAACTTCTCCTGGGTGAAGTATCCGCTCGTAACGGTGGGCGGGGTCCCCCGCAGGGGCACCACCTTGACTGGCTGTTCCAAAGTTCGTGCAGAGATGGCTCCGCGCAGGTCTGTGAGCTTCGTCTCCTGCCATTCCTCTAACAACTGCTTTTCCTCTGCGGCTGTCAGCTCCCCGCCGCGTCGCAGCAGCGCGAAGATGTCGATTGGCTTTTGCATGGTCTACCTTTCAGACAGCCATTCGGTGCGAAGGTCAGCGATTCACATGAGGCCTTCGCGTCAAGGCAAGTGGCTCACGCCGGTTGCGCCAGCAGGATAATCAGCTCCATTTGCGGGTTGAGCAGGTCAGAGGGTACGTAGACGGCGAAGTTCCGGGCACGCTGGACCGATTCCCAGACCGGGCCGCCCTGTTCGATGGCAAAATACTGGTGACGAAGTTTGACCGGAATGGCCCGTGGCGGCGTGGGGACATGCTGCAGGCGCAGTCCAGGCAGGGCGTTGCGAATGAGAGTTTCGAGCTGGGTTGCGGAGCAGGCCTTTAACAGCTTCGGGGTACGGTCGATGAGATCGGCGTCGCGTATATCCGCCGAGATCGCAAGATAGAATCGCGATCCCTCGAAGTAAGCATCCTTCTCGATCGACGTGGCATAAATGGTATCTCTCACCAGCTTGAGGGGAAGCGCGATGAAGTTGCTGGGAACCACGGTCTCAAGCATGACGCGAATCAGCCGATCCAATTCCCCAAAGCACGAGCCAAGCTGCTCGTGGTTATAGACAGGCAGATCCCGGGGCGCGATCTTGTTGGAGAAGGCGGTCAAAGCCCCGCCGAGATCGGAGAACTCATTGAACAACTCCTCCGGCTGAATGTTGGTCGACTCCAGGAAGTGACGCAGAACAGGGAGGTGGCTGTTGATGGTGTAGAGAAGCCAGAAGTTCGCTACATCCGACGCCGAAAAGTCGGCGAGGGACTGGTTCTTCTGGCGGCGGCCCCCTGACAACTGGCTGCTTCGCGTAACCAGCAGTTCGACCATGTTGCCCAGGATGCGCTTGAGGGTGGGATGTGCGTGGATGTCGATGAGGGGCGGAATGTAGGCAGGGTCCACCTGGTACATGCCGGTCTCTGAACGGAGAATGCGGGTGCAGCCTAGAACCACCGATCCCTCGCGGTTCTCCCCCTCGGCAAGAATCTGAAGGTTCTTGCGCGCAACCTGGACAGGCTTTTCCCCCGTGCCGGTGTTCTCGTCGCGGACCATGAGCAGCTGAGCAAGAAAGCGGGTACTTACTCTGCCTCGGTCCACCGAGACGTTCATGCCGCCCTGCAGATACTCCGGCACCGCCAGATAAAAGGTGCAGCTTTGGCGTCCATCCAGAAAACACTCCTCGAGGTTCCTTGCCGGCGGAGGATACTCCGAAGCCGGAATGTCGAGCGGCATCGCGTCAGGAAAGATTCCGCAGGCACGGGTGATCGACAGCCTGCCTTCAGACAACGCCTTGGTGTCGATCTGAAAGTCGCGAAATCCCCAGGAACGGGCGTTCAGGGAATCCAGGTAAAATCGTGCGCTGTCTTCGACGAAGCGCTCCTGGGCCTGCAAATGCTGGGGAGACAGAAACGTACCTTTGGACCAGATAACAGGTTGAAGCTGTCGCATTTCCTGAGCAACCTCGGCTGAGTATCTCATGTTCCCGGTTAAATCGAATTCGCTGGTCGAAAGTCGATGATTTTTGACTCTAAGAAGAACAGCCCATGGATCTTCGCACGCCCAAAACATCCTGTGTTTGTTACCGCCTTCGTCAGGAACTGACGTAACTTAAGTTTGCTGGAAGATTAGGTTACGTCGGGATATCCCTGCAAGCTTGCGATCGTGATGGGGCGCATTACCCTCCAGGAAAGAAGTTGCACTGGAACCTAACATCCGGAGCAGATCACCATCAGGCCTTGACGAATGAGTCGACTGGTTATACGCTTCCACAGACAGCGCTGGAAACAGCGTTTTCCCCCAGACTTCAAATTGACAACCTCATCCTCGCACAAGTCCAAGCGATGCGCAGAACTATTTTTCATAACTGGGTTTCATTTTGGCCAGACTTGCGCTACGATCAGTCGGCCACAAAAAATCCTATGGACATGCGCGGTGTTTTGTGGTTTCGTATGTGTCACAGAATCTAATCGTATTTCCGGAGCGTTATGGCAAGAGAGAGTACTCAGCAGAAACTCAGTCGCGTCCGGGCTCCCCGGGTGCAGATCACCTACGACGTTGAAGTTGGGAACGCCATCGAGATGAAGGAGCTGCCCTTCGTGATGGGGGTGCTGGGTGATCTTACAGGCCAGCCCGAGAAACCGCTTGCAGCATTGAAAGATCGAAAATTTGTCGAGATAAACCCGGACAATTTCGATACCGTACTCAAGGGTATGTCGCCCCACCTGCAGTTCTCGGTAGAGAACAAGCTGAGCTCGGATCCGGCTAAAGGTCAGGTCGGAGTCAATCTCCACTTCGAGAGCTACGACGATTTTTCCCCTGCCAAAGTAGCCGAACAGGTTGGCCCGATCAAGCAGCTGCTCGATCTGCGGACACGCCTCTCTAACCTGCGCGGAAGCCTGCAGGGAAATGACCAGCTCGATCAGGCCCTGTTCGATGCGGTATCGAAAACCGAAGAACTGAAGAAGTTACGCGCCGAAATGGGAAGCACGGCGGAGGTGGACAAGAATGAGTAGCCCGGTGAATCCCGTGGCGGTGCAATCCGCCGAAACGCAGACAACAACGACAGAGGTATCGCTCCTGGACCAGATCGTCGCGCAGGGTCGCTTTGGCAAGGACACTGTGGCACAGGAGCGCGGCAAGGACATGGTGAAGGAGTTCATCAACCAGGTCCTTGAAGGCCAGATGACCCTCAGCCGTGATGCTGAAGCCACCATCGGTGCGCGCATTGCGGAGATCGACCGGATGGTCTCGCTGCAGTTGAACGAGGTTCTGCACCATCCCGCCTTCCAGAAGCTGGAGGCTACCTGGCGCGGAATCAAGTATCTGCTCGACCAAAGCGAAACCAACGACATGCTGAAGATCAAGCTCATGAACGTCTCCAAGAAGGACCTGCTGAAAGATCTGCAGCGCGCTCCGGAGTTCGATCAGAGTGCATTCTTCAAGAAGGTCTACGAAGAGGAGTTCGGCGTTTTCGGCGGTGCCCCCTTCGCGGCCCTTGTGGGCGATTACGAGTTCGGCCGTTCCGGCGAAGATGTGGAACTTCTGGAACGGGTCTCGCAGGTAGCTTCCGCTGCCCACGCGCCATTCCTCTCCGCGGTTGCGCCAGAGATGATCAACCTGTCCGAGTTCTCGCAGATATCGGGTATTCGGGATATCTCCAAGGTCTTCGACAGTACCGAATACGCAAAGTGGAAGAGTTTTCGGGCATCCGACGACTCTCGCTACGTGGCACTCACCATGCCGCATGTGCTGATGCGCGAGCCCTACGGCAAAGACACACGGCAGATTGAGGAGTTCGCCTACGAGGAGGGAGTCGACGGCAGGGATCACTCGAAGTATCTGTGGGGAAATGCTGCCTATGCGCTGGGGGCTCGGCTGACCCAATCCTTTGCGAAGTTCGGCTGGTGCGCGTCGATCCGCGGCGTGGAGAATGGCGGCTTGGTGGAGGGGCTGGCCACGCACAACTTCCGCACCGACGAAGGCGATCTGGCCCTGAAGTGTCCCACTGAAGTGGCGATCACCGACCGGCGTGAGAAGGAACTTGCCGACCAGGGAATTGTGCCGCTTGTGCATTGCAAGGGGACGGACTACGCCGCCTTCTTCAGCGTACAGACGACCAACAAGCCCAAGGTCTATGACAAGCCTGAGGCCAATGCCAATGCCAGACTGTCGGCCCAACTGCCGTACATGCTGGCCATGTCACGTTTCGCGCATTACCTGAAGGCCATGATGCGTGACAAGCTGGGAAGCACAATGAGCCGCTCCCAGGCAGAGCTGTTCCTCAACCAATGGATCGCGAATTATGTGATCGCAGACGACAATGCGTCCCCCGCGGCCAAGTCGGAAAGACCGCTGCGCGAAGCGCGTATTGAAGTGATGGAAGTACCCGGAAAGCCTGGAGCGTTGCGCGCGATTGCTTTCATGCGTCCTCACTTCCAGTTGGATGAGCTCACTGTGTCTCTGAGGCTTGTGGCAGATCTTCCAAAGCCCGCCGGCAAGTAGGGTTTCCCCCCTGCCGGCTTGTTCTTCCGTATTTCCAAACCCGGCCTTTCGATAAGGCCCGAAATGAAAGGATTCCAAAATGGCGGTTGATTTCTTTTTGAAGCTCGATGGTATCCAAGGCGAGTCGGCCGACGAAAAGCACAAGGACCAGATCACGCTTCTTTCTTGGAGCCTTGGTGCATCTCAGGTCACCTCGGTTGCAGGTACAGGCGGATCCGGCGCAGGTAAGGCCGACCTCTCTGACCTTAGCATCATGAAGTATCTGGACAAAGCAAGCGCACCGATTTTCAAGGCGCTCGTTGCCGGAACGCACGTCAAGACGGGTGTTCTTGAAGCTGTGAAAGCTGGCGGCGACGGCAAGCCCTTCCTCAAACTCAGCTTCGACGAACTGTTTGTGACCTCGCAGCAGTATTCCGCTTCGAGCGAGATTCCCTCGGAAAGCGTTTCTTTCAGCTACAACAAAATCAAGGTCGAGTACAGCACCCAGAATGAGCAGGGCATTCTGACTGCCACCGGAGCTGTAACGTACGAATTGAAGGTAAACAAGGTCTCCTGAGGAGCAATGACACCACTTGCGCTTTACCGCGAAGGGAAGCTGCGGGAGGCCATCAAGGTGCTTGGCGACGAGTTGAGGTCCAATCCACTCGACGCCAAGCGCCGCACATTCCTGTTTGAGCTTCTGTTGTTTGCCGGTGAGTATGACCGGGCAGAGAAGCAGTTGGATCTGCTGGCGGGTGCGAGTGCCGATGCTGCCGCGGGGACCCTGCTTTATCGCAGTGCGCTGCATGCCGAGCGCACCAGGCAAAACATGTTTGCCAACCGCGAGACACCGCCTGTCCGGAATGAAGCGGTTCCGGGAGGAGTGTGGAACGGAACGCCCTTCCACGAGTTGAGCGATGCGGATCCTCGCATCGGCCCCAACCTGGAGGTGTTCCTGGCGGGAACCTATACGTGGATTCCCTTTCACTCGCTCAAAAGGCTTGAAATTGATCCACCCGCCAACCTGCGCGATCTGGTGTGGGCGCGGGCCCGTGTGGAAACCACTCCGGACTTCCGTCTTCAGGAGCTTGGTGAAGTCTTGCTTCCTGCGTTGTGCCCTCTCTCGTTCCGTCATGCGGATGAGTCGGTCCACCTGGGCCGCGAGTCGGCGTGGGAACTCGACGACGCACACGGCGAGGTTCCTTATGGCGCCAAGATGATGCTGATCGATGGGGCCGATGTTCCGCTTCTGAACATTCGCAGCGTGGAGTGGACCGCGGTGGTCAAGGAGCCTCAAAATGCCTCTGCGTGAGGACTTGCTTACGCCGATTGCAGGGGAAAATCCCTCGGGCGTGGATCTTTATTACGACCGGATATTCGACCAGATAAAGGAAGCACGCAGGGAGGACGAAGACGATCTTCCTGAAGGGGACTGGGAACGGGCGCAGAAGAAGAAGGCCGACCATCGTGCGGTGATCAAGATGGCGGGCGAGGCGCTGGCAAATAAGAGCAAGGATCTTCGTCTGGCCGGATGGCTGGCCGAATCGCATCTGCGGATGGATGGGTTCCAGGTACTTGTGCCTTGCATCGAACTTCTGCAAAACCTCCAGCAGGCGTTTTGGGCTACGCTCTATCCGGTGATCGAAGAGGGCGGAGACCTGGAACTGCGGATGCTCGCGGTGGAGACGGCAGGGAGGCTGATCGCCGCTGCAATTCGCAAAGCGCCACTGACCCGCAGCGGACTTAACCTTGAAGATTATCTGCAATCGCGCGTCGTGGGCTATGAGAAAGACGCGACGACCGACGCCAAACAGGAAGAGCGAAAGTACGCGATCGACCACGGTAGATTAACCGCCGAGGACTTCGATCATGCGTTTGGGGCGAGCCCCAAGAGCCTGTACGTCGAGACGGACGCTGCGCTGACCGAAGCTCTTCTTGCGGTTGAGCGGCTGAATGAATTCAGTCGGGAAGCCTACGGGGACAACTCGCCTGATCTGTCGAAGCTGACCGACGGCCTGTCGCAAGTGCAACAGGTCACGGAAGCGCTTCTCAGCGAAAGGCGCAAGACAGAACCCGATCCTGTGGCAGCGGTTGTGCAGCCCGAGCCGGGAGAAGACACCCAGGCCCGGACAGGCGGCCAGGCGGAAGTATTTGGAGAGCGGCCCACGCAGGCAGCCCAATTCAGGCAATCCTCGGCTGGTCCGGTGGGCGGTATAGAGGATGCCTATGCCCGGGTGGTCGAAAGCGCGGAGTACCTCTTTGCACGGGACCCGATGTCTCCGGTGCCCTACCTTGTGTGCGCCGGATTGCGGCTCGGGGAAACGCGCATGCAAGGATCGTCGCCGGCTCCAGGGTTTGCGGTCGGACCAAGTTCAGAGGTAAGACAGTCCCTCCGGGCGATGGCCACGAGGGGCGCGTGGAAGGAACTGCTTCAGGCTTCGCTTCCGATTCTTGCCGCCCAATGCGCCAGGGCATGGCTCGATCTGCATCGATATGTCTGGCGGGCCGGACAGGAAATTGGCGCGGAGGCAATCTCGGTGGCGGTTGTGGGGACCGTGAAGAGCTTGCTTGTCGTTCAGCCCGAGTTACGGTATTGGACGCTTGAAGATGACACTGGGGCCGCGAACCCAGAAACCCAGCAGTGGCTGGACGCGACCGTTTTGCAATAGGGCGTCGGCTGCATTCCTTCAGGGGCCGACAGGGGAGACAGGTGGATTCGACTTCCACTTCGACAAAAGGCCAGTATCCCGGGGTACTGGAAAAGAAGAGTTCATCTGCACACACAGCCTCCTGAACACCAATTTCGGGGAAGGTTATTGCATTGATTTCGGGAGGAAGAGTTGGCCAGAACCAAGTCAGAGATTCTGATCACGCAGTCGCTCATCGACCGATTGGTCGATCAGGAGCAGTGGCCCGAGACGCGTGCGGCATCCATCAACATGTATCGCGACTCGCTGAAGCGTGACCTGGAATGGCTTTTGAACACCCGGCAGCCCGTATTGCCGGAGCTGGAATCCTTCCCCGCCGTGGCCACTTCGGTGTTCAATTATGGGTTCCCTGACATTCACAGTTTTGACGGCTCCGCGGGCAGGGAGCAGAATGCCCTTACCCTCTCCCTGGAAAGATGCATTCGTGCGTTTGAACCAAGAATCAATCAGCCGCGGGTGTATCTCACTCGTTCGGACCACCTGACACGAAGTCTCAAGTTTCACATCGAGGGTCAGGTTTCCTACGAAAACATGGATGAGGAAATCAAGTTTGACACAGTGCTGGAGTTAATCAGGGGCGAGTACGAGGTGAAGTAGACCGATGCGCGAGGAACTCCTGGAATACTATGAGCGCGAACTGACCTATCTGCGCCAGATGGGTGGGGAGTTTGCGCGCAAGTATCCGAAGGTGGCGGGGCGGCTGTTGCTTGACCCCGAACACTGCGACGATCCGCACGTGAGCCGTCTCCTCGAAGGATTTGCGTTTCTTGCCGCACGCGTCCACCGCAGGATCGATGATGATTTTCCCGAGATCAGTGAAGCGCTGACGAAGATCATTCATCCCGGCTACCTCCGTCCAATCCCATCGATGACCATCGTGGAGTGCCAGCGCGACCCGGCGCAGGGAAAGAAGACCACGGGGATGCGCATTCCGCGCGGCACGCCGCTGGTGACCAAGGCGACAGTGGAAGGGCTGCCTTGCCGCTTTCTTACGGCGTATGATGTGGACCTTTGGCCCTTCTCGGTCGCGGCAGCGGAGTGGCGTCAGCCCGAGCGCATGCAGCGGCCACCCCGGGCGTCCACCGGCGTGCAGGCAGTGGCGGCGGCCCGCCTGCGGCTTCGTTGCCAGCGGGACGTGCTGTTCTCCGGGCTTCCGCTTTCGTGCCTTCGCTTTCACCTTGCGGGCGACGCGAGCGTTGTATACAGCCTGTATGAACTGCTTGCTGAAAAGTGCATCGAGATTCAGCTTCGCGACCCCAAGGATGAAAAGAAGCTGATTGTTCTGGAGCCGTCGCGGCTCCGCATGGTCGGATTCGACGCCGATGAAAGCCTGCTGCCCTTTGAGCGGCGTTCGATGGATGGACACCGGCTGCTGCAGGAGTACTTTGCACTGCCTGAGAAGTTTTTGTTCTTCGACCTCGACGGGCTGGAGCCATTGGCCGAGGCCGGATTTGGAGAAGAGGCGGAGATTATTTTCCTGTTCTCGAGCTTCGAACGCGCGGAGAGGCAACAGGTTCTGGAACTCGGCGTCAACGAGCGCACATTCCGCCTGGGATGCAGCCCCGCAATCAACCTTTTTCCGCAGACGTCCGAGCCTATCCTGCTGAACCAGACGCGGCATGAGTACACCATCATTCCGGACAATCGGCATTCGGCGGTGATGGAGATCTTCAGTATTGAAGAGGTGATTGCCACCAACCCAAGGCTGCGGCAATCCATCACGCTGGAGCCGATGCATGCGTACCGGTACCAAACTCGCAACCGTGACGATCTTGCGTTCTGGGTAGCCACGCGTCACCAGAATGAGTTTGGCGAACACGAACCATCCACGATGACGATTTCGGTTGTCGATCTGGCGGGGAAATTCACTGAACCCGAGGCGGACGTCCTCACGGTGCGGATGCGCTGTACCAACTTCGACTTACCGACGCGCTTCCAGTTTGGATCCGACTCGGGAGATTTCGAAGCCACAGGCTATTCCGCGGCCAAGAGCGTCGTGGCATTGCGCCGTCCTACCGCCAGCATCAATCCTCCGAGCGGACAAGGGAGTCTGTGGCGCCTCATCTCGCTGCTCTCGCTCAACTATCTTTCTCTGAACGAGGAGGGCCGCACCGCGATGCAGGAGATACTACGCTTGCATAACCTGACCGGCTCCACGGCCAGCGATAACCAGGTGGGATCGATCCTGGGTATGAAGTCTTCTCCCAATTTCGCCCTGGTGGACTCAGCCTATGGGCTCATTCCAGCGCGGGGGACGCAGGTGGAGATGGAGTTTGACGAGCAACAGTTTGCCGGCAGCGGCCTCTATCTGTTCGCTGCCGTGCTCGATCGTTTTCTTGCCAGCTACGCCTCCATGAACAGCTTTTCGCAACTCACTGCACGGAGCACTCTTCGAAAGGAGGTGCTGGGGAAATGGCCGCCGAGAGCTGGGACGCAAGCCCTGTTGTAACCGGGCCAAAATTCGCGAACCACGAACGACCCGAGTTCCGGAATGTGCGCAAGCTTCTGGAAGAAGAGCCGTTCCGCGTGCATTTCTTCCAGGCTGTGCGGATGCTCCAGAAGATGGACCAGGATCGCGGGCCGGTCGGGCACTTCATCACGCCCCAGGGAGAAACGATCCGGTTCTCCGCCCGCACGTCGCTGGCGTTTCCACCCAGCGAATTGTACGATCTGCACCGCATGGAAAATGGCCAGTTAAGCATGACGGTGGAGTTCATGGGCCTGTGTTCCGCGATCGCTGTGATGCCTCCTCCCTATACGGAATTTCTGCTGGCACGGACCAAGCAAAAAGATTACGCGATGGAGGAGTTTTTCAATATCTTCAACCATCGCATGATTTCTTTCTTTTACCGCGGATGGGAGAAGTATCGTTTTTTCATCGAGTATGAGAAATCGAGAGAAGACCGGCTCTCGGCGCTTCTGCTGGATCTGCTGGGCATGGGCACTGAGGGGATGCGCGGACGCGGCGGAATTCAGGATGCAGCATATCTCAACTACACCGCCTTGTTGGCGCGGCACATTCGGTCCGCCGCTTCACTGCAGCAAATTCTCGAGGATTACTTCGGCGTGCAGGTCCACATCCAGCAGTTTGCCGGCGCATGGCGAAGGCTGAGTGTCGAGAATCAGACCTGCTTTCTGGGGCGTGGCGGCGCAAACGAGCGTCTCGGCGTCGGAGTGGTGGCGGGGGACGAGGTATGGGATCATCACGGACGCATCCGCATTTCACTCGGTCCCATGCCGATTGATCAATACCTGAAGTTGTTACCGGGCCAGGACGCATACCACGAACTCGTCGCGTGGTTGAGGTTCTATTCCAATGGGAGCTATGAAACAGAAGTCCAACTGGTGTTGGCGCGAGCAGACGCACCCCCGTGCGAATTGGGTTCGAGCGGGAAAACGCGTCCGCAACTCGGGCTGGTAAGCTGGCTGCGAACCAAACCGCTCGATCGCGACCCCGCCGATGCCACTTACCTGGTGCAATGAACCACTCTTGAGTCCGGAGGACATGGAAGGCTATGAGCACAAACCTGAAAGCACTCATCGACAAGCTGAACGATACGACGCGGCATGCACTGGAAGCCGCCGCTGGCCTGTGTGTCGCTAGGACGCACTATGACATCGAGATTGAACACTACCTGTTGAAGGCGCTCGATGCCAGCGACAACGACATTGCTGCGATTCTCAAGCACTTTGGAGTCGACCGCTCCCGATTGGCCAAGGAACTGGAGCGCAGCCTCGACAATTTGAAGAGCGGAAATGCGCGCTCGCCCGCATTCAGCCCGTCCGTGGTAAAGATGCTTTCTGAAGCGTGGACGGTGGCAAGCATCGACTTCAACGCCGGCACCATCCGCTCGGGGTTCACACTGCTTGCCCTGCTGGGTCACGACGAGCTGTCGCGGATTGTGAGGGACTTCAGCGTCGAGTTACAGAATGTTCCTCCGGATGGCTTGCGGGCCAATTTCTATGAGATTGTCGCTGCTTCTAGAGAGACGCAGACCAGCCTGGCTGCCGCCGGCGAAGCAAAGCAGGAACGCGGCGGAGACGGCGCTCCCGGGGCGCCGAAGGGTAAAACGCAGCACCTGGATCAATACACGGTCAACCTGACGGCAAACGCCAAAGCAGGAAAGATCGACCCGGTGCTGGGGCGCGACAAAGAAATTCGTCAAATGATCGACATTCTGATGCGCCGCCGCCAGAACAATCCCATTCTGACTGGAGAGGCCGGTGTGGGCAAAACCGCCGTGGTGGAGGGCTTTGCCAACCGCGTGGTCCAGGGAGATGTGCCTCCCGCGTTGCTGGGAGTCCATATCCACAGCCTCGATTTGGCGTTGCTTCAGGCCGGCGCGGGCGTCAAGGGCGAGTTTGAAAACCGATTGAAGGGGCTCATCAACGAGGTAAAATCTTCAACCGAGAAGATCATTCTCTTTATCGATGAGGCGCACACTATGATCGGCGCCGGCGGCTCGGCAGGACAGGGCGACGCGGCGAATCTGTTGAAGCCCGCGCTGGCCCGCGGCGAGCTCCGCACCATCGCGGCAACCACCTGGTCGGAGTACAAGAAGTACTTTGAAAAGGATCCGGCCCTTACCAGAAGGTTCCAGGTAGTAAAGGTGGATGAGCCAACTGAGGACGTTGCCTGCACCATGCTGCGGGGCATTGTGGCATCGCTCGAAAAGCACCACAAGCTGCGCATTCTCGATGAGGCGGTCACAGCAACGGTTCGCCTGTCGCATCGCTATATCGCCGGGCGGCAATTGCCTGACAAAGCGGTCAGCGTGCTCGATACGGCTTGTGCGCGCCTGTCCCTGGGACAGAACTCAACGCCTCCTCTGCTTGAGGACTTTCAGCGCCAACTCGATGCGCTCGAAGTGCAAAAACGGGTGCTCGATCGCGAGACCAAGCTCGGCGCCGATCACGCAGAGCGGCTGACATTAATTGACACCCAGATTGCCGCTGCGAAGGAGGAGATGGCCGTCCTCAACGAACAGTGGACCAAGGAACGCGACCTGATTGAACGGATTCGCATTCTGCAGGAGCAGCTGGAAGCGAAAGAGAATCCGGCTTCTGAACCGCTGGTGACGGACACCGAGGCACAGGCTGAACTGCTGCGCCTTGAGTCGGAGCTCGCCACGCTTCAAGGCGAAAAGGGAATGATGAGGGTCTCCGTCGATGCGCAAATCGTCGGCGAAGTCATCTCGGCCTGGACTGGAATTCCCCTGGGCAAAATGGTGCGCAATGAAATCGACACCGTCCTCTCGCTCGATCAGCACCTGAAGAAACGCGTGATCGGCCAGGACAATGCGCTGGCTGCCATTGCGCAGCGGATTCTTACTTCGCGCGCCAATCTTGACGATCCGGTCAAGCCGGTTGGCGTGTTCCTGCTGATAGGGCCCAGCGGCGTTGGAAAAACCGAAACCGCGATTGCACTCGCCGACGTTCTGTACGGTGGGGAACGCAACATGATCACCATCAACATGTCGGAGTTCCAGGAAGCCCATACTGTTTCCACCTTGAAGGGTTCGCCTCCGGGGTATGTGGGATACGGCGAGGGTGGCGTGTTGACTGAGGCAGTGCGCCGCAGGCCCTACTCCGTCGTCCTGCTCGACGAAGTGGAGAAGGCGCATCCCGACGTGCTGGAACTCTTCTTCCAGGTCTTTGATAAAGGCCGCATGGAAGATGGCGAAGGCCGCGAGATCGACTTCCGCAATACCATTATTCTGTTAACCAGCAATGCGGCAACCGACACCTTTATGAAACTGTGTGCCGATCCGGAGACGATGCCCGACAGTCAGGCCATTCTCCAGGCGCTGAAGCCTGAATTGAACAAGATCTTCAAGCCGGCATTCCTTGGCAGGCTGATGATCGTACCGTACTTCCCGGTGCGCGATGAAGCTCTCAAGCAGATCATCCGGCTCAAACTCGGCAAGATTCAGAAGCGCCTCGCAGAGACACACAAGGTGGCTCTCGAATATGACGACGTTCTTTTGAACGAGGTGGCCAACCGCTGCACTGAAGTTGAGAGTGGAGCACGAAATGTCGATAACATTCTTTCCAACACGATGCTGCCTGATCTGTCCCGTCAGATTTTGACGCAGATAGCAGCTGGGACAAAGACAAACCGAGTGAGCGTTTCCGTCCACGAAGGTGCATTGACCTATGCTTGGGATGAAGCGCCTAGCGCTAGCAACGTCTTGGCGGCGCAGGTCTAACTATCTGCGCGCGTATCTTGGCAAGAGACAGGCAGGATTGACATGGCAAGTCTGAATCAGGCAGGCCGATTGATGCAGTTTACGAGCCCGTTGGGCAAAGACGTGCTGGTGATTGAATCACTTGATGGCGCGGAAGGAATTTCGCGCCTGTTTGAATTCCATGCCGAGTTGCTTGCAAGCGCCGACACCGTGATCGATCCCAAGTCGCTCATTGGTGCCAAGGTCACGGTTGGAATTGCCCTCAACGATGTAAAGGGCTCCCGGTGGGTCAACGGCATTATCGCGTCGTTTGAACAGTGCGCGGGCGATGGAGAGTTGGACGTCTATCGCGCGCGCATTGTGCCCTCGATGTGGCAACTTACCCTCAGCGCTAACTGCCGAGTCTTTCAGAACAAGACGGTCCTTGATATTACCAAAGAAGTGTTCGGCGAGTACGGATTTTCCGTCTCCGATAAGACGAAGGAAACTTACAAGCAGCTCGAGTACTGCACACAGTATGCGGAAACAGATTTCCATTTCGTCTCGCGCATCCTGGAAGAGAGCGGCATTTTTTATTGGTTCGAGCATACCGACCAGGACAACAAGATCCTGTTGGGAGACGATCGGACTGCGTACCAGGACTGCCCGTTGTCGGCCAGTTTTGAGTATGCGCTCAATTTGAAAGGCGCAGAGGGGGCCTACGGCGCCTGGATACGTGAGTTTACCTCTACGGCAACCATGGTTTCAGGCAAGCACACAACCGCGGACTATAACTTCCGCGATTATGCTCGTCAGGATGTGACAGAGAAAACGAGTTCCAGCGATTTCGGCAAGAATGCCTTCGATCAATATCTCTATCCCGCGGGCGAAGAAGGTTACCTAAAGGACGAGGACACGAAATCGAGTATGGAATTCGAAAAGTTGTTCCTCAAAACGCGCTGTGAGGCCTCCGACACCATGGCGGAAGTCTATCGTGGCTCTTCCAACGCCCGCTCTCTTTGTGCGGGGTATGCTTTCACCCAGTCTAAGCATCCCCGGAGTGCGTGGGCCCGAAAGTACTTGTTGACTTCGGTGACCCACAACGCCAGCCAGGTACCGTCCTATCGATCCGCTGACTCTCAGGGAGCCGGCTACACCAATCACTTTACCGCCGTTTCCTCGGATATCACCTTCAAGCCCGCGCTGAATTTTGTGAAGCCGAAGATCTACGGTCCGCAGACCGCCATTGTTGTCGCGCCTTCCGGGGATGAGATGCATATCGACAAATTCGGGCGCGTCAACATTCAGTTCCTGTGGGACAGGATTAGAAAGCCAAACACGGTCGACAACACCTGGGTGCGCGTTGCCCAGCAATGGGCCGGCAGTGGCTGGGGAACCTTCTTCTGGCCGCGCTTGAAAGACGAAGTGGTGGTCCAGTTTCTTAACGGCGATCCTGACAATCCGGTGGTCGTGGGCTCGGTGTATAACGGCGTCAACGTTCCCAAATACGAGTTGCCTGACCACAGTACCCGCTCTGGACTGGTTACACGGAGCAGCAAGGGTGGTTCGGCGAAGAATGCGAATGAGTTGCGCTTTGAAGACAAGACTGGAAGCGAGCAGATATTTCTCAATGCCGAAATGGACATGGATCAGCGGATCGAAAAGGACCATCGCCGCTTTGTCGGCCAAAAGGACTCCCTGATCGTTAAAGGTGGCCAGTTTGAGGAGATAGGTGGGGACCACCACGTCAATGTCAAAGGCGGTTCCATTGAGAAGATCGCTGCGAAATCGGAAATCGACATAGGAGCCGATCTCAACGAAAAGGTGGGCGGAAACGTCTCCCAGAAGGTGGGCTCCAATACGGCCGAAAAAATAGGCATGAATTACTCCATGGACGCGGGCATGAATGTGTACATCAAGGGCGGCATGTCCGTGGTGATCGAAGCCGGGTTGGAGCTTACCCTGAAAGGCTCAGGCGGCTTTATCACCATCGGGCCTGCCGGGGTTGCGATTTCAGGGACCATGGTCATGATCAACAGCGGTGGTGCGGCGGGTTCAGGCAGCCCCGGAACGATAACCGACCCTGGAGCGCCAACTGCTCCCGACGAAGCGGACGACGGCAGCAAGGGCGGAAAAATGTAGGGGTCGGAGTTCGGACTCGGACCATCGCCAAGAGAGCGGTTTGCCGCATGGGAAAAGCTGGGTGACGTTTGACGCAATTGACGGAAGAATTCGGCGCGGTGCAGGACATTCAGATTGATGATTGTGGGGCGCGCATTGTTCCTGCCGGCATGCCCAGCCTCCAGGTCCAGTTGCGCCAATGTCAATTCACTCGATATGCGGCGTTCAAAACCGAACTCACTGCAGATCGGAAGCGGAGCTGGCTGCCATGAACATGGTGTTTAAAATCTCGCACAATCAGGTCTCCGCATTCGAAAAGGACGCGGAGGAGAAATACATTCGCGACTTGGTGAAGTTTCTCCAGGACGAAGTGCCTGGGGCTGCCGAGGACGATAGCGAAAAGCTGTTTGAATTCACGAGGGCAATGGTCAAGAAGGCAGCCGATTATGGCCTCAAGACCAAACGCGATGCAGCAATCTACGTGACCACCGCCTATACGTTGGGACTGGACTTTGAAGAAGACTTTCACGTCGCCAAGGAGATCCTGACCTCTTCTCTGCCGGGAATGGACAAGGCAAACTGGCTTCAGGACGCGGCTGTCGCCCTGATTGATTCAAAGGGAAGGTAGCCTCGAAAGTATGGGCTTCGGAGACTTCTTAAAAAACGCCTGGGGCGCAACGGAGAAGGAGGCCAAAGAAGGGCTGGCAGCAGCGAGCCATGCGATTTCGGCTGCGGAAAAGGATGCCGAAGCTGCGGCAGACGCTGCAAAGGCGGCAGCCGGCCAGGCCATTGCAACCGCGAAGAAAGACGTTGCGGATGCCGCCAAAGCAGCCGAGCAGGAAGCGAACAAGATTGCAGCGGAGGCAAAGAGCGAAGCGCAAAAGGCAATTGCATCCGCGGAACGGGACGCGGAGAAGCTTGGCACCGCAGCCAAAAATCAGGCCACCAGATTTGCTACTGCTTTGAAAAGCGACGCACTCAAGGTTATTGCGGCCACTGAACACGGCATTGTGAAGGCTGCCGCAGCGGCAGTAGCCATAGGCAGGGGTGTGATTGTAGCCGTAAGGGCCGCGGTGATTCTTTCGCAGGTGCCAACTAGTATTGAGGCCCAGGCGCTTGCGCTTATCTATAACAAGGTGTCGCAAGCTTTTTCTTCAGACCCGATTGACAATATCACTGCGGATTGTCCCATAGCTGCATCGCTTGCGAACGCAACTCGATTGTCCGATGCAGTCAAAGCGGATAACCAGCTGATTGAAAAAGCTAAAAGCATGGGGCTAGAGAACGATCCCAGTGTAAAAGCTCTCCAGAACGTTGTGGATACCAGCGCGAAGGCGCTCATGTCGGCCGATGTATATGGTCCTTATAATCCCACCCCCCAGGTCGACATACCTGGATACAAGCGGATGAGCCCCGATGAAATTAACAAGCTGCTCGATTCCACGACGGCGGCAAGCAAATTCGATACAGAATCGCCCAACTTTCACGCTGCTCTCTATGCCTCTGTCAAGTCTCCAACGGTCTACACCCTTGCATTTCGGGGCACGCAGGAGAAAGTCGACTGGGTCACGAATGCTGAAAATGGGTTGGGTGTGGAATCAGGGGCGTACAAAAGTGCAGTCGCCCTCGCCCAGGAAGTGAAAAGTGCAGTGAAGCACGCGGGCGGCACGCTGGAAGTTACGGGACATTCGCTTGGCGGCGGCTTGGCTCAGGCAGCCAGTTCTGTCACCGGAGCAAAGGGAGCCATCTTCAACGCTGCTGCCTTTAATCCAATGTCAGTGCCGAATTTCAACGGCCGCAACCCTGAACAAAACCTGGTCAACTACCATGTTGCCGGCGAGCCGCTGACGACGGCTCAGATATGGAATATTGGAATGCCTGGTGTCGCCGCCCGGCAAGCAGGGCTACCCGCCCCTCCGAATGCAGGACTACTCGATCTGCATAGCATGAATTCTGTAGAAACCGGCCTGGTAAGTTCCGGTCGGGATTCTCAATCTGCCGTCAGCAAACTAGTAGGTGGTCCATGAGACTCAGGTTGAGAAACTTTATGGCTGTTGCAAACGTTCTATTGGTTCTTGCGTTGTCAGGGACAGGATGTGAGGGAAACAAGATGAAGGCCACGGACGCATTTACCGATCCAAAGACGATTGCGCTTGTGATGGCAGCGCAGAAGGGCGATGTGGAAGGAGTTCATGCCGCGGTACGATCGGGAGCCGACCCGAACGCTCGCGGGAAAGACGACGCAACTCCGTTGCTGGTCGTGCTGGCGACAACCATAAACAAGGCCGGACTCGCCGCTTTACTCTCCGCGGGCGCAGATCCAAGCCTACCCGCGACTCGAGGAGTTGCACCCCTTACTCTCGTTGTGCGGGCCAAGGATCCAGAGTTGCTGCAAATTATGCTGAAAGGGGGCGCAAACCCGAACTGGCAGGGAAGCACAGGGGAGCCGCTGATATGGTTAGCTGCTAGAGATGACCGCTGGGACAACGTGGATACCCTGCTGAAAAGCGGCGCGGACATTAATGCTCTTGATGGGTCGGGATATACAACAGTAATGAGGGTTGCATCACTGCAACAGTACGATCGAGTTATGTGGCTTATTGCGAGGGGCGCGAACGTAACGCATGTGACGAGGATCGGTGTGTCTCTTGCGGAATTCATCGAATCCGACAATACATCGCCAAATTCCCCCCAGTATGCATGGAAACAGAAGGTGATCGCGGCATTGCAATCGCAAGGTATCAAGGTCCAGGTTCCACCAGCGCAAAACTGATTGAGTTAGAGCGAATCCGATCACATCCCGGAGGTAGACATGCCACCAGCAGCGAGATTGACCGATATGCATACATGCCCGATGGTCACACCCGGCGTGCCGCCGATTCCTCATGTGGGCGGCCCTATCGTTTCTCCCGGTGAGCCCACCGTCCTTATTTGCTTTCTTCCCGCCGCGCGTGCGACCGACATGTGCGTCTGTGTGGGGCCGCCGGACACGATCGCCATGGGTTCGCCGACCGTGCTGATCGGCGGACTGATGGCGGCGCGCATGGGCGACCCCACCATGCACGGCGGAGTGATCGTTCTTGGCGCCCCGACTGTCATCATTGGCGAGTCGGGCATGGGGGGCGGAGGTGGTCCCGGAGTGGGCGTCGCGGCGCAAGCTGCGGCGATAGCTGCTACGCAAGGCAGTGCCGGTAGTTCAGCTTATGCGCAAGGTCGCACGATGGTCGCTGCCGCGGTCAACGGTACGCCATTCTGCGAAGTCTGCAACAAATAGCCCATCTGCCGAAGGAGTGTGGATTGGAATTCGTGCTCGAAGTGCGTCCTCCGGAGGGGGCGATGTACTATGTGGCCCTCCCGCAGTCGGGCATCCTGACGGTCGGTCGGGAAGCCCCGGCGGACATTGTCATTCGAGACCGCTTTCTCTCTCGCTCGCACTTTCAGTTGCAGTGCGCAGAGATGCTGCACATTCTGACAGATCCGGGGAGCAGCAATGGGACATATGTGAACGGAATGAAGCTTCGACAAAGCGTACTGAGACCCCGTGACGCGATCTATGCGGGAAGAACAGTGTTTCGCTTTGCTCCTGTGATCGATGGAAAGGTGGCGCTTGACACGTTGCCAGAATCGCCAGGCGAGCTATTGCCATGGAAGCGCAATTTGATCACTGTCCTGGAAACGGCATGCAATTTTGCCGTGTTGGACGGGGCGATCAGTCCCGCCGTCCGCGATCTGCTCAATCAGGCTGGAGTGTTTTACCAGTCACTTTACGAAGGTGAGCAGTCTGCGGACGTGGCCGCTTTCGGGCCGTTCCTCGCTGAGGTTCAGAAGGGCAGCCCACTGATTCCGTTTCTCATTAAGGTGGGTTGGGGCAAGTCCTGGGGAGTGTTCTTGAATACGCAGATGGGGTTCATCGACACTCGGAAGCATTTGCGGCGATTTCTGATGGCGGATACGGGACAAGGACAGAAAGTCATCTTTCGGTTCTACGACCCGCGCGTGATGAGAGTCTTCATTCCAACGTGCAGTGCGGAGCAACGAAGGGAATTTTTTGGACAGATCGAGCACTTTTATGTCGAATCGGACCCGGACACAACGATGGCCCGCTACAGTTTAGGCACTGAAGAGCTATATCAGTTGACTACATGACATTGGTGGTTTCAAAGTACATATTTGTCTGGACTTTTGTTAGTTCAACGAGATTACTGATTTATCGTGAAGCGGCCTACAGGCTAAGACTTAGCTCCTGCACTTAATCACCCAGCCTCATGGCCTCGACCGAGGCGAAGTGCCCCGATTTCTCCCTTAAGATTGCGCAGAATACATGGATTGTGCAGGCAGATAGTGTACGCAACGTTAAACCAGTAATGCACCACAGAATCATCCGAAGGTTACCTAAATTAAATTTTTAGTTTTCCGGGATTAATCCTTGACTCGCTATCTTGAGCATGCTAGGTTTTTGTCACTAGTCTGATCAACAGATTTATGCACTGATGTTTTGGCTCGTTGAGAAGTGGCATTTAAGCCACTGTTATGCTGTGTCGTTTTGATCGAGGGGGCGCTCCCACTGGCTCCCTAGATTTATGTGTTACTGTTGCTGGTATCTCTGTTCTGCATTGCAGCGCTGATGTTGCGCAAAAAACTTTGACAACTCCCTCTTGATCTTGGACTCGAACGAGTTTGGACCAATTCAAACTCATGTGACAGATGTCCGGCCTATCCGTCTGGAGAATACGAATGATCCGCTATAAGTGGCTTCGCCTGTGTGGAAGTGCTGCGTCGGCTACCGAAATGTTCCTGCTTTCCGCCGCATGCCTTTTCGTGACGTTGAGTGGTATTTCCGCGAGTGCTCAATCTCCGGATTTGTCTCCATCGCGTCCCGCCTTCGGATCCACTTTCGTCGTGGCTCCGTCCTTCCCGTTGTCAGCTGCCCCGACCAGCGTGGCAGTAGGTGATCTGACTGGCGACGGCAAGGCTGGCTTGGTCTTTACAAGGAAGAGCTCTGGCAATGTTACGGTTCTCGTGGGCGACGGCAAGGGCGGGTTCAAAGTCGGCGTCGACTATCCAGCCGGAACTCAGCCGGGGAACGTGCAGTTGGCGGATATCAACGGAGATGGCAGACTTGACGTCATCGTCACCGACAGCGCTACCGGCGCGGTCGATGTGCTCCTTGGCAACGGCGACGGAACCTTCGGCAAGCCTGTGAACTACCAGGCCATCGCCAATCCCGTCGCCATCGCTTTGGGCAATTTCAGGGGCAAGGGAAAAGTCGATCTAGCTGTGGCAGCGCCTAACGGCCTGGCAATCCTTCTCAACGACGGGAAGGGGCATTTCTCAGCCGCCTCGTCCTTCGCGCTCGACAGGTCGCCCCTGTCGCTGACCGCGGCCGATTTTAACGGCGACGGAGCTGATGACATCGTCGTGGGGAACCAGGATGGAACCGCAAGAGTCCTGCTGTCGGACGGCACCGGCAACCTGCACTTCCTTCCCGCGTCGAATGTCGGAACCGGCCCACTGTCTTCAGTGGTCTCCGGCGACTTCAACCATGATGGCAAGCTCGATCTTGCCGTGACCCAGGTGAACTCCGCCGCGATGACCGTTTTGCTGGGACACGGCGATGGCACATTCGAGAAGGGCGCGTCCTATTCAGTAGGAAACCGCCCTGCTTCCGTAATCGTCGCCGACGTCAATGGCGACTCCATTCCTGATCTGATCACGGTCAATCAAGCGGCCAACACGTTCAGCGTTCTGCTGGGAAACGGTGACGGCAGCTTCCAGTCCTCAGTTGATTTTGCTGCCGGCAATTCTCCGCTTGCCGTTGCAGCAGCCGACTTCAACGGCGATGGCCACGCTGATCTCGCGATCATGAACTATGCGGACGGGACGGTCAGTGTGCCCCTGGGCCGGGGCGACGGTACCTTCCTTGCGGCGCGCTCATTCAAAGCAGGTCTTGATCGCAAGGCGATCGCGGCAGGCGATCTCGACGGTGACGGAAAACCGGACCTCGTTGTCACAAACTATTGTGGAAGTGATCCGGCATGCGCCGGCAATGGTAACGTCGCGGTGTTCCTGGCAACCAAGGGAGGCTCATATCAGTTGGGCTCTACTTATCCCCTCGGCAGCGGTCCAGTCGCAGTTGCGCTGGCGGATCTGAATGGCGACAAGAAACTCGACCTTCTCGCGTTGAACCGCAATGACAAGACCCTCACTGTTATGTTGGGTAACGGCGATGGGACCTTTGGTCAGGCGCAACTCTACTCGCTCTCCGCCAACCCATCCGCACTCTTCGTTGGAGATTTGAATGGAGACGGAAAGGCCGACCTGGCCATCGCCTCCGACTGCGGACTCAGCACGTGTGCGCAGCCCGGCACCATCGACATATGGCTCGGCCACGGCGACGGCAGTCTGGCGCAGTTGGCCAGCTACCCCGTCGGCTTTTCCCCTGTCTCCATCGCCTCCGGCGATCTTCATGGAACGGGTCACGCTGACTTGGTTGTCGCGAATACCTGCGGCGAAGACAGCTCCTGCAAAGCGCAAGGGACTGCAATTCTTCTCTCCGGTGACGGAAAGGGAAGATTCACCCAGACCGGCGAGATCAACATCGGCCTCGCGCCCTCGTCAATCGCAATCGGTACCTTCAGCGGCGGCCGGCAGGATCTTGTTGTTGCGCAGCGCACCAGCGGCAAGGTTGCCGTACTGCCCGGCGACGGAAATGGCAGCTTCGGCGCCCCGGTCACCTATGCTGCGGGAGCGGAACCTGCTTCACTTGTGGTCGCGGACTTTTATGGCGATGGCCAGCAAGACGTCGCAGTAGCCAACTTCAAGGCATCCACGGTAAGTGTCTTGCACGGAACCGGGACCGGCACATTCCAGCCAGCCGTGACTTACCCGGTCGGCGCCGGTCCGCAATCCATGGTGCAACTCAGCACCGCCAAGGGTGTTGCCGCCAGCCTCGTGACCGCCAACGGCAACGCAGGTCCAACACCGATGGGTAGCGACATTACCTTCCTGGCTAATCCCTTGGGAGCAACTGCTACTACCGTGACCTTGACGAATAGTCCGGCGACGAGCGTCGTCGATGCGCAAGTCACACTCACAGCCACCGTGGCGGGAGCCGGAGCCACAGGCTCTATGAGCTTCACAAGCAATGGAGCGGCCATTACCGACTGCAACGGAACTTTGAGCAGTGTGCCCCTCGTCGGCGGCATAGCCACGTGCGTCACTCGGTCGCTGACAGTGGGATCACCGGATTCGCTTCAAGCTGCCTACGGCGGGGATGGGACGTACAACTTCGCTAATTCGAATACCGTGTCGCAGACGGTTACGGCAGCCGCCACCACCACTACGCTGGCTTCTGTGCCTGCATCCTCGACGGTTGATCAGTCGGTGACCTTCACCGCCACCATCGCGCCGAGTCCTGTCCCAGTTCCAGCCACGGACTTAGTGCCGTTCTTACCGACGGCGACGGTGGACTTTCAGGATAGCGGTTCCACGATTGCTGGTTGTGGGGCAGTCAACGTAACCTTCAATGCAGGAACTGGCACCGCGACTGCTACATGTACTGTCACGAGCTTCACGACGATTGCGCACTCCATCACCGCGATCTACTCGGGCGATGCGAACTACAAGACGAGTACATCAAGCGCGCTGCCGTATACGGTCACCGCTGCCGATACCACCACCACGCTGACCTCTTCCACTAATCCCTCGAATGTCGATCAGTCGGTGACATTCAACGCCACCGTCACACCGTCCCTGGGTGCGGTCCCTAACGGCCCGCCAATGACACAGACGGTCGCATTCATGGATGGTGCCACCGCGATTCCAGGCTGCGCTGCACAACCGGTTATCTATTCCGCAGCCACCGGAACAGCGACGTCCTCTTGCACAACCGCGGCGCTTACCAACACCAATTCGCCGCATACAATCAAGGCAGTGTATTCGGCTACCGATCCAAACTACAACACCAGCATCTCTCTCCCAGTAACCCAGACCGTTAATACAGCCGCCACTAAAGTCACGGTCAGCACTTCGGCGAACCCGACTGTCGATCAGCCGGTGACTCTTACCGCAACGGTTGCTACCTCCTTAGGGAATGCCATTACTGTGCCGATTTCAGGGACTGTTACCTTTACGGATACGGTTGGCCCCATAACCGGTTGCACCAGTGCTGTCACCCTGACGAATTCCACCACCGGAGTCGTCACATGCACCGCCACCGCTCTGATCGCAGGTCCGCACCCGACTATCACGGCGTTGTTTGCATCAACTGACACAAACTATGGACCCAGTAGCGGCACGGTGTCAGTACCCGTAAGTCAGGCCGCCACCACGACCCAACTGGCTGCGGTCCCAACTTCCACGGTGGACCAGCCAGTCACACTTACCGCAACCGTTGCCCCGGTCACCGGCACCGTTACCGTAGCCTTCTTACCGGCGGGCACCGTGACGTTCAAGGAGAGCGGAAACGCGATTTTAGGCTGCGGCACTCCCATATCTGTCAATCCCGCCGGTGTCGCCACCTGCTCCGCGACGAGCTTATCGGGAGGCACCAACGTCTCCATCACAGCTGTGTATTCGGGCGACTCGAATTACACCACCAGCAACACGTCAACGACGACGACAGTCAACAAGGCAGCTACCGCTACCGCGCTCACGTCCTCCGCGCCTTCCTCCGCCGTTAATCAACTCGTCACCTTCTCCGCGACCGTGACACCGACGGGTCCTGTCCCACTCACAGGGACGGTAAGCTTCACCGACAACGGCAACCCGCTTGGTGGCTGCACTCCAGTGTGGGACGCGGCGACCGGAAAGGCGACCTGCGCCACATCGACACTTATCGGAGGCAATCACTCGATCGTCGCCACCTACTCGGGCGACTCGAACTACCTCACCAGCAACAACAACGTGACGCAGTCGGTCGGCCAGACCAACACCACAACTACCCTGACCTCTTCCGCGAATCCCTCGACTGTCGATCAGTCAGTGACGTTCACCGCAACCGTTGCTCCAACTTCCGGCACTGTCTCCGTAGCCATCTCGGGGACTGTGGCGTTTACTGATAACGGCGGCGCAATTGCAGCCTGCAGTTCTCCCGTTACGGTCAGTTCCGGAGCAGCCACATGCACCACCTCAGCGCTGACTGCGACTGCTGGTACCCCGCACGCCATCGTCGCGGTATATTCGGGCGATTCAAACTACGGCACGAGCACCTCGAATACGGTGCCCCAGGCAGTCAACAAGGCCCCCACCAAGATTACTGTTGTCCCCGCACCAAGTGCGTCCACCAGCGTCGATCAGCCGGTTACTTTCACCGCCACCGTTGCACCGGTCTCGGGTTCCGTCGCTGTCCCATTCTTACCGGCAGGGACTGTAACCTTTACGGATAACGGCAACCCAATCGCAGCTTGCAATACGCCGGTTGCGGTAACTGCAGCCGGAGTAGCCACATGCACCACCTCAGCACTGACTGCTACTACTGGTACCCCGCACGCCATCGTGGCGGCGTATTCGGGCGATTCGAACTACCTCACCGTCACTTCGAGTGCGTCCCCGCAGACGGTTGCCAAAGCTAACACGAACATAGCCGTCACATCCGCGCCAAGTGCGTCCACCATCGTCGATCAAGCGGTTACTTTCACCGCAACTGTTGCACCGGTCTCGGGTTCCGTCGCTGTCCCATTCTTACCGGCAGGGACTGTAACCTTTACGGATAACGGCAACCCAATCGCTGCCTGCAACACTCCCGTTCCGGTGAGCGCGACTGGGGTGGCAACATGCACTACCGCGGCTCTTACGGCTGCCACGCATTCTATCGTTGCGGCGTATACCGGAGATTCCAACTATGGCGCAATCACTTCGAGTGCGCACACTCAGACGGTCGCCAAGGCCTCTACCACGACTGCGCTCGCAACTTCTGGAACTCCTTCAGCAGTCAATCAATCGGTTACCTTTACGGCGACCGTTGCGTCAACCACTGGCTCCGCTACCGTCCCGTTCGGTGGTTCTGTGACCTTTACAGACAACGGCAACCCAACTACCGGCTGCACTTCTCCAGTAAATGTGAATGCCAGTACCGGAGTTGCGGCATGCACAGCTACGGCCTTGACCGGAGGTAGCCACACCATAGTTGCGACATACTCGGGCGATTCGAACTACAACAGCAGCAACAACAACTTGGCGCAGGTCGTCGGCACAATCACCAGCTCAGTCGTATCATTCGTTTCCTCAGTGAACCCATCTGCAGTTAACGAGCCGGTCACCCTAACCGCCACCATTAGTCCAAGTGGGGGTTCGGTGGCACTTGCCGGGACAGTGAGCTTCACTGAAAATGGTGTTCCACTCGCCGATTGTAAGGTTGTGTTTGTTTCAGCCACGGGCATTGCAAGTTGCACTACTTCCTTGCTAACCCTCGGAACACACATCATCACCGCCGCCTATACTGGTGATCCCAACTACAGCTCCAGTAGTCGCCCGCTGACACAGGTTGTAAACCCGGCCGTCGTCGGCATCGTCCTCACCGCTAACCCACCGAATGCTTCAGCAGTCAACACGCAGGTTACCTTTACTGCGACAATCACCGCCCCCGCGGGAACAACGACCCTGGCCGGATCTGTGAACTTCACCGACAACGGGGCGTCGATTACCAACTGCTCAGCGGCGGCCGTGACGCTCCAGGGGTCGACCAGCACCGGCGTGGCAACGTGCGCAACCAACTCATTGACGGCCGGATCGCATTCCATTAAGGCGGCCTACCTCAACGACCCGAACTTCACCGCCAACAGCAATACCATCACCCAGACGGTCAGCAAGGCGGTCACCTCCCTCAACCTGGTGTCGTCCTCGCCTGCAAACGCGTCAACGGTCAACCAGACTACCCCGCCGGCGTTCACGGCTACCATCACAGCCCCCGCTGGAGGCCTACCCCTGACGGGAAATGTGACCTTCACTGACAACGGATCGGCGATTTCCAATTGTCCTGCTTCCGCGCCGGCGGCGTCGGGCGTGGGAACCTGGGTGGCAGTTTGTTCCGATCCCGCTCTCACCGCCGCAGGCTCGCCCCACACCATCCAGGCCGCTTACGCCGGCGATTCTAACTTTGTTGGAATCGCCAGCAACCTGACTCAGACTGCGAGCAAGGCCGCCACGAGCCTGAACCTGTCTTCGTCACCAAACCCGTCCTCTTTCAACCAAGCCGTGGCCTTCACCGCTGCGGTTCAATTCCCATCAGGGAGCGTAGCCGTTTCCGGCAACGTAACCTTCGCTGACAATGGGACCGCGATATCAATCTGCACCGCGTTGCCTGTGTCGTCCAATGGCGTGGCTACGTGCAACATTTCGACACTGTCTCAAGGGACGCATTCCATCACGGCATCCTTCGCCAACGATCCGAACTTCGCAAACGCCAGCAGCACCCTGAGCCCCGTTCAGACCGTAACTGCGACCGCCACCACCACTGTTGTAACCGCCTCCTCGCCTTCTAGCACTGTCAACCAGTCCGTGACCTTCACGGCCACCGTTGCTTCCAAGGCCCAGCAGACAACGCAATTCTCGGGTAACATGGCCTTTACAAGCAACGGCATAACGATTCCCGGTTGCGGCTCCGTAGCAGTAACGAAAACCGCGGGAGTGGCAACGTGTACGACCTTGTCCTTGCTCCAGGGCTCGGACTCCATTGTGGCGACCTATAGTCAAGATGCGAATTTTGCCACAAGCAATGGAGTGGTCGTAGAGACCGTGTCTGCTGCTGCGGCCAGTTCGATTCTCAGTAGCGTGCTGGCCAAACCAGTGTCAGGCAGTTTGGCGAGCACTTTGCAGAATACGTCCATAGTCATCAATCCCAACGACTACGATGACGCGGTACTCTTAACCGTTACAGTGACACCCGCAAGCGGCCCGATCCCCCTCAACGGAAAGGTGACATTCAGCGCGAAAGGGCTGTCCAACATTCCCGAGTGCCCCACCGCGATCTCCGTTGCACCTAGCGGACCACCCGCGACAGCCGTTCCAGTCACAATAACCTGCACCACCAAAGCGCTGCCGGCCGGCATTGACACCGTCATTGCCACGTATAGTGGAGACCCAAATTTCAGCTCAACACCTGCCACCATCACTCAGTATGTGCAGGATTACTCGCTCATAGCGACTACAGCCCCGCCAGTAATCATCACCCAGGGGTTCGCCACTAGCGCAGTAACCGCCAGTGCAACCACCACCAGTGCCATTGCCGACCCGTTTACTCCTCAGCCTATTGCCTTAACGCCGGCCACAACCCCTCCCCAGCTGCTCGGGCAGAACGGCCAGATCAGCACAACAGGTTTCGCCGGTATGCTGAACATCACTTGCGCAGTCGTACCGGCAAGTTCGACCGCGCCTAAGTGTATCTTGCCGGCAATTGCCACTCTACCTGTTGTAAGCTCGGGGCCGGAACAATCAATGAGCATCGTCCTCGACGCGACCACGGCGAATCCAGGCACCTACAGCGTTACGCTGTCGGGGGTGGACCCGACCACCGGTCTCGCTCGTCAATCCGTACCATTTTTGATCAGAGTCCGACCCTTGTCCAGCCCGTTGACCGTGATCTCAGGCTCGACCAGCGGCAACGTGGGTAGCGTCACCTTTGTCTTGCCCGCAGGTGTTTCCCTCTCTTCGCTGCAGTGTGGCTTGCTTTCCGGCACAGGCATTGGCGCACCAGGTGTAACCCCCTCAAAATTCGGTGTCGTCTGCGGTACCATCACTCCAGCCACGGTGGGATCCACGACGTCGACTTCCGCGCAAACCGTCACAGTGCAGGTACCCGTCACGACCAACAACGCGTTCACGACGGGATCGCTCGCGTCCCACACGAATATTCTCGCAGCAGGTTTACTCGGCATTCCCATCTTCGGGCTGATTGGCTTCCTGCGAGGCCGGAAGACGTTCTTCAAGCTGCTGACGATACTCGTCGTCTGTACTGCCGCCTTCCAAGTGCTCGGATGCGGTGGCTCCTTCCAGCAGAAGACGGTATCTTCTCAAGGTGGTACAACCCCTCCGGGCATCTATTATCTCCAGGTTCAGGGAACCGGAAGCGATGGCAACCAGTATCAATCTGTGCTCCAGGTGAATGTCACTCTGTAGGCGCACGAGATGGGCGTCCTGGGTTTCCTATGAAGCTCAGAACGCCCCGGAACTTCAGCTTTTTGTCGAGGGAGACCGATGAAACGACGTACTCTGCAACTGCTGCTGCTCACCCTTCTTTCGAGCTCGGGCGCAATGGCGCAAGTTAACTGCTCTAGTGGCCCCACCACGCAGAAGCTGGTCTGCGAATTTCCAATCTCGACTGGCGTGTTGACGAACGCTTCCGCTCTGGGGTCGACATCGGGAGCATCCAGCGGCGCCGCGACCGCGCTTCAGGCGGCGACCACTCTCAACATCGCGGTGGCAACTCAGGTGAGCCAGCTGCCGATGGCCAGCGCTTCCTCGGGCACCCTGGTTGTTCACGACAAGAATGGAGCCGCGCACACGATCAATGATCTCGGCCCCATCCTGACGGACCGCGCGCAGACGATTGGCAAAAATAGGTTCTTTCTCGGAGCTACCGCCAGCCAGTTTGTCTTCACAGACATCGATGGGAATTCCCTCGGAAACCTGAAGTTTGCCTTCTACAGGACCGCTTATAACCCGGCTACTGGAGCCGTCCTGACGAATACTTACACCTCAGATACCACAAGAATTGACTTCAGGATCAACCAGTTTATTGGAGTCGCCACTTGGGGCTTGACCGACACATTGGATTTGTCGGTGATTGTACCGGTAGAGCGCGTGTCGATCGGAGCCTACACCGGAGCCCCCACTCCCGCAACCAAAACGACATCGTACGTACTGGACGCGAACAATAAATTCCTCTTCCAATACGACACTAGCCCGACCTACGCCTTCGGAAGCGCCAGTGGCGTGGGCGATATTACGGTCAACGGGAAGTCGATCATGTGGAAGGGCGAGCGGGCGGCCGTTTCGGCGGCGATGAACTTCCGCCTTCCCACGGGAGACAAGCTGAACCTCCTTGGCTCCGGAGCATTCGGCCTCAACCCCTATCTTGCCTACTCATACCAAGCCAAGGTCTCACCCCATGCGAAGGTTGGTTATCAGTGGAACACCAGGACGGTGCTCAACAATCCGACGCTGACGTTCGGAGGTAACAAGGCATTGCCGGGCGGCATGCAGTATGACATCGGCGTGGACTATGCCATCAAGAAGCAGTTGACGATTGCTGGCGATCTGCTGGGTAACCAATACCTCAACACCCCAAGACTCAACACCACAACCGTTAAGATTACGGATACTATTTCGGTGCCCACCAGCACCCCTGGAACCTCCAGCTATTGGATCAGCAACGTGAGTACGGGTCTGAAGTGGAATCCTGTCGGAAACCTTGTCTTATCCGGTAACGTCCTCTTTCAGCTCATCGACAATGGCCTTCGCAGCCGGCCCACTCCGTTGGTGGGCATCGCTTACAGGTTCTGAGTACCGGATGTTTACCTCTTCACCCGACCCCGAGAACCAGCGGGGTTCAGCTTGGATGGGGTTTGCAGCATTAACAGGTTTTTGCAGAAGCAAGTGATTTGACGAACGGAGGCGCTATCCGGTCTGAATGAGTTGGACATCGGTCGTTTGTCCCGGCACTCGAGGACGCTCAGCACGGCGTTCCATCCTTTCTGCACGAGTGGAGCCGCTGTTCTGGTGTCTGCTTTCGGAATCTGTTGGCTGCGGAGGTGGAATTATGCTACGGTGTTCTTGCTGATCGGCACACTTGAGTAGCAGCCACTCTCTTACCGGCCAAGTCGGCTTTCTGAGTTTTCTGCTTCTCTGTTTACAGCAATTTGTGTCTCGTGCGCCCTCTGGGAAAAATGGTGGATGCGACTCTAAAGAAGAAGATTGGCAAGTACGAGATCACGGGCGTCCTGGGCCGCGGCGGCATGGGCGTCGTTTATCGTGCTGAAGATAAGCGCATCGGCCGCCAGGTCGCCATCAAGACGCTCACTGAGGGGTTTTCCGGTGAGCCAGAGATGCTCGAGCGCTTCTATCGCGAGGCGCAGGCGGGAATTCTGCAGCACCCCAACATCGTCATCGTCTACGATATTGGCGACGAGGATGGTGTGCCGTTCATCGTCATGGAGTTTGTCAACGGAGACCCGCTGGATAAGCTCATCTCCTCCGGCAAGCAGTTGTCTCTCATTGACAAGCTGACCATCATCGAACAGGTCTGTTCCGCACTCGGATACGCCCATCAGCGAGGAATCATCCATCGCGACATCAAACCAGCGAACGTGATGGTGCAGCCGAACCCTGTCCACGCCAAGATCGTTGACTTTGGCATTGCCCGAATTCAGAGTGCCAAACAATCTGGGCTCACACGCACCGGTAACGTCATCGGCACCATCCATTACATTGCACCGGAGCGGCTCAAGGGCCAGCACTTTGACGGACGCTCAGACATCTTCGCGACCGGCATCATGCTCTACCTGCTGCTCACCGGCCAGTTGCCCTTTACCGGCGAAGATATGGCGGTGGCGCAGAAGCTTGTCAATGAGCCGCATCCTCCGCTTAGTATCTGGCTCTCCAATTATCCCCGCGCCCTTGACTCGATTATCGACCGCGCGCTCGCCAAAGACCCTGAGGCGCGTTACGCTTCAGCCGAGGAGTTTGCCGCCGATCTGCATTCGCTCGGCGATGAGCTGAAAAAGGCCCAAGTCTCAGAGCTGTTGACTGACGCGGAACGCCTAACGAACGAAGAGCAGTTTGGACGCGCGCGCGAAGTTCTGCTCCAACTGGTCGGAATAGACCCGCAGCACACTACCGCGAGGCAACTGCTTGGCGTCGTCGGGCAGAATCTGGCCCGAATGCAGCGAGCCGAGCAGGTGTTCCAACTCCTTGCCGAGGCGGAAGAGGCCCTTGCCTCCTCGCGCTACGCGGAGGCCCTGGGCTCGCTCGACCAGGCCATCAAACTCGATCCCGAAAACGAGGAACTGAAGGCAAGGCTTGAGGCCGCAAGGAACAAAAAGCGGCGTTACGACGAGATCGGCACTCTCATTACGCAGGCTGATTCGCTGCGCGACCGAGGTGACTTGACCGGCGCCATGAATGTCGTGGAAAGGGCGATCTCCCTCGATCAGACGGACTCCAGAGTTCGCGGGATCTATGCAGATATCTCCCGGCAAGCGAAGCTAGCGGCCCAGCAGGGTCAGATTCGCGAAATGATGGGCAAGGCCCGGCAAGAGCTCTCCTCTCGCCAATTCACTGCTGCAATTGAGATTCTGCGCGAGGTCGGAAAGCTGGACCCCTCGCTACCAGAGATGGAGAACCTCCTCCAGACCGCTGTCAGCGGCCAGGAACAGGAACGCCGACGCAAAGTCGTCGAGCAGATTCAAGCGGAAATCGAAAATTGCCTGGCGTCCGAGGACTATGATCGCGCCACTGAATTGCTCGATCGGGCGGTTGAGCGTTTGCCTTCCGAATCGTCCCTGCTGCAACTCAAAACCCGGGTGGCCCTTCAGACGCGGAAGGTGCGTGCACGGCGCCTGATTGACTCCACCGCTGCCAAGGCCCAGGAAGTCTTCGTGCATTCCCCGGGCGAGGCACTGCTCATCGTGCAGAAGGCCCTGCAGGAACTTCCCGGCGAAGAGCGTTTGCTGGCACTCGAAGATTCTCTTCGACAGCGGCTCAAATCCGCCGAGAAGGAAGAGATACGCGGCCGTTATCTCCGCGAGGCTCAGGAAGCGATTGACCACAGCCAGTTCGAGAAGGCGGTAGAAGTCCTCGAATCGTATCAGGTGGAATTCGCCGATGCCCAAGGAGTCGGTGAGCTTCTCGAGTTCGCCAAGAGTGAACTGGCTCAGCAGCAGCGTCGAGGGCAGATCGCCGCTTGCGTTGCGCAGGCCAGGGCGCTCATGCAGCAGGAGCAGTTTGCGGAGGCAATTCGGCTGCTGGAGCCAGCCAGCGCCGAAACGTCGGACCCGTCTTTGGGAAGGCTTCTGGAGGAGGCGCGCACACAGAAGCTCGAGGCCGATCGGAAGGCAGATGCGCTTTTGACCCGGGTCGCAAGGCTCCGGGAACGCGGACAATTGGACGAGGCCATCGGTCTACTGCAAGGTCTGCCGGCATCCGCCGCCCCTGGCACGCCGCTCAACGCGCTGCTTTCCGAGATTCGCGCCGAACAGGCTCGACAGCAGGCCAAGGAGAAAGCTCTCGCCGCGGCTTCCAAGGCGTTTGAGCAAGGTGACTTCCAAGCGGCAATCGAGTCTCTGCAGAGCGTGCAGCGCGCCTATGGAGATTCCCCCGACTTGGCGAGCGCCATCGCGGAAATCGAATCCAGACGCGTGCAGCACGCAAATGAAGCAGTGGCGAAAGCCGTCGAAACCGCGCGGGCCGCCTTGCTGGCCAACGACGCTGCGGCAGCTCTCAAGGAACTTCGGAGCACCGCGGAACTGGTCGAATTCGCCAGCCCTACGGGGCAAACAGACTGGCGCCGTTTGAATGCCGAAGCGTCCAAACCGGCGACTCGCAGAACCGGCCAGACGGCTCAGGTTGGTTTACAAGACGCCGAACTGTCAGACGCAGGAGCACCGAAGCGAAAGCTCCTCATTCCCCTGCTCGGCGGAGGTGTGTTTCTAGTCGTTGTAGCGGTGCTCGCCATCGTCTTCCATCCATGGTCCGCAAAGCAGGCCCCGGAAACATCGACATCGGTTTCACAGCAGCCTGGGGTTCTGCAACCGACAGCCCCGCCTCCAACCACCCCGAGTGGAACTCTGCTCATCAAGGGCAGCCTCGAGGGGGTCCAGGTGTTTGTCGACGGACCCATCAAGGGATTCACGCAGAAAGACGGAATCTTAAAGCTTCCCCTTGACCCCGGTCCCCACACCATCCGCCTGTCAAAGCCCGGTTATCTCGACTTCGGGCCGGCTTCGGTGACGGTTAGCGCCAACGGCGACACATCCTTTCCTTACTCTCTGACCGCGTCAAACAAGCCACCTCCGCCGCCAACCGCTGGTTTCCTCAACGTTCGCTCGACGGTTGGTGCTGTGGTCAAAGTCGACGGTGCTCCGCAGGGAAACATCGGCCCGGATGGCACACTCATCGTGACAGTGGCGCCGGGTAAGAGTCACTCGCTTGAGATCGGCCGCGACGGCTATCAGACGGCCAGTCAGCCGTTCAGTATTAAAGCTGGGGATAACATCAATGTGCTGTCCCCATTGATCCCGAATCCGGTTCAGCCCAAGGTTGAAACACCACAAGTTCAGCCGGTTCAGATTGTTTCTTTTTCACCGACCGCCTCGCAGATCGTGCAAGGCGACCCCATCACCCTGCAATGGACGACCATCAACGCTAGCGACGTCTCGATCGACAACGCGATCGGTGAAGTCGGCAAGAATTCGCAAACCACTGTCTACCCGTCCAAAAACACGACCTATACGCTCACGGCTAAAGGAAGCGGCGGAACCCAGCAGAGGACGGTGAATATCGTTGTCGAGCCCAAAGCCGAGAAACCCGCTGCTCCAGTCGCCAGCACCCCCGCCAAGCCCGTCGATGAGACGCCGCTCATACAGGCAGTGCTCAACAACTTCAATGCCGCATTGAGTGCGCGCGACGTCACGCGGATGCAGGCGATCTGGCCGAACATGCCGGCAGACAGGGCAAAAGGGTATCGAGACGAGTTCAAAGACCTTTCGAAAAAAGCCAAGGTGTCGGACGATTGCCAGGCCTCCTCGCTAAGCATCTCAGGTGATAGTGCAAATTGGCCGTGCGTAGAGAACACCGTGACTCCAGGAGAGAAGCCTCAATCCTGGCGAATGCAAATTACGTTTACAAAGAAGAACGGGGCTTGGATCATCTCTAGCCTGAAATAGCTGATTGCCTAAGATGTTGCATCGCAAGCCGCATCTTTCGAAGTGGGGGGATTCTCGCCCTTTGCTCCTTCCGGTTCAGTCGGACATGGCGTAGCGATGATCGGCAAATCGACGGAGGCCCGCATCGCGCAGCGGCAGGTCCTCAATTGCAACCTCCCTTACTCCACTCCGCAAGCGTTCCGCGCTCAACAGCTTCTCGACAATATCGTCTCACGACACATACTGACCCAATCTGCTCTCCGGGGTCTTTCTGTGCATCGCGCCTGTCATCGGTCAGGTTTCATATGCCTGGTGGTTCGCTTACGTGCCGTTGGGAAATTACTCCCTGGTGGGTCAGTACAGGCCGGCCACTGATTTATTGTTGGAAGCGAGCCATGAAGCAGACCCTCACCCGCCTTGTTCTCACGCTTCCAGTCGTTTGGCTGGTGGTCTCGCTGGTCTTCCTGCTCATTCACCTTGTGCCCGGTGATCCAATTCTGGAGATGCTGGGCGAAGGCGCAACCCCCGCCGACATTGGAGCGCTGCGGCATCAATATGGGCTCGATGAGCCGTTGGGGAGGCAGTACCTGCACTACTGGAACGGCGTGCTACAAGGCGATCTGGGCAATTCGATTCGCTTGCATGACACCGTGGCTCACCTTGTTGCGCAGCGCTATCCCTACACGCTGGCGCTCACTTTGGCGGCCTTGTGTCTTGGCCTTGCGCTGGCGTTGCCCGCCGGCATCGCTGCTGCTGTGCGTCGCGGGCGCTGGCTTGACCAGGCACTCTCCGTGGTGAGCCTTTTCGGCCTGTCGGTGCCTGGGTTGGCGTTGGGTCCGGTGCTGATCCTGGTGTTTTCCATCTTGCTGGGCTGGCTACCTGTCTCGGGTGCAAACGGTGGCGGAGGCCGATCAATCGACTGGCACTATCTTGTGCTTCCGGCGATTGCAATGGGGGCGTCACTGGCTGCAATTCTCACGCGCATGGTGCGTACCGCCATGCTGGAGGAGCTAGGCCAGGACTACATTCGCACCGCGCGCGCCAAGGGCTTGAGCGAGCGCGCCGTGGTGTGGCGCCATGCACTTCCCAATGCGCTGGTTCCCATCGTTACCGTGGTGGGATTGCAGTTTGGAGCGCTGCTGGCCGGGGCCATCGTGACCGAAAAGATATTTAGCTGGCCAGGACTTGGACGGCTGGTGGTGGACGCGATTTCGAATCGTGACTATGCCCTGGTGCAGGGCTGCCTGCTTTCAATCGGCCTCACATATGTCTTGGTGAACTTGCTCACCGACGTCGTCTATCGTTGGGTAAATCCCCGTATGCGTGGATGAAATCAGCGCTTACTGCGGGACTTCAAGGTCAACAATCTGCGCGTCCAATAACCCGTCCGCATGGACATGCAAGTAGCCCATGGTCACGGCCAGGTTGAAGCGGCGTGGTCCGCATGAGCCGGGATTGAAGTAAAGCACGCCCTTGTGGCGCCAGATAGTGGGCTTGTGCGTGTGGCCATAGAGTACAGCGGAAAACTTGGCGGAAGCCGGGTCAAGGTGCAGGGTTCCAAGGTCGTGAAGCAGATAGATGTAGCCCCCCTCCAGGAGCAGGACCTCCGTTTCGGGCAGGCGGCTGCAGGGACCGGAGTGGTCGATGTTGCCGCGCACCGCGGTGACGGGCGCGATCTTGCGTAGCGCATCGAGAATCTTCACGTCGCCCACATCGCCAAGGTGCAGGATAGAGTCAACGCCCTCAAGCGCGGGCAGCACTTCAGGCCGCAACAGGCCATGCGTATCGCTGACGACGCCGATCTTCATCTAAAGTCCCATCTCCAGCCTTGTGCGCGGGTCGAGTTGGTCGCGCAGCGCGTCTCCCAGAAAGTTGAAGCCGAGCACGGCCCCAGCTACAGCCGCGGCAGGGAAGAGCACCAGGTGCGGCGAGTCGAACAGGTGCAGCCGCGCGTCGTTGAGCATGGCGCCCCAACTGGGAGCGGGCGCGGGAATCCCCAAACCAAGAAACGACAGCGTGGCTTCAGCAAGGATGACACCGGCCATGCCGATGGCGGACTGTACCAGGATAGGCTGCGCGATATTCGGCAGCATGTGGCGGAAGAAGATGCGCAGTCCGCTCGCGCCCAGCGCGCGGGCCGCGTCTACATATTCGCGGTCGCGCACGGCCATCACCTGCGCACGCACCAGCCGCGCGTAACCGGCCCAGCCGCCGATTGCCAACGCAAGCACCAGATTTGAGAAGCCAGGACCGAGAAACGCCGCAAAAGCGATGGCCAGCAAAATGCCCGGCATTGCGAGGAATGTATTCATGGCAAACGTCGTGAGCGCGGTGTCAACCCATCCCCCCAGGTAACCGGCCAACCCTCCTACGGTGAGCCCCAGTGCCAGCGAGATGGTCACAACCGTCACAGAGACCGCCAGCGACAGCCGCGCGCCCCACAGCAGGCGCGATAACGTGTCGCGGCCCAACTCGTCGGTTCCGGCCCAATGTGCGGAAGAAGGGCTCTCCAAACGATGTGCCAAATCGATGGCTGCGGGACTGCGGGGCGCGAGCCACGGCGCGGTCAGCCCGCCTACTACAAAGGCAGCCAGCAGCAGAACTCCCACCAGCGCCAGCGGCTGGCGGCGAACGCGATTGCGAGTGGCGGCGAGGAGATCCATGCGTAATCAAAAGAATACAGCGACAAGGCCGCGCAAATTGGGTCTAATTGAGACATGGGATCTTTGCAGCAATGGTTCTTCGCGTTTCTTATATTCGTTGGGCTCGGGGTATCAGGGATTGATGCGCAGACAAGGCAGACGGCGCGACGTGTGGCGGGACAGATGCAGCCCGACAGTGCCGAACAGTTGTTTGCGCTGGGAAATGAGGCGCGTGCGCAGTCCGGAGTGGGCCGCCTGCAGTGGGACCCGGCTTTGGCCGCCGCGGCCATGAAACACTGTTTGCTCATGACTGCCGAAGGGCCAATCTCACATCGTTACGCAGGCGAACCCGACCTGACCACGCGGACGGGCGAAGCTGGAGCACACTTCAGCCTGATTGAGGAGAACATCGCCACCGGACCCGATCCGTTCACCATTCAGCAGGAGTGGTTGCACTCGCCCGGTCATCGCGCCAACATGCTGAGCCGCGATGTGGATCACGTGGGAGTGGCCGTGGTCGAGAGCCGTGGTGTGCTCTACGCGGTCACCGATTTCTCTCGTGCAGTGGCCGTGCTCACGCCCGCCCAGGCGGAGGCCTCGGTCGCCGGACTGATGCGCGTCAGCGGTATCGCGATTCGCAGGGACTCGCGCGACGCGCGTGCGGCCTGTGCCACCGATCGAGGAATTCAGGCGAGCGTGGACGGTGGTCAACCGCAGTTTGTGATGCGCTGGCAGAACTCAGATCTAAGCCAGCTGCCGCCCGATCTGGTTGCAAGGCTGGCCTCCGGACGATATCGTCAGGCTTCCGTCGGCAGTTGTCCTGCAAGGGGCGATGTGGGCGCTTTTACGACGTATCGAATCGCGGTGCTGTTGTATTGACCAGCGACACCGTCCTCATCCGAAATTCTGGTATTTCTTCCAGAATTCGGGCCATGGCTCGCGCGGCGGGCCGCATACAAAAATGTCGGGATGGCCCTGGCTCTCTTCGTTCCTGATGCCCTCAATGTTGCCGTTGTGCCCGGCGAGCCGGCAACCATTGAAGATTTTGTCGACATCCTCGCGCGAGACTCCTACGACAATCAGCGTGGTAGGCGCTGGAGTGGGATAGCCGCGGAGCCACGCGGAGTTGGTCAGGCTAATCGGCGTCGGCAGATGATACGCCGGTCCCAACATCTCGATCGCACCCTGTTCGCCGTAGTTGCCCACCAACACGCCGACGCTCGCCTGTTGATCTGGGGGCAGGGAATCGCGAATGCCGGCGACGGTTTTCACCAACTCGTTCCAGCCAATCTCCTCGCGCAGATCGCTACTGTGGCTAAGCGCGAAATCGCGCAAAGGTCCACTGGATGCGATCGGGACCCAACCGGCGACGAAGTAAGCGCCCGCCGCCAGTAGTCCCGTAAAAAAGACCGTCTCCACGGTGCGTCGTCCCCATTGCGGCAGTCGAGCCACCCAGCGCTCTCCTCCGGCAGATCCCATAGCCAACAGCATCGGATACACGGCGCAAACGTAGTAGAACCGTCCCTTCCCGATCCAGAACAGGACTACCGGTATCAGGTACATCCAGGCCAGCATGCGATAGCGGCGGTCACGAAGAAACAGAACCAATCCAGCGATCCACATCGGGGCTGCACCTGCATTGGCGCAAGCCAAAAACTGGCCCTTCAAGAATCCTTCTGCGCGGCCCTCGCCCACGTCACGCACGTGAATGTGCTGCAGGAAATGGTAGGAGATGAAGTCGTGGCGCACAAGCCAGATGAAGTTTGGAAGAAAGATGAGGAGCGCCAGAGCAATGCCGGCCCAGAACCAGCCAGACGCAAAGAACCGGCGCGCACGCGAAAGCAATATGCCGCCGAGAATTCCCGCGATGTAGAAGATGATTGAGTATTTGGTCATTAGACCCAATCCGACAGCTGCGCCGATTGCCAGCCACCAGCGCGGGTCTTCGGTCTTCAGCAGCCGAATGGTGAAGTACGCGATCAGCACCCACCACAAGTTGTCGAACGAGGTGTACTGAAACTCGGTGGCCTCAAATATGGGAAGCGGCGAGAGTGCGACTGCAAGTGCCGTTGCGACCTGAGCGAGGCGTCCACCGCCAAGCTCGCGCGCCATCAGCCCGCTCACCACAATCACTGCTGCCTGCGCGATCACGGAGAACAACCGCAGGCCCAGCATCGAGAGGCCAAAAATGCTGAGGCTGATGCGCTCGAGAAAGGGCGTTAGCGGGGGATACGGGACGAAGCCCCAGTCGAGGTGCCGTGCATCGCTCAGAAACTGGAGTTCGTCGCGGTGAAAGCCGTACCGATTGTTGGTCGCCAGGTGGAGGGCGGCGATCACCGCGGCGATCCCAAGCAAAATTACAACGTCAACCCGGCGTTGTGATTCGATATCGTGCTGGACAGTCGTATCAGCAGCCATATTGCGATCGCGGCCAGCCCAATCTCATGTTGAACCTCTACGCTACGCCGGCGCCAGCGGTTCCCAGGTAGTCAAAATCAGCTTTTTTGCAGTGGCAGGGGAACACGCACCGAAGCCATTCCAGCAGCGGTGGCGGACTCAATGCCCATGTCGGTATCCTCAAACACTAGGCACTCCTCCGGCCGCACGCCGAGCCGCTCAGCCGCCGCCAGAAAGCAATCCGGCGCCGGCTTGCCGTTCGTGTAGTCTTCCGCGCACACCAGCGTGTCGAACTTGTCCAGCAGGTTAAGCGCGGCCAGCGAGCCCTCCACCGACTTCCGCCGGCTTCCCGAGACGACCGCAAGGGGAATGAGCCCATGCTGCGCCTCGATGTGTTCAATCACTTCAGGAATTGCCTTGAGCTGCGGCAGGAGCTCGTAATAGAGGCTCTCCTTCCGCTTGGCCACGGCGTCTACCGGCATGTCGAGGTTGTGCATCTGGTTCAGCGAGGCGATGATGTCGGTCACGGGCCGGCCTCCCCACGCATAAAAAAGTTCTTCCTCAAACGGGCACTTCCACGCGTCGAGGGCCTTCTTCCAGGCAATATAATGCAGTGGCATGGAGTCGACAATGGTGCCGTCGCAGTCAAAGAGATAAGCGCGGAATGAACCCGCGGGCAATTTCAGTTTCATGTGTATTAAAAAGGCTCCTCCACCATGGTACCGGAAGAGTCGCCGTTGCTATTTTGCGACTGCTTCAATGGCCGGAACCGCGTTTCCACCTTCTCCCGGCCTGGTGGGCTCCATTTGCAGCGCATTGTTGAAGCGGTTGAAGTAGTTGAACAGCCCGATGGCGCAGAGCAGCTCTACGATTTCGCCCTCAGAATAGAAGCCGCGCAGCTCGGCAAACTGTTCGTCCGTCACCGCATTGGCATCGCGAGTGACGGTTTCTGCCAGGCGCAGCGCGGCTTTTTCGGCTGAGGTAAAGTCGTCACGCCGGGCCCAGTCCGCAAGGTGCGCAAGCTGGTCGTCGCTCCAACCCAGCCCCTTGGCCAGGATGGTGTGGCTGGCCAGGCAGTAGGGAGTCATATTCACCTGGCTGGTCCGGACGATGATCAGCTCCTTGAGCTTGGTCGAGACGGTGCCGGTGCTGAGCACCGCGGCAAAGTGCGCCTGCATGGTGGCGAATATTTCAGGCCGGTGAGCCATCACGCGAAACATGTTGGGAACGTTGCCGCGCTGGGAGTAAGCCTTGTCGTAAAGGGCAGCCATTTCAGGGGTGACTTCGCTGCGGTCGAGCCGGGAAATTCGCGACATCTCGTGCCTCCTCGGGTGGCAGTTTCGATTCCACAATGGTATTCCAGCGCCCGTGTTTCCTGCAGACGAAAGAGGCGCCGCCGCCCGATGCTGAGCAACGCGCATATTTTTGACGCGCTCCCCACTCTCTGCTACCTTGGTAGTGGACAATTCAACGCCAAACACTCCTCAGTAGCTCAATGGCAGAGCATTCGGCTGTTTACCGAAGGGTTGTAGGTTCGAGTCCTACCTGAGGAGCCAAAGAATCAATAACTTACAGCAAATTGCCTGATTCTCAACCCCACAAAACCCCACCGTAACGCCAAGACTGCTACCTGTCTTCAAGCTGCCTCTTGCTTCATCACCATCTGCACAACTTTTGAGTTCGCCTTTTGCTTTGCCTTCAGGGACGCACTGCCATAGACATTCATGGTCGTTGCCACGTTGCTGTGACGCATCAGCTTCTGCTGGACACCAATCGGAGCACCTGTCTCGTCCAAAAGAGAACGATACGTGTGTCTGAGAGAATGCCATCCAAGCCCGGTGATGCCGATTCCTTCCCCCTTGGGTTTGAGAATCTGCCTCTGGATGATGCCAGCGTAATAGCAGCCGCCGGTGACGTGGGAAGGGAACACAAGCCCCACCGAACGGTCACCCTTCCACTTGAGCAGGACATCGGCGAAAGCTGGATCAAGAGGAATCTCATCATGGGACGCTTCGGTTTTGACTTTGCCGATTCGCCCGTTGACGACTCCCTGCTGAACCAACATTGCTCCTGCCTTGAAGTCGAGATGCTCCCAGCGGAGGGCCAACACTTCAGATATCCTCATGCCGGTACACATCGCAACTATGGCCATCGTCTTGTATGGCTCCTTTAGGGCGGCTACCAACTCCTGGAACTGCTCAGGAGAAAGTATCTGAGGCTTCTTTTGGCGTCTGCTGCTGCCTTTCACCTTCACAAGTTCAATAGGGTTGCGCTGTACTTCGATCAACCCCCATAGCATGGCTTTCTCAAACAACAGGTGCAGGAGCGCTTTCACCTGTCCACGTGTCTTTGGTGATAGCGCCAAGGACTTCAGCCATTCAGTGACTTCAAGCGGTTTGACCGCTACAAGTGAAACGCTGCCCCATTTCGGCTTGATGTGCCTATTGAGATAGCTCCGATAACCGGCAGCGGTGCTGTAGGAGAAACCATCTGTGATTGTGGTCTCACCAGGTTGTTGTTTCAGAATCTCCTCAAGGCGCTCTTCTTTTGAAAATCGGTCGATAACCAATCCCAAAGTCGGCTTGTTTTGCGATCTGAAGGCTTCTGGCCCGTTGATGCGCAACAAATCCTCTTGCAAACGGACGAGCGCTTTTGCCTCTGTTGGATATTCAAGTGCACTGAGCGTTATCTGGCGCATTGGGTTACCGGCTTCCGCATGGTTGCGGTACCGGTATTCCCAAATCTCAGCTCCAGATTGGCGTCGCACTTTTCGCAGACTTCCTTTTTGATACCGAACGCGCGTGAATTTCAAGATGCTCTCCTGATCACTTCACACGTAACGGCTGGCTACAATGATTCTCAAGAGACCGCACCCAACCGTCAAGCGCGGACAAATGAAATCGCCAATATTTCCCCATCCGAATTCCTGGAACCACGCCTGCGCGGGCCAATTTCTGGAGAGTCTTTGGATGGATTCGCAGATGAATTGCCGCTTCTTCTGCTGTCAAAATCTCCTCAAAGTGGTGTCTAGTATTTGTCATTAAATCGCTATTCGGTTTATTCATGCCTGTACCCCCCGTGGTCCCCTGAAAAGTCCGCTTACTTTCGAATTAACTTTGCGCCCTGGTGTACGTGCCCCAAGTTGTCGAGGGACGTGTAGCACACGTGCAGTTTCCGCAATCGTCATTAAATCGGAACTCCACTCATTCAGCTCCATACGTACCCCCCGTTACAGCTAGAAATCTCTTGAAAACGCACGGCCGAAAATAGCTGGTCAAACAGCCCCCCGTACCCCCTACGGGTGGCGGCTAAATACCCGCCGTGCCGGATCCCCGTTATACCGATAAAACCAGGCAAATACCGCAGTTTTGCCATAAACGTGCCCCGTACGTGCGGCATGGCAGAACGGGCGCATTAATTCCCACGGCATTTGCGCGCGTGATCAAGGAGACGGGTAAGGTATTTGCATTTTCTTGTTTGGCACTTGCTTAGGGTCCAGGGTCAGCGTGAGGAAGTAAGAGAGGCCCAAGCCCGCCGCAATCGTGCGAATAGCGTGCTGAGCCGTCCGAGCCTTGCGCGGTCCGCAGTAGGAGCATCCCCAGGCCCTGCAATTAACCCGCCTGTAGACAGTCGCCCCCGTTATCGGGTCAGCGCCACGCACCGACATGCGCCCGCAGTATTTGCCCCGGCCCACCGGACGCGCAAAAACCGCGTCCGTGTGTCGATTATTCTTTACAGAGTCAAGTGAAGAAGAGCCCGCGCCGTCATGCAAGCGGTGCGCAGGTCTCGAACGACGTTCCAACGCCTGGTGCGCCCAACCAATATCACAGGGAAAATCATTAAGGCTTAGGAAACCCTTCGGCGCTTTCCAGAACCAGA
>PLXP01000274.1:0-25532 GCA_003151435.1 Acidobacteriaceae bacterium
GTTCCTTCTGAATGGCCTTGATCTTTTCGTTGAGGTAATACTCTTTTTGCGCGCGCTCCATCTGCCGCTTCACGCGCGACTGGATGTTGCGGTCGAGGTCGAGCTTTTCAATTTCGATGTCGAGCACGTCGGCGATGCGGGCCAACCGCGTGGCCGGGTCGAAGATGCCAAGCAACTCCTGCTTCTCCTCGATCCCGAGTTGCAGATTGGCGGCGATAATGTCGGATAGCTTGGCCGGCTCATCCATGCGCACAGTGGCGATGATGGTCTCGTAGTTCAGTGACTGCTGCAGCTTCACGTACTGCTCAAACAAGCTGGTCACGCGCGCCATCAGTTGCTCGACGGCCGGCGTCATTTCAAACTGCGATTTGCCGGTGCGCACGGTGGCTACAAAGAAGCCGTCGCGGTCGTTGACCTCAGTGGACTTGGCGCGCTCCACGCCCTCGACCAGCACCTTGATGTTGCCATCGGGCATTTTGACGCTCTGCACAATGTTGCAGATGGAGCCGACCTGGAAGATCTCCTTGGCCTTGGGCTCGTCGATGGAGGCGTCATGCTGGGTGGCGAGAAAGATCTTGCGGTCGCCGTTCAGGGCCTCTTCCAGGGCGCGGACACTGGACTCGCGGCCGACGACGAAGGGCGTCATCATGTAGGGGAAGATCACCATGTCCCGGATGGGCATCATGGGCAGTTTGCGCAGCTCTGATTTCTCGCGGGGCGTGGTCATAAGGACACCATAGGTATTGGACGCGCGAGGGAAGCTTCGGATGCGCGACGATTTTGACGACTCATGATGGGATTGTACAGCGGAACGGGAGCCAGACGGTCACCTTGCGCAGGGCAGAAATTCAGTAGACCTGCAGGTCGTCAAAAGGGGCCCAGTTTCAGTTTGAGCAAAAGTCAACCTGCAGGTCTCATGAAATGGCCTTATGTGGGCCTGCAAGTCACCCGATTTTGCGGTTAATGGGTAAATTTGTGCGTACGCAGGGAATGGGGTAGGCGGAATCCCCAGGCTTCAAAGTCGAAACCCGGGGCGCGCAGATATACAGGCATCGACAGGGCAACTTGAGGAATCAGCCGGCTTTCTCCAGCAGGCAGAGCGACAGATCCCGGCGTTCCACCATCTCCTTCGTGATCTCCAAATCGCGGACCCGTTTGTTGTTGGGCAGGTGGTACATCAGGTCGAGCATCAACTCTTCGAGAATCATGCGCAGACCGCGCGCGCCCACTTTGCGCGCCAAAGCCTCGCGGGCCACGGCTCCGCAGGCGTCCGCGGTAAAGTGCAGCCGCACGTTTTCAAATTCAAAGAGGCGCTGGTACTGCTTGAGGATGGCGTTGCGGGGCTTGGTCAGAATCTCGACCAGCGCCGCCTCGTCCAGCTCGTCCAGGATGCCCATCACGGGCAGACGTCCGACGAATTCCGGAATCAGGCCGTACTTGATGAGATCCTGCGGCTCGGTCTTGCGCAGCAGTTCGGTATCGCGGTGCGCACGGGTGGTAGCCGCATCCGCTTCGGCGTCGACCGCCTTGAACCCAAGGGCCTTTTTGCCGACGCGGCGTCCGACGACGCGCTCCAGCCCGACGAAGGCGCCGCCGCAGATGAAGAGAATGTTGGTGGTATCGACGGCGGTAAATTCCTGGTGCGGGTGCTTGCGGCCGCCCTGCGGCGGCACGTTGGCCACCGTGCCTTCGAGAATCTTAAGCAGGGCCTGCTGCACGCCCTCGCCGGANNTCGCCGGAGACGTCGCGGGTGATGGAGGGGTTCTCGTCTTTGCGGCCGATCTTGTCGATTTCGTCGATGTAGATAATGCCGTTCTGGGCGCGCGTCACGTCGCCGTCGGCGGCCTGCAACAGCTTGAGGATAATGTTCTCGACATCCTCGCCCACGTAGCCCGCTTCGGTCAGCGTTGTGGCGTCCACAATGGCGAAAGGAACATCGAGCATTTTGGCCAGGGTGTGCGCCAGCAGCGTCTTTCCCGATCCTGTCGGTCCGATGAGCAGGATGTTCGACTTGGACAGCTCTACTTCGTTGTTGCGCATGCGGTTCATCTGAATGCGCTTGTAGTGGTTGTAGACAGCGACGGCGAGCTTTTTCTTCGTCTGGTCCTGGCCGATGACGTAGTCGTCGAGGAAGTTCTTCACTTCCTGGGGCTTGGGCAGGTGGCCGGCAGTGGTGGCGGGGTGCGCCTCGCCGCGGTCATCCTCAAGAATCGAGTTGCACACAGCGACGCACTCGTCGCAGATGTAGGCCCGAGGGTAATCGCTGGGCGACGAGATCAATTTGGCTACAGCGTCCTGTGACTTGTGACAGAACGAGCAGCGCAGTGCTTCTTCAGGTCCCGTGCGCGTTTTCATGTTGTGACTACTCCTCGGTGCCTCTGTTTTAGATTCCGCCCGTTGGGGCTGTCCCTACGTGCGGGGCCGGTCGATGATTTCGTCGATGATGCCGTATTCCTTGGCTTGCTGGGAGTTCATGATGAAGTCACGTTCCACATCGCGTTCGATGCGATCGAGCGGCTGGCCGGTGTGCTTGGCCATCAGCGTGTTGGTAATTTCGCGGATGCGGAGAATTTCACGGGCATGAATGTCGATGTCCGTGGCCTGGCCGCTAAGTCCTCCCATCGATGGTTGATGGATGAGAATGCGCGAGTTGGGCAGGGCGAAGCGCTTGCCCTTGGTGCCCGCCAGCAGCAGGAACGCGCCCATGCTGGCCGCCTGACCGATGCAATAGGTCACCACGTTGTTTTTGATGAACTGCATGGTGTCGTAGNNCCGGAAAGGAACAGCATCTGGGCCACGATGAGATTGGCCACCTGGTCATCGATCGGCGTGCCCAGAAAGATGATGTTGTCGCGAAGCAGACGGGAGTAAATGTCGTAGGCGCGTTCGCCTCGGCTCGTCTGCTCAACCACCATGGGTACCAGTGCCATTAGTTGTCTTTCTCGCTCTCCGTTGTGGGAATCGCTCCCGATTTCTTGCCGGCCGCGCGTTCCGTTGTTTGGGCGGTGCGCGGCGCCCTCTGCCAGCCTGCAATCAGGCGGGCAGCCGTTCATACAGCACGTTTGCGGTCTTCTCGCGCTTCAGTTGTTCACGGATTCTAGCCAGACCGCCGTCCTCCGTCAATCGCGCTTTCAGGGCATCCACCGGTTCGCGGGATTGAATCGCGGCGATCGTGATTTCGCGATCCACTTCTTCGTCGGTGACTTCAACATTTTCTTCCTGGGCGATCCGCGCCAGCAACAGGCTCGCCTTCACTTCGGCGGCTGCGCCGTCACGCTGGGCGGTGCGCAAGCGGCCAAAGTCGAGCTTGCGCATCTGTTCCGTATCCATGCCCTGGGCGGCGAGGGCGCGCAGGCCACGTTCGAGCCGCGCGTCAATCTGCTCCTGCACCAGCGACTCGGGCACCGGGAACGGGAAACGCTCAATCAGAGCCTGGAACAGCTTGTCCTTGGTTTCGCCTTCCACGCTGCGGCGCTTGCGGTTGGTGAGGTGCTCGCGAACGCGATTCTCAAGCTCCGACAGGCTGTCGTACTCGCCCAGTTCTTTCGCAAAGTCGTCATTCAGCTCGGGAACGGTACGTTTTTTGATGGCCTTGACTTCGATTTCGTAGTCCACCGTCTTGCCGGCCAACTTGGCTTCAGGGTACTCATCGGGATACGTGGCAGAAACGTTCAGCGTCTGCCCGGCTTTGGCGCCGCGGAGGGCGGTAGTGAACGCCTCCACGGTATCCTTGCCGCCGATTTCCACCAGTGAATCCTCGCCGTCTAGCGGGGCCGCGTCTGGTTCTCCTTGAACCACACCCTTGTAGGTGATTTGCGTCCAGTCGCCATCTACCAGCGGGCGGTCTTCTTCGACCGGCTCAATGGTAGCGTGCGACTCGCGAAGCTGCGCCATCTCCTGCTGGAACTCTTCCTCGGTGATTTCAACCGAGGGCTTTTCAACCGTAACGTCTTTGTATCCCTCGATGGAGAAGGCGGGAACGAACTCGAACACGGCCTTCACGTGCAGCGGCTGGCCGTCTTCTACGTTGATTTCGGTCACTTGCGGTTGACCTACGGGCGTCACGCCCAGGTCGCGTACGGCCTGGTTGAAGCGCTCCGGCAGCAGGCCGTCGATTACGTCCTTGCGGATCTCCGCGTTGTAGCGGCGCTTGATGACTGTTTCCGGCACTTTACCGGCGCGGAAGCCAGGAATCTTGGCATATTTCTGATAGTTGCGGACCACGTTGCGGAAGGCCTTCGTGACATCTTCAGCAGGGATGTCGAGAACCAGTTCGCGGGTGCAGTCGGGGTTCAGAACCGGGCCGTGGTTGTGGCCCTCGTGGTCGTGATCGTGCTGGTGGTCGTGATCGTGGCCTTCGTGGCCCTCGCCCGCAGTTTCAGTCGGGGACGATTCAGGATTGTCTTCGAGAGTATCGATAGAACTCAACGCTTTGCCTTCCAGGCGACGTGCGCCTTCAAAACTGCCGCGTCGGAGTGCCGATCCTGCCGTTCAGGCGGTCAGCTCCGCGTGGCTGGGGAAATCGCTTCCCTCATGGTAAGAGGGAAAGCTGGAAGGGTCAAACCGGGTTGGCCGTCCAAAGGCGAAAGCGCACCGCCAAAGGTACTTACTGCTCTGCGACGTTGGGCTTGCGAACGTAGGGAAGGAAGCGCGGGTGGGCGGCGCCGCAGTGGGTGAAATGCATGCGGGCCTCGTTCAGGCTGAGGGATCCGTTCACCGTCAGGCGGACTTCGGCGGCATCGTCGTCCTCCTGGCCGTCGTCTTCCCACCAGCAGACGGGGCATAGGGCCATGGCGGCGGGCGCTTGCAGGGTTCGGTAACCGCAGCATGGGCAGCGATAACGGGTATCCACAGAAGGTGGACGGAATTTGGGGCTTCGGGTTGACATCTTGCGAGACTTTATCGTGCCACGGCGACCCCCAGGGCTGTTTCCAACGGGCTACTGAACAATCGCCGTGAGCTTCACGTTGTGCACAATCCCGTTCGCCGTCGCAGTGACCAACACGCTGTATGTGCCGGCCGGAGTGGCAGTCGATCCCGGCGGATTCGGCCCGGAAGCGGACGCGCCGCCTCCACCGCCGCAGCCGCTCGCGGTTCCAATCGCCACCAGCGCCACCACCACCAGCGCCGCATCGCGCCACCTGCGCCTGCTCTTACCAAATCCCAGCAGCACTCCCACCGCCAGCACACTCATCGCTCCCGGCCATCCCGGCAGGCCCTCGACCTTTGCGGACGTCGGCACGTTCGCAGTGATCGTCACCGTCGCCGTGGCCGCCCCGTTCAGCGAAACGGACGCCGGGCCGATGGCGCAACTGAACTGTGTCGAAGACGGCGTNNAGCATAAAATTCCCGGTCGCTGTCTGGGTCGCCGTCAGGGTTACCACGTTACTGACCGAGGGCGCGAAGTTCGCTCCGTTGTCGCCCGTGTAGATCGCCGTCAACTGGTTCGCACCGCTATTCCAAAACCATCCGGCGGTAGGGTCGAACGTCACCGAGTTCGTCGCCCCAAACCCATTCAGCGGAAGCAACATCTGGTAAAGAAACACTCCTTCATCGAAGAAGCTGACCACTCCGTTGGGCGCGGTCCCTCCGTTGCCCGTCCCCGTGACCGTCGCCGTGATCTGCGTCGTCTCGTTGCCTGAAAAGCTCGTTGGGGATGCTGTTAGCGCCGTAGTCGTGGAAGCCAGCGGTGGCAGTGGCCCCACGGTGATCCACTCCACGATCACGAGCCCCCACGGCTGCCACACGCTGTCTCCGCTGTATGACGCGGACATCATGTATTGCCCGGCGGCCACGTTCGGAAACGTCGCTACCGCTCCGGATTGCAGATAGTTCGCCCCGCTTGCCGGAGCCAGTGTCACGGTCTGCGAGTAGACCGGACGCATGCAGGTCACCGCAACGTTGGGGTCTGTCCCCAGGCACACTTGAACCGTCCCCGTCGGCGTCGCCGTTCCCAGTGGAATCTGCGCGGGAGTCGCACCCAGCGTCCATCCACCCTGTGCCGTAATGCCCACCGTGATCGTGCCGCCGGCGGCCATCGATGGTCCACCGGTGTTCGGCAGCCACGTGAACGGCCCCATCAGATTGCCATCGAGAGCGACAGGCCCCTTGGTGACATTGAAACTGACGGCCGGCGCGGACGACGTCGCGAAGCTCGCGTCACCCGAGTACGTCGCGCTCGCCGTATGCGCTCCGGGGGCCAATGCGGGCGGTGCCCACGCCGCAATGCCCGCGGCATTCAACGGAACCGTCGCCGTGATCGAGTCCACCGTGAAGGTCGCGGTCCCGGTCGCAATTCCGTCCGGCTTGCTGAGTGCGCCGTTCATTCCGCTGGGTTGTACGTTCAGTTGGAAGGGAATGTTGTATTGCACCGAGCCGCCCGTCGCAATCACCTGGTTTCCACTCGTCTGCGAAAAATTGATCTTGGAGGGCTCCTGCGTAATCGTTACCGAAACTGGCGACGATGTGCTCGCCGCGTAGACGCCATCTCCGCCGTAGCGCCCCGTTAACTGGTACTCTCCGCCGGGCAGGTAGTTGATGCTGCCGCTTCCAGACCCTCCCGTCAGCGGCAAAAACGTCTGCGACTGGTTGGCCGGCAGCGTGGAGTTGGTCAGAATCGCCACGTCTCCCGTGGGCATTCCGGAGCCGCTGGCCGGCGTCACCAATGCCGTCACCGCGACCGGCGTGCCATGCGTCACCTTGCTGCTCGAAAGCTGCAGCGACGTCAGCGTCGGCGGGAACGCGACTGCATTCCACTGGTTCACCAGCACATTGGCATCGACGGACCCCAGCCCGCTGGCCTGGTCGTAACCCGGTCCGGCCGGGTACTGCGGCGTGCCGTAAATTCCGTTCCACTGGAGAATGCAGTTCGGCGGAGCTGAGACGCCTCCGCATATCTCGCTGTTGCTGCCTACCGCGATGTCGTGGAAGGCCGCGGGCTTCTGCTGCGCCAGCGCGTACAACGTGAAATTTGCCTGCCCCTGCCGCCCATATTTCTGGTTCACCAGCGCCATGATTCCGGCCATTGCGGGCGCCGAGGCGGACGTTCCGCCGGTCAGCAGCACTTCCGCGCTCCCGCCCGAACCGGCCGCGCACTCTCCCGCGTAAGCGCAGATCGGATAGGCGCTCAGATTCGCGCTGTTCGAGGCAAACAAGAAAACATCCGGAATGTCGCGCGCTCCGTCGGCGGGTACACCGGGGCCGTTTTGCCACGAAGGCTTGGTGTAGCCTGATTTGCAACTCCCATTCGTCTCGTCGACTGTCGCGCAATTGCTTGCTCCGCCGCCTCCTGCATACCGCTCTCCCCGCTGGTAACCGTCGGCGATGATGTCGAAGCCATAGGCATCGTTCCACGGCTGCTCCGGCAGCGGAGCTTTCAGCGACCCGAGATTCGCATCGTTATTCGTGTTCCACAGTGTCGTCGCGCTTGCGCCGCCGGTCGCGTAATCGGAGTAGTAGAAATCCGTCCCGCCCACGGCCACGTTCCACTCGGTCGACGCCAAGCCGCTCACGGTATTGATGGCTTCAAATTGGCACTCCGAGCCGATATCGCCCGAGGAAACCAGCACGGTCTGCCCCTGCGCCGCCGCCTGCTCCCACAACTGCGACCAAAACTGGTTTCCCGCTGTGCCGAGAATCTGTTCGCACTGCCCAAAGCTCACGCTCAGCACCGAGGCCTGGTTGTCGTCAACAGCGCGCACTGCCGCCAGTTCCAATGGATCAATCAGGTATCCCGCATTGGCGATATACAGGTTCACCGTGGCCTTTGGCGCCACCGCGCCGCTCAATTCCACGTCCAGGTACGCTTCGGTGTCTACGCCGCTGATCGGCCCCGGATCGTCTCCATCGATCACCACCTGAGGCATCGATCCCTGCACCCCGAAAAGACTCTGGTACGCCTGCACCAGGCTCAGGTCAATGTTCGATTCGTTGACGATGCCGATCGTCTGGCCGGCGCCATTCACACCCGCCTGGTACAGCGGCCCCAGGTCGTACTGCGTGGCAAAATCCTCGGGAGTCACAGAAAAGGCGTATGGGTTCGGCGTGCCGTAAGGATTGGGGGTCGTCCACAGCGGCGTGGTCTTCTTGCCGGCCCTCGCGTAGAGCGCTCGTCCCTCCACCTTGACCTGCGGCTCGGCTCGGAAATTGTTCATCGGCGCCACACCGCGCACCAGACCGGTCAACGCCGCCGGAATCTGCAATTCGGTCGCGTTGGCATAGTGCGGACCCGCCGCCCCGGCTGCGTCTTGTGCCGTGCTGTACTGATGGATCTCCGTGTGGAAGGCGGACCGCACCTGCCCCGCGGTTCCTGAAAACTCCAGGAACTGCCGGCTCTTCGCGAGCTTCGTGAGCCGGAACCCATGTCCCGCCAGCCACTGCGATGCAATCTCCACGTCCCCGTCGCCCGGCCCAAACTGCGCGCCAAACTGCTGCGGCGTCAGCCAATGGTGAAAGGTCGCCGTTGCTGGCGTGTGTGCGTCGCGCAGAAACTGCTGCAGCGCTGTCTCGCGCTCCGGGGGACGATTGAGCATCAGGATCATGCGCTCAGCCGGAAACGCATCCGGTACCGCACCCTGGTCCTGAGCGGTCCGCGTCAGCGGCGACACACTGCCATGCAGGAATACCAGTTTTGTTTCGTCGATGGCCCGGGTCACAAGGGACTTGGGTTGCGTCTGTGCCGCCGCCAAAACCGGCCACACCACTCCCAGCAGAAGCACTCCTGCGCGCACGTTCACGATGCACACTTTCTTGCCACGTGGAAATACAGGAACTCGTTTCACGTGATAACCCTGGCATGTCAGGTTTGTTGCGAATTCAGATTTCGGCGCCACCCCAAAAGACTGTGGCGCCTCTGAAACAACCTCAGCCAGTGTGCCGTCAAAAATTAATTGAATAAATCGAGCGACGGAAACGCAGATCCCCTTCGGCTGCGCTCAGGGCAGGCTTTCGACTCCATTTGGCGCAAAAAGCGCGCCAAATTCCGCTAAGGATGACAGCCCGTTTTTCTAACGTACTCCTGGGACAGGACGCTAGAAGCGAAACACCAGCCCGGTGTTAAAGCGGAACTTGTTGCCCGAGTCAGGTGAGACGGTGGGCGCGCTGATGCGGTCGCCCGATACTCGCCACGCGAAGAAGGGCGCAATAGGCAGGTCCACTCCGCCGCCAAGGGCATAAGCAATCGATCCGCCGGAGATCTGAGCTGCGGAGCTGCCGCTGTTGGCGGAGTGCTCTCCTCCGACCAGGCCGTGGACGAACAGGTTGACGCCCAGCGCTTTTACGCTGACGCGCGGCCCGACCAACACGGTGGTGGTGCGTGGAACAGAGGCGCCTGACCCTAGTCCGTATTGAGCCACGTCGCCTTCGGCTCCCAGGAACGGGTGCAGATGAATTTGGACCGCCGCTTCCCACCCGTTGAGGCCGCTTACGTTGGGGTAGAAGGCGTCAGCCCCGGTCCGGCTGTATCCGAAAAATGCATCGTGGTTGCGAAGCTGCGCCTTGGCCGAGGGCGAGAAGGCAAGCAGCATGAACGAAAGAATCAACAGGGCGCAGGCAGGTATGAATGAAGGTCGTATCGGCATGGAGGTCTCCGTTTCCGGCCGCGGTGAAGGCGGCCTTTTGAGATTAAGGATGGAGGCGCAACGTCATCGGTTGCTCGACCATGGACTGTTCGGAAGACGCCGGCCGGTCTGCGTTCGGGCGCATCGACCGGGTAGAATCGGGGGCCAGGGAGATTATCCGCGATCTATGAAACCTGTTCATGTTGATCTTGCTTCCGGTTTGAGCCGCTTGCTCGGGCTCGCATTCATTGTAGCCACGTCGGTCGTCGTAGCGGCCCATTCGCAGCCCGCGCCCGTACGCGTGGCGATCGTTGGGCTGGAGCACGGACACGTCGAAGGCTTTCTGGCGCAGTTGCCGCAGCACCGCGACGTGCAACTGGTGGGCATTGTGGACACGGACACGGACCTGATCACGAGGTACGCGAAGAAATATGCCTTGCCCGACGGCCTGTTCTTCAAAAACATGGACGCGATGATCCAGGCGAGCCATCCCCAGGCGGTGCTGGTGTATACCTCCATCGCACGACATCGGCCTGTGATTGAGACTGCGGCACAGCATGGAATCTCGGTGATGGTGGAGAAGCCGCTGACCATTTCGCTCGACGATGCGCTGGCCATTCGCCGCGCCGCGCGCGAACACCACATTCATGTGCTGGTGAACTACGAAACCACCTGGTACGCTAGCAACCGCGCCCTGTACGAGCAGGTGAACAACGGGCGGCTGGGACCTATTCGCCGCGTGGTTGTGCACGACGGCCACCAGGGACCGAAGGAGATTGGCGTGGGGCCGGAGTTTCTGGGCTGGCTCACCGATCCGGCGCAGAATGGCGCGGGCGCGCTGTATGACTTTGGCTGCTATGGCGTGGACCTGATGACGTGGTTGATGCACGGGCAGGCCCCGCTGACCGTGACCGCGGTGGTGAATCACGACAAGCCGCAGATCTATCCCAGGGTGGATGACGACGCTACCGTGACGTTGGCCTATCCGCAGGCGCAGGCGGTGATCATGGGCTCGTGGAACTGGCCCTTCGGGCGCAAGGACATGGAAGTCTATGGCGCCACGGGTTACGCCATTGCCGAGGATGCGGACCGCCTGCGCATGCGCCACGAGCACGACTCGTCGGAGCAGTCGACGACGGCCGCTCCACTGAGCCCCGCGGAGAGCAATTCGTTGAGCTACCTGGCGGCTGTGCTGCGCGGCGAGATTGTGCCCAAGGGCGATCAAAGCGCGCTCGACACGAACGTTACGGTGATGCAGATTCTGGATGCGGCCCGCGAATCGGCGCGCACGGGGAAGACCGTGCGGCTGACCAAGCTCGAGGAGTAGGGCGGTTGTGCGGCCGAGTTCAGGTCGCATTCCGATTCGCGTGCAAAGAAAAACAGGCCGGGACATTTGCTCCGGCCTGCTGCATTTTCTCGCCTGGTGCGGGTGAGCCTACGGCACAAACACGTGCAGCCGCACATGCCACTTGGTGCTTTGGCCGGGCTTGAGTGTCACCATGCCGGTGTCCATTGAACCCCACTCCTTGCCGAACGGATTGGCGAAGTTGTACTGGTGCTCGATGGCTACAAACTGCTTGGTTGGGGGAGCGTACGCCTGGATGGTCTTGATCTCCGGCGACAGCCCTTCCACATCCACGCCATAGTGTGCGGCCGGATCGATGACCTTCACCGTCGCGGCGCCGTTCTTCCACTCCAGCTTGCTCCAGTTGTCGTCATAGAAGTTGTTGGCGAGCGGCTTGCCGTCTGCCGCCTGCAGGTCGTACTGACCCGTGACAGGAATCAGTTTGCCGGTGGGGAAGACATTGTCGTAGCCGTCCACCGTGGCCAACTGCGAGCCCGGAACATGTAGCCGCGCCTGAGTGCGGTCGCCAGAGGGCAGGTTGAAGTAGGGATGCCAGCCAATGGCGATGGGTTCTGCCTCGCCGCCCACGTTGTGAGCCACGATGGTGGCGTCCACCGCTTCGGCCGTCAGTGAAATGGTGAAGTCCAGGTCGGTCTTCGACAGCCAATTGCCGCCGAAGTTTCCGGCATGAATCACGCCTGTAACTTTTTCGCCGCCGGGAATCTTCGTGACCTTCACGTCGTCGGTCTTGGCTTTGAGGATGAGCCCGTGCATGGCGTGCCGTTCGGCCCCAGGGTTCTTGCCGATGTTGTTGGCAGGCAACGTAATGGTGTGGCCCTGCCATTCGGTGGTCAGGGTCTTGCCGTCCGCCGACAGCTTGCCGCGAATCCGGTTGGGGTAGGGAACCAGAAACGCCGAGCCGAGCCGGTAGCCCAGATCGCCGAAATCATCGTCATCCTTGTCCAGCATCTTGGCGGATTCGGCGAGGCCGGGCGAGGCCAGCACGTCCACGCTGCCCTTGCCGGGGAAGTTGGCCGTGATCTGCTGGAGTTCCATTCCGCGGCCGGGCATCAAGGTGATGCTGGTGAACTCAGGCTGGGTGGTGCTTACGGCCTTGCGGGTGAGGGTGACGATCTTCTGGCCGCCGATTTCAGTCACAGCCTGGGCGCGGCTTTGGGAGAAAAACATGGTCGCCATCAAAGGTAACAAGGCGAGTGTGCGAATGTATAGCTTCATCTCAGTCCATCCCTGACAATGCAATCGGATTCTTCGGCTTGGGTTGCTCGGGGCGTTTTTGTGTGTCCGAGAAAGCGTATTCCGAAGGCGCAGCCATTTTACGCCACGCCGCCCGGACGGGCCTTCTGGGTCATCAGGGGAGGTCGATCGCCAACCCGTCGCCCGACTTCAAGTCGAGGGTGCCGCTCACTGTCTCTCCCTCTCGATCAAGGCCGGTGGAGGCGAGCACGGTTCCCCCGTCGAGGGTGATCTGAGCGACATCCATGCCCATATTGAGCAGGACAAGAATTCGGTCATTCGTGCCGATGCGCACGAAGCGCAGTACGCCGTTCTCAGCGGCAACGGACTGCAGCTTGCCATTGACCAGCGTGGGCCGGCCTCGGCGCAAGCCGATCAGCTTGCGGTACAGTTGCAGAATCGACCGCGGGTCTTGCCCCAGCGCCGCAACGTTCACGGTCTTGTAATCGTCGCCCAGCGGCAGCCAGGGCGCGCCCGTCGTAAACCCCGCGGAGGCAGTGCCGTCCCAGGGCATCGGCGTTCGCTCCGGATCGCGGCCGAGGCCAAGTCCCGGCTCATTTTTCTCCGCCGGATCCTGTACCTTGCCGGCAGCAATGGGAACATTCGTCATGCCAATCTCTTCGCCGTAGTACATGGTGAGCGTGCCAGGCAGCGTGAGCAGAAGCATGACGGCGACCCGCGCCTGCCGGGGGCCGACGCGCGTTGCGATTCTCGGCTGATCGTGATTGCCAAGCACCCAGTTGGGCCAAGCTCCCTCGGGAATTGCGCCGTGGTAATCGGAGATCGCCTGCGCGACGGCGTCGGCGCTCCACCCGCACTGCAGCAACTGAAAGTTGAAGGGCAGGTTCGCGCCCTTCAAGTCCAGCCCGTAGTAGGTCATCAGCTGCGGAACAGGGAGATAGATTTCGCCAATTAGAACCCGCTGCGGAAATTCATCGACCACCGCGCGCATCTCCCTGACGAGTTCGTGCACCTCCGGCCGATCGGAGTTAAACACCGCCAGGAGGCGATGGTGCGAGGGCTGGCCCATGCGATAACCGGGGTTGGGCGGGTTATCGCGGAACTGATCGTCCTTGATCATCAACCACATCACGTCTACGCGAAAGCCATCCACGCCCTTTTGGAGCCAGAATCGCAGGGTATCGAACATCGCAGCCTTGACTGCGGAGTTGCGCCAGTTAAGGTCCGGCTGCTGTTTGAGGAAGGAATGGCAGTAGTACTGGCCGGTGGCGTTATCGCGCTCCCATGTTGAGCCGCCGAAGTGGCTCAGCCAGTTATTTGGTTCGTCGCGCCAAAGGTACCAGTCGCGCTTTGGGTTGTCGCGCGACGACCGGCTCTCAAGGAACCACGGATGCTGGTCGGAGGTGTGATTCGGCACAAAATCCAAAATCATCTTCAGCCCGCTGCGATGCACCTCCGCGAGCAGCCGATCGAATTCCTCCATCGTTCCGAAGAGAGGATCGATGCCGCAATAGTCAGCCACATCGTAGCCGAAATCGGCCATGGGCGAAGGGTAGATCGGCGAAATCCAGACCGCATCGATACCGAGATGCACCAGGTAATCCAGCCGCTCCAGGATTCCGTTCAGATCACCGACGCCGTCGCCACTGCTGTCTTGAAACGAGCGCGGGTAAATCTCGTAAATGACGCTGTGCTGCCACCAGGCAAACTCCTGCATCTCAACATTTGCTCCTGTGGTGAATTTGCACGCTGAAAGATACTCGCATGATCAATGATCTCTGGTATAAAAACGCGATCATTTACTCCCTCTCAGTTGCCACCTATATGGATGCAAACGGCGACGGCATCGGCGATTTCCAGGGCCTGCTGCGGCGCCTCGACTATTTGCAGGGCATGGGAGTGAGCGCGCTGTGGCTGATGCCGTTCCAGCCTTCTCCCTATAAAGACGCCGGTTACGATATCGCCGACTACTACAACGTGGATCCGCGCTACGGTACGTTGGGTGATTTCGTTGAATTCACGCGCGGTTGCAAACAGCGCGGGATGCGCGTGCTTATCGACCTTGTGGTCAATCACACATCGAACGAGCATCCCTGGTTTCAGGAAGCATGCCGCGATCCACAATCGAAGTATCGCGAGTGGTACGTGTGGTCAAAGAAAAAGCCGAAGGGCGCCGCGTTGGGAGTGGTATTCCCCGGAGTGCAGAAGTCGACGTGGGACTATGAGAAAACGGCGAAGGCGTATTACTTCCATCGCTTCTATGAATTTCAGCCTGACCTCAACACCGCGCATCCTGAGGTGCAGGCGGAGATTCTGAAGATCATGGGCTTTTGGCTGCAGCTTGGCGTTGATGGTTTTCGCATGGACGCGGTGCCGTTTGTGATCGCGAAGAAAGGCGCGGACCTGGCGCGCCCTCGCGAGGAATATGACATGCTGAGACACTTCAGTGAATTTCTCACGTGGCGCAAAAGCGGTGCAATCATCCTGGGCGAGGCCAATGTCGTGCCCGACACCGATCTGAAGTACTTTGGAGATTCCGGCGAACGGCTGCAAATGATGTTCAACTTCGACGTCAATCAGCATCTCTTCTTCGCGCTGGCCAGCGGCGATTCGGGGCCGCTGATCAAGGCGATGGAAGATACGAAGCCGCGGCCTGCGACTGCTCAATGGGGACTTTTCCTTCGTAATCACGACGAACTTGACCTTGGACGCTTGAACGAGAAGCAGCGTCAGGCAGTCTTCACGGCGTTCGGCCCCGACAAGGACATGCAACTCTACCAGCGCGGAATTCGACGGCGCCTGGCGCCCATGCTGCAGGGCGATCGACGGCGGCTGGAGCTTGCGTACAGCTTGATGATGACGCTGCCCGGGACGCCGGTGGTTCGTTATGGCGATGAGATTGGAATGGGCGACGATCTCAGCCTGCCGGAGCGAAACTGTGCGCGCACGCCGATGCAGTGGTCTACCGAGCCCAATGCCGGATTCACGAAGAGCGCCAAGCCCATTCTGCCCGTCATCAGCGAGGGCGCGTACAGCTTTCAGCACGTGAATGTCGCTGCCCAGCGCCGCGATGCCAACTCGCTTTTGAACTGGATGGAGCGCATGATTCGCATGCGCAAGGAAGTTCCCGAAATCGGCTGGGGAGACTTCTCGTTCGTTGCGACAAGAACGCCGCAGGTGCTGGCGATGCGCTATGACTGGCGCAACAACTCGGTGTTGTGCATGCACAACCTGGGTGCGGATCCCAAAGAGGTGCGCATCCCGGTAAGCGCGGACGGCGAGGCCAGCAGTACACTCGTCAATCTGCTGTCAGAAGACCATAGCTATCCCGAGAAAAACGGCAGGCACCGCATCCTGCTGGAGCCGTACGGCTATCGCTGGTTCCGCATTGGCGGGCTGGACTATTTGCTGAAGCGTTCGGCTTTCTGATATGTCCTGCAGCCGGCCAGATCCTTGCGTCGAGAGCCCCTTCCAGGCGTCGAAAGTTGCGCAAAATTGCTCTGAAACGGCAATCCTCGTTTCTCCTGCACAGCGAACGTTGCTCTCGGTCGGGTATGATTCTGGCTCGCCGGTGATATGCATTGTCCGCGTTCGCCATGGAAAAAGTGCAACGAGAAAATGGTCGTGCCGAAAGCCCCCGTCATTGGCCGAATTTAGCCACCTGGCTGAGCGGCGCCTGGGCCCTGCCATTTCTGGGACTGAGTTGGTGGCTCCGCGGTACTTATCCCATCGCAGCCGTGGCGCTGGCGATTGCAGCGGCAGTAGCAGCGCCTTGTCTGGCGATCGTCTATGCGCGCAGGGAGCGTCGCCGTGTACTCGCACAGGCTGCGGATGCCGAGGAAAGTGTCGCGCAATTGAAGCTGCAGTTGGACACGGTTCGCTATCGTACTTCGCGCTTGCGTGAAGAACTGCAGGCTGCGGACCGGCAGGCGCGGCTGTCGCACCAACTTACCCTGCTGGGCCAATTCACAGCCGGCTTCATGCACGAGTTCAACAATCCGCTGGCGATTGTGGCTGGACGTATCGAAGTGCTGCTGGATGAGCGCAAGGAGGATGCCGCGCTTTGCGCCGACCTGGAGCAGATGTTGAAGGAAGCGCGCTACATGGGCAAGATCGCCAGCACGCTCTTGCAGGCGCTGCGCCGCGAGCGTGGCGGCGAGGTGTTCGAAGCGTCGGAACCGCGGAAAGCTCTGCAGGAGGCATTGGCAGCGATTCGGCCCGGAGCCATCGTCGAGGGCATAAGGCTGGTGGAGGAGATCGCGGAGGCGCCGCGCGTGGACGTGCCCGAACACGTGGTGGGCGAAGTGGTGCGTGGCTTACTGAACAATGCCATTCAGGCGCTGAAGGGCCGCGAGAGCGCCGCTGTCTGGGTGCGTCTAGAGCCCTATCGCACCGCGGGCGCAAAGGTGGTGGCCAGAATCGAAGACAACGGGCCGGGTGTTTCGGAAAGCATCCGCAGACACCTGTTTGAGCCGTTTGTTTCGCAGAACACGGGGCGCGAACGATTGGGGTTGGGGTTGTTTTTGGCAGCCAGCCTGCTGGATATGTATGATGGCCGAATCCGATACGAAACAAGGGAGGGCGGAGGCGCGAGCTTCGTGATCGAGCTGCCCCCGGCACGATTTACGCGCGGCCAGCCCTACCACTGGTTTGCCGGGGGGACCACGGAGTGAGCCGCATCCTGGTGATTGACGATGAAGCCGCGCTGGGCGAGAACATCCAGCGGATGCTGCGCTTGCCCGGGGTCACGGTCTCGGTCTTCGTGGATCCGGTCAAGGGATTGGCCGAATGCCTGGCTTATCCGCCTGACCTTGTTCTGCTGGACATGCGGATGCCAGGCATGTCGGGCGAGGAAGTCTTCGCGCGGATCCATGAAAAGCATACGGGTCTTCCCGTTGTGTTTCTTACCGCTTTCGGGTCGGTGGAGGGCGCGGTGCTGGCCATGCGCAACGGGGCCTTCGATTATCTGGAGAAGCCATTCAAACGCGAGGACCTGCTGCTGGTGGTGAAGCGCGCGCTGTCGCACGCCTCGCTGGAGCACGAAGTGGCGCGACTGACGGGCCGCCTCGAATCCCTGGGAGAGACTGAAGCCGCCCAGAGCCGCAGCGCCGCCATGCTCGACCAGATGGATAAATGCCGCCGGGCCGCGGCCACCGACGCCACGGTCATGATCCTGGGAGAGAGCGGCACCGGCAAGGAAGTGATGGCGCGCTTCATCCACAGCCAGAGTCGCCGAAAAGACGGGGCCTATGTGCCGGTGGAGTGCAGCGCGATGCCGGGGTCGCTGATCGAGAGCGAACTGTTCGGCTATGAGCGCGGCGCGTTTACGGGAGCAGAGCGCACGAAGAAGGGGCTGATCGAGTCGGCGGATGGCGGCACGCTGTTCCTGGACGAAATTGGCGACCTGAACGTGGAGTTGCAGACGCGCTTGTTTCGTTTTGTTGAGGAGCGTGTGTTGCGGAGGCTTGGCGGACTGACGCCAGTGCGCGTGGAGTGCCGCATTCTGTGCGCGACGAATCAGGATCTGCCGGCCAAGATCAAGGCCGGCACATTTCGCGAGGAACTCTACTACCGGCTGAGCGTGGTCACGGTGAAGCTTCCGCCGCTGCGCGACAGGCCTGAGGATATACCCTATCTTGCGCGCTATTTCCTGGAGCGCTTTTCGCGCCGCTACGGAAAAAGCTTGTCGGGTTCGCCGCAATTCTATGAGGCGCTGTTGCGGCAGCGTTGGCCGGGCAATGTTCGCCAGTTGAAGAACGTGATGGAGAGGTTGACGGCGTTGCATCCTGGGGGAGTGGTCGAGCCGCGAGATCTTGAAGACGATGTTCCGAAGGTGGATGCCGCACCGCTTCTCTCGGTTCTTCCGTGGAAAGATGCGCGGGAACAGTATCTGGCCAGCTTCGAGCACTCCTATGCGGAGAGTGTGCTGGCTCGCTGCGGTGGCAATGTCAGCGCGGCCGCGCGAGAGGCTGGGGTGGACCGGAAGACGTTCTATAGCCTCCTGAAACGGGAGCGTGAGCCGCAGGCTGCGGAATCTGTTCCCCACATCGAGCCGGATACCGGGGAATGAAATCCCCACATCCGTAAACGCTTCAGGGTAAGTGATTGATAGGAAAGAAACGGGAGTTTGGCAGCACGAGTGCTCAATAAGGCCGCAGGAGCTCCCGCATATGAAACTCTGGACTTCGAGCCTGAAGGTTGCTTTATTGATGTTCGGCTTCTTCCTGTTGATGCCGCAGCCGGGTCACGCGCTTCCCGCTTTTGCCCGCAAATACGGCGTCAAGTGCTACACCTGCCATACAATTCCACCGGCACTGAATAAGAACGGCTATATGTTCAAGCGGCTTGGTTATCGCATGCCTCCGGATGAGATGGACGGGACCAAGGCCGCGCCAAAAATTACCGCGCTTGACAAGGACATCAAGTTCAGTCTTACTAACTCCTTCGCCCTTCTCTTGCAGGGAAGCGTAACCGAGGATAAGACTGTAATCGACACCGGCGCCACTGCTCCGGCCGCCGCATCGACTGAGTCGACTACCTCCAGCTTCAATCTCGACGAAGCGGCGTTCTTTGTAGCCGGGGCAGTGCCCGAAACGGGCTTCTCCTACTTCGGCCATTACGAAATGTACCAGGGCGGCAGCAACGGCCTGGAGCAGGGTTTTGGTGTCTACACCGGCGGGCGCGCCAACAGCAGCTACTTCGTAAAAGGCGGCGAAATTCACATGCAGGAAGGGGAAGGGACGCGCGCGGCAATGTTCTACAACCTGTTCCCCGATCCTGCGTACACCCTCACTAACACCGATCCCATCGGTTTCACACTTGACCAGCATCCGGTCGGTGTTGACGTGGGTTACACATGGGCCTCGAATTACTTCAAGAACATCTTTGCCATTTCCGCGAAGGTGACCAACGGCCTGGCTGCGGATGGCAGCGCGATTCTCGACACCTCGACTAAGAACTCAAAGGACGTTTGGGTTGACGCCGATTATTGGTTTGGCCCTGATGGCGGTGTAACTGTCATGGCGTATCGCGGCTCAAAAGACCAGGTACAAAACGCGGGTGCGGAAAACCAGTTCACTTATCGTCCAACCTTCTATCGAGCCGGAGCGTTTGGTAACTATCTGTTCTTTGACAAGCTCGATCTGTTAGGCGGTTACATCCATGGCCAGGATGACTGGAAGATGGCGCAAACCGACCCGGTGTCGAACTACACCCAGAACACCTACCGCGGAGAAATGGACTACTACCCCAAGACGGGCACCGTGATCATGGCGCGCCTGGACCGCGGCACAGCAACGATACCGACTCAGCCGACGATGCACACACGGGCCTGGGGCATCGGAGCTGAGCATGCCCTTACTGACATGGGAAACATTGTGGTCCGCGCTTCGTACAACCAGGAGCACGACGGTGATCCTGTCGCTTTGTTGGGAACGACCGACAAACTTTTCAAGCTCGATTTCCGATTCATGTGGTAAGGAGAAACTGAAATGCAGAAACTGATTCGACTCATGACACTCGTCTGTTTGACCACGCCTATGTTGATGACGGCGCAGACCAGCAACGTAACGCTTCCCCAGGACAAGGGACCTAACAGCGTCAATGTCTCGACCTATCCTCCGGAGCAGCAGAAGGCGTACAAGGTATTTACAGACAAGTGCTCAAAATGCCATACCATCGCGCGACCCATCAACACCATGATGACCAACGCGGAATGGGAGCGCTACGTGAAGCGCATGATGCACAAGCCTAACTCCGGCATCAGCGACAGCCAGGGCAAGACGATCTTCGAATTCCTGTCGTACGACCAGACGAATCGCAAGGACAAGAACCCGTCGGCGTTCTCAAAGGCGTTGAGCGACGAAGAGATTGAGAAGTTGAAGGCTCAGCAGCACTAGACCTCTGACCGCATGATTTCGTGTCTTGCGATGGAGGGCTGTGGTATCCCACCCTTGCCACAAAAACAAAGACGTGGCAAGGATGGGGCACCCGGCATTGGTACAACTTCAAGCGGTCAGAGACCTAGACCTCTGAAGTGGGGTTGAGCCTGAAGAAGTTGTTGAGCGGTCTTTCAGCCTGGCGGGCAACTGTCCGCCCGCCGGGCATTCATTCCCGACCCTGCACGAGTGCGAAGCAGGTTTCGTGAATGCAGTTGCACGGATTGGTCGAAATGGGGAGTGCATGCGCTATTCCATCACAGTTCCGGACCGGGAATATTTCGACAAGAATATTCCGTGCCAGTCCGCCTGTCCGATTCATACGGAGTGCGGGCGCTACGTGCAGGCCATCGGCATTTCGAAGGATGAGGAAGCCTATCTTCTCGCTCGCGCGCCCAATCCATTCGCCTATGTGCTGGGACGCATCTGCGCGCATCCCTGTGAAGACAATTGCCGTCGCGGAAAGATCGATGAGCCGATTGCTATCTGCGCGCTGAAGCGGTACGCCACCGACCGCCACAACCTCGGCATGGGGCATGATCCGGAACGAAAAAAGCTGCCCGCCCCGGCACGCCGCAACAAGAGCATTGCAATTGTAGGAGCGGGTGTTTGCGGACTTACCTGCGCTCACGACCTTGCACTCCTGGGGTACAACGTGGAGGTTTTCGAATCAGCCCCTGTGCCCGGTGGAATGCTCTATCTTGGCATTCCGCAGTTCAGGCTGCCGCGCGAAATTATCAAGATGGAGGTGGACAACATTCTCTCCATGGGTGTCAAGCTGCACACGCGCGTGACGCTGGGGAAGGACATCTCATTCGCCGACTTGCGTTCGAAGTTCGATTCGGTTCTGCTGGCCACCGGTCTGAATAAGGGCCGTGAACTCAATATTCCCGGGGCGCACTTGGCCGGCGTTTACAACGGCATCGATTTTTTGATTAATGTGAATCTCGGATTCGAGATTGTGTTGGGCAAGAGAGTTGTGGTTGTGGGCGGAGGCAACGTCGCGATCGATGTGGCACGCGCTGCGGTTCGCCTGGTGCACGAGGCGGTGGATATCGCCGAGCAACAGGACGACGCGAAGAGCTTGCAGCCTGCGCTCGATGCGGCGCGGCTCGCGATGCGTTCGGGGGCCGAACAGGTGGATATGGTGAGTCTGGAATCCCGCGCCCAGATGCCCGCATGGAAAGGTGAAGTGGACGAGGCCGAACATGAAGGCATTGTGGTGGACAACGGCTGGGGCCCCATGGAAATCGTGGGAGAGAACGGTGTCGTCACCGGCCTGAAAGTTCGCCGCTGCATTAGTGTGTTCGATGAAAACAAGCGCTTCAATCCAGCATTCAGCGACGAAGAGAAGATCATCCCTTGCGACAGCGTGATTCTGGCCATCGGCCAGCAGGCGGATCTTTCATTTCTCAGTGGGGAAGAAGGCATCACAATCACGCCGCGCGGAATTCTCAAGATTGACGACGACATGATGACCACGGCCCCGGGCGTGTTTGCAGGAGGCGATGTGGCGTTCGGCGCGCGCATTTTGGTGGAGGCTGTAGCCAACGGGCACAAGGCAGCGCGTTCGATCCACGTCTTCCTCACCGGCAAGACGAAAAAGACAGTGCTGAGCCGGTTCCGCATTCTGCCCGACTGGGAGATGCCACGCGGCTTTCTTACCACGCCGCGCCAGAAGATGCCCGTGTTGCCCGCCAATCGCCGCATCGGCATTGCCGAAGTGGAGCTTGGCTTTGACGAGGAACAAGGACGCGCGGAAGGCATGCGCTGCCTCAATTGCCAGGTGAACACCATCTTCGACGGATCGAAGTGCATTCTATGCAACGGCTGTGTTGACGTGTGTCCTGAGAACTGCCTGCGCCTTGTCGATCTTGTGCAGGTGAGCGGCGACGAACGTTACGACACGTTGATCCAGCAGCGCTACGGTGTTCCTGCGGCAGAGCTAAAGGCGGGGCAAGCGGGAGCCATCATCAAGAACGAAGAGAAGTGCATTCGTTGTGGACTGTGCGCCAACCGGTGCCCCACCGGGGCTATCACCATGGAAGCGCTGGAGCAGCAGGAACGCGAAGTCTTTGAATAAGGGAGATCGGGCTATGAATCGTAGAAGCTTTCTCAGTTGGGGGACCGTCGGTGTGGGCTCGCTGGTTGCGGCCATGGGTGTAAGCTTGGCCGCCGTGGTCCGGTTCCTGATGCCCAGCGTGTATTACGAGCCGCCACAGACATTCAAGATTGGCAATCCGGCGGATTTCCCGTTTGGTCCTCCGACGTTTCTGGTGGACGAAAAGATCTTTGTGTTTCGCGATCGCGAGAAGGGATTCTCCGCCGCCAGCGCGGTTTGCACGCACCTGGGCTGCACGGTTGCGCACTTCCAAAGCGATAACCGGTTCCATTGCCCCTGCCACGGCAGTGTATTTGCTCCCGACGGCTCGGTGCTGCACGGCCCTGCGCCCAAGGGACTGCAGTGGTTCGAGGTGACTCAAGCCCGCGATGGGCAGCTTCGCATCGACAAAGACAAGGCTGTTCCACCTACCTACCGGCTGATGGTGTAACGATGAATCTGATCCGCGAAATATGGCAGTCGATCGTGCGGCGGGATCCGCTCACCACCGACAAGGGGAAGTCCGAACTGGTCTTCCTCAATGTGTGGCTGCATATCCATCCGGCCAAGGTGAAGAAAGAGAATCTCAAGTTCAGGCATACGTTCTACCTGGGGTTTGTTACGTTCTTTCTCTTTCTTATCCTGCTAACTACCGGCATTGCGCTGATGTGTTATTACCGTCCTTACCCACCTCACGCGTACCAGGACATGAAGGACCTTCAGTTTGTCGTCTTCATGGGTCCGTTTCTGCGCAACATGCATCGCTGGGCCGCGCACGGCATGGTGGTGTGCGTGTTTCTGCACATGTGCCGCGTGTTTTACACGGGCTCGTACAAGAAACCGCGGCAGTTCAACTGGGTAATCGGCGTGGTGTTGCTGCTGCTGACCCTGGGCCTGTCGTTCACCGGATATCTGTTGCCATGGGACCAGCTTGCGTACTGGGCAATCACGGTAGGAACTAACATTGGCAGTTATGCTCCCCTGGTTGGTGGTCAACTGCGCGAGTTACTGCTCGGCGGTCACAGCGTAGGCGAAGATGCGCTGCTGCGCTTCTATGTACTGCATGTTGCGGTGTTGCCCGCGGCCATCATCCTGTTCACTCTTGTTCACTTTTGGCGCGTCCGCAAGGATGGCGGGCTATCGCGGCCGGTGTCGCAGTTGAAGCCGGTGATTGATCGTGAACTGGTTACGATTGGTGCTCCGTCCGGCGCGGCAGCTCTGCAAACCGTCGCAGCCTCGACCAGCAAGACCTATGGGCTGATGGAGGTCGTGACCGGCAAGCCTATTTTTGAAACCATCACCGCCGAGGAGGAAGAAGATACGGTCTTCTCCTATCCTTACGCCTTTGTTCGNNCCGGCCAAGGCCCCGTGGTACTTCCTCGGCCTGCAGGAACTGGTGAGTCATTCGGCGCTGCTTGGCGGCGTGGTGGCGCCCGCACTGATGGTGCTCGCGCTCATCGCCATTCCTTATCTTGACAGAAACCCTAGCCGCCGCCCGAGTCAGCGGAAGTGGGCCCTGTGGCTCTTCACATTTTTTGTGGTAGCCAATCTTGTGTTGATTGTCGTGGGAACATTCTTCCGTGGACCGGGCTGGGCGCTGGTTCCACCGTGGGTACATGTTACGTCGGGGGCTGAGTAATGGAACGGCGACTGCAACAAATCTTCTTCGGTCTAAGTGTCCTGGCCCTGGTACTGATCCTGGCTGCGGCATATAAGTCCAACACACCATCGTGGAAGACCTATCAGCATAACTTCATGCAACTTGAAGCACAGGGCGAACCGAACGCCGTAGCGAAGGCTGCTGTTTTGTCCACGCCCCCGGCGATTCACCAGACGATGCTTACGGGATTGCAGCGCGTTGACCGCTGCACCACGTGTCATCTTGGCGTGGAAGACCCGACCATGGCCAAGGCGCAGGAGCCCTTCACCTATCACCAGGGACTCGGCCCGCATATTCCTTCGAAGTTCGGCTGCACCATTTGCCATGGTGGACAGGGGCTTGCAACCGACAAGGACAATGCGCACGGCAAGGTGGAATTCTGGGAAACGCCGCTGCTGAGCAAGGACTACATTCGCGCGTCGTGCGGCCGTTGCCACAAGGAAGGCGAAGTGCCCGGTGTGCCGGAGCTGACCGAGGGCAGGCATCTGTTTGAAACGCAGGGCTGTCGCGGTTGCCACAAGCTGAANNATGCCTAACTTCCACTTCACCAAGGAGCAGGCGCGCGAACTTACGTATTACATGCTTTCGCTCACGAATGAAGAGATGGGAACCTACTATGCGAGCGTCCGTTCGATTCCCGGACCCGGCTATGGCAGGCAGTTATTCGTGGAGAAGAATTGCATAGCCTGCCACAGCATTGGAGGCGTAGGCGCAAAGGGCGGAACCGATCTGCTGGGCGTAAACAAACGGCACTCGCCACAGTGGATCGATGAGCAACTGGTCGACCCGCAGTTTGTATATCCTGGAAGCTCCATGCCGATTTACGACCTGGAGGCCAACGCACGCAAGGCTCTTGTTGCATACATGGACACGGCCACGCCGGAGGATGCGGCGTTGATTCTGTCGCACAAGACCCTCGCACTGTCGCCGCAGGACATCGCCATTGAAGCCGGCAAGCAGGACTTTGCGCGCTTCGGTTGCGTGGGCTGTCACGGAACGGAATTGCAGGGCGGCGTGCCCAATCCCAACGCACAAGGCGGCGAGGTGCCTTCGCTGCTTCACGTCTCCGACGACTACACCAAGGATGAAGTGATTGCGATTATTCGCAACGGCCGCGTGCCTCCGATGGAGAAAGCAGATGGACCCACTCCGCCGCTCTACATGCCGCCCTGGAAGCACGTTTTGAGCGATGAAGACATCAATCGTGTGGCAGACTACCTGTGGTCGAAACAGCAGAAGAAATCGGCCTGGTAACAGAGCGGCCACTGTAGTGAGACGTCAGCGGCCCATGGAGGAATGACTTGCAGCCCTCATCTCAATTACTGCGCGGCGGGTTTGCGGCACTCCTGATCGCCGCGGTGATTGCGGTTGCCATGGAGGCGCAGGCCCCTGCGGCTACCGGCGGAGGCTCAACGCCTGCGCCGTTGCAGCGTGTATATGCTGCGCCCACCAACCTGAAAGTGCTGCCCAAGGATATGACCGGCGAGCAGGTGGAGCAACTGATGGAGCAGTGGCAAGCCGCGCTGGGAGTACACTGCAGTTCGTGTCACACCGAGGACCGTGAAAACCTCGACGCCGCGGGCCGTCCGCTGCTCAAGTTTGCCGACGACTCCAAGGGCGAGAAGAGAGTGGCGCGATTGATGTACGAGATGACCGAGGAGATCAATCAGAAATACATCGCGAAGATCGACAGCTCAGGCGTGCCGGTGAACTGCGG
>PLXP01000274.1:25572-44803 GCA_003151435.1 Acidobacteriaceae bacterium
CGTTGATGTCACGCACCTCGACTGGTCCGAGGCCCGCGTCTTTCAGGCCGGGTTCGATCTTGGTGCGGTCGCCGGCGGTGACGATGACAAGCTGATCGGGATGCAGATGCTCTTTCGCGGCCAGCGCTACATCCGCTTCCGTGACGGCTTCGTATTTCGCGGGCAGCTTTGCGTAGTAATCGAGCGGGCGATTGTAGAGGAACAGGCTGTCTATGGCCCCGGCGATGGCCGACGTGGTCTCAAACCTGCCAGGCAGCGAGCGGATGGAAGCCTCTTTGGCTGCGGCCAGCTCATCGCTTGTGGAGGGCTTCTGCGGGAAGTTGCGAATCTCCGACATGAGTTCCTTCGCGGCAGCAGCGGTGACATCGGTGCGCACCAGGCCCCCGGCAAAGAACTCGCCGCCATTGCGGTATTCCATGAATCCGGAACGCGCGCCGTAAGTGTAGCCGTGTACTTCACGCAGGTTCATGTTGATGCGGCTTGCGAAGCTGGCGCCCAGCGTGTAGTTCAACATGCTGAGGATTTCGGCGTCGGGGGAGCTTTCAGGAACGCCCTCTCCGAATGCAAAGAGGGCCGTCTGCGGGGCGCCAGGCTTGTCGACGATGACGACGTGTGTGGCCTGCGGCGCGGGAGCCGGAGGAATGGTGGCCGTGCTCGAAGCAGCGCCGGTCCACTTGCCGAAATACTGGCGCGCCAGCCTCTCGGCCTCAGCGCGTGTCACGTCGCCGGCCAATACGAGCACTGAGTCCCTGGGCCCGTAGTGATCGGTGTAGAAGCCCGTGATGTCTGCGGGCGTGAGGGCGGTGATGCTCTCAGTGGTACCGCTGCTGGTGGCGCCATAGGGCTGATCGCCAAATACGAGCCTGGGGCCGACGCGCATCGCCATGCTTTGCACATTGTCGGTCTCCTGCGAGATGCGGGTGAGGCGCTGTTTGCGGCGGCGCTCCACATCTTCCGCGCGGAAGGCGGGGTGCTGCGCGACGTCGGCGAGCAGGTCCATTCCGTCGGCTGCCTTCGAGGTGAGCACATCCATCGAGACTTCGCTCGAGTCCATGCCCGCGCCGGTGTTGATGCGGGTGCCGATGCGTTCCTGGTCGGTGGCGAGCTTCATCAGATCGCGGGAAGCGGTGCCGTCGCTCATGATCTCCGCAGTGAGGGTAGCGAGGCCGCTCTTCGCCGGCTGATTGTTTTCGCTGCCGGCGCGGGAAACCAACTCAGCGGAGAGCACGGGCAAGGCATGCTCTTCCACCAGCAGCACCTTCAGACCATTCTCCAGGCTGAATTCGGTCGGGACGGGAAGATGCAGGGCGGGCGCAGTGCCGGCCGTGGGCTTTGTCTTGCGCCAAACCTGCGCCGCTTCAAAGTCCGGCGAGTAAGGGTTGGTGACCTTCACATCGGCGTCGGTGTCAGCCGGGCTGCGCGGCACATCGTCCAGCACTTTTTTGCCGGGAACGCAGTAGACCACCACGGCCGCATCCTTGCTGAGATACTTGACCGCCGCAGCCTTCGCGCTGGCTACTGTCACCGCTTCAGTCATGGCAACGTCTTTGGGCAGAAAGCCGGGATCGCCGGTGTACTGGTTGTACTCGTCGAGCGTGTCTGCTATGCCGCCGAATCCGCCGAGCCGCTGCAGGCCGCTGATCTTTTCTGTCAGGTCGAGTGCTTTCGACGATTCCACCTCATCGGCGGTGGGGCCATCCTGCTGCAGTTTGGCCACCTCGGCCCAGAACGACGCTTCAAGGTCTTCGAGCTTGACGCCGGGTTTGGCGGTGATGGAGCACTGAGTGATTCCCGTGAGCTTGAGCGCCATGGTGTGGCAGGAGACGGTTTGCGCCGTCTGCGCTTTGTAGACCATGGCCTGGTTGAGCCGGCTTGCCTTGGCGCCGCCCAGCGCGAATTCCGCCACGCCGACTGCATAGGAGTCGGGTGTGTAAGCCGGAGGCGTCAACCATGAAACGTTCATCTGCGACAAACGAACCGTATCGGTGACAGTGGCGCGGCGTTGCGCGGTGATGGGCGGAGTCGCGGTGTTGATGGGCTCGACATTGGGGCCTGCCGGTATCGGACCGAAGTACTTCGTCAGCAGCGCTTTGAGTTGGTTCGCGTCAAAGTCGCCGGCAATCGCGATGGATGCGTTGTTTGGCGTGTAGAACTGCTGGTGGAAGTCGCGCACATCGGCGATGCGGGCGGATTCAACGTCGGCGTGGCTGCCGATCACGCTGCCGTAGTAAGGATGGCCTTTCGGAAAGAGCAGGTGGAAGACCTGTTCCCGGGCAACGTAATAGGGCTGGCCCTCGCCCTGGCGGCGTTCATTGCGGACCACGTCGCGCTGATTTGTCAGCTTTTCGCGGTCGAGGCCCTCCATGAGAAATCCCATGCGATCGCTCTCCAGCCACAGGGCGAGTTCAAGCTGATTGCTGGGCATGGTTTCGAAATAATTGGTGCGGTCAAAGCTGGTGGTCCCGTTCACGTCTGTGGCGCCGGCAGACTGCACGTGCTTAATGTGCGCCTTTTCGCCAACGTGCTCTGAGCCTTCAAACATCATGTGCTCAAACAGGTGCGCGAACCCGGTGCGTCCCGGCCGCTCATTCAGGGGCCCGACGTGATACCAGAGGTCGACGGCCACCAGCGGCAGCCGGTGGTCTTCATGGGTAATTACCGTGAGACCGTTTGGCAGCGTGTATTTCTCAAACTTGATCTCGGGCAGCTTGTGCGCGCCCTGCGCGTTGGCAGCGACGCCCAAGCTCACCACGAAGAGAAGAGCCAAGAGCCAAAGATGTTTGCAGGCAGCAGTCTTCAAGCGAATTCTCCCAGGAATGTCGATAAAGATGTGAGGCTCTAAAGATAACATCTCGGAAAAGAGAACGCGAACCAGAAGGTGGCCGTGGGGAGCGCAAGGGTTTGTCCGTCTCCTTTCTACGTGCGTCTGCCGGGACTCACCGGAGCCCGCAAAATCAGAAGACAAAAGCTGGTAAGACGACGTAGGATTGCTGCGATATTCAGAACAGATCGCAACCAGCTCATGTGTGCGGCGTTCCAATGCTGCAGCGCGGGGATTGTTTGAGCGCACAGAGCCTTCTGCTGACTCTGAACCTCGATCCGTGGAGCATGAACGTGGTCATCATCGAGTAACTGCGCGCGAGTTCGGCATCGCGATGGTCCCGGTGAGGGGCAGCGGCGCGAGGCTCGCCGGATTCCTTCGGCGCCTCCGGTCGTCGCACTTCATCCCATCCAGTGCTATAACCTGATGCGGGGGGTGTGTGGATGCGATTTCGGACGCGTTGTAGCGCGGTGCTTGCGTATATCGCGCTGGCGCTGGGGCTGGCGGCGGTTGCGCAACAGCCTGCTGAACACTTCAATCCGGCGCTGCCGCTGGTTCATGTGGACCACGGACCCAACTCCGCTGCTGCGCGAAAGTCGCACTACCTGGTGCTGGTTTCGCTCGATGGCTTTCGCTGGGACTATGCCAAACGCGACGGGGCAACCCACTTGCTGGCTCTTGGCAAGCACGGAGCGTGGGCGCCTGAAGGCATGCTGCCGAGCTACCCTTCGCTCACCTTTCCCAACCACTTCACCATCGTCACCGGCCTCTATCCCGAGCACCATGGCCTGGTGGCCAACAGCTTTTACGACGAGACAAAACAAGCCCGCTACGCCATCGGCGATCCCAAGGTTGTAACCGACGGCAGCTGGTACAGCGGCGTGCCCCTGTGGAGCCTGGCCGAGAGCCAGGGCATGCGCACCGCCTGCCTGTTCTGGCCCGGTTCCGAGGCTGAGATTGCAGGCCAGCGGCCCACCTGGTACGCGCGCTTCGATAACAAGACCGAGGCAACTGACGCCGTGCAGCAGGCGCGGATCGATGATGCCGTGGCCTTGCTTCACATGCCGGAAACGGATCGCCCGCACTTCATCACGATTTACTACTCAGAACCCGATCATGAGGGCCACGAGTTTGGCCCTGACGCGCCTGAAACCAGGGCCGCCGCAAAGAAGATGGACGTGATGGTCGGCAAGCTCAAAGCCGCGCTCGACTCCACCGGCCTGCCCATCGACCTGGTGGTGGTGAGCGACCACGGCATGGTGAAGGAGGAAGGTCCCTGGGTGACGCTCGACAAGTTCACCGATCTGAGCGCGTTTGAGACCGTGGGTTCACTGCTCTACGGCAAGACCGAGGAAGACCGCGTGAGGGTGTACAACCAGCTCAAGAAGGCCTCATCGCAGTTTGTGGTTTATCGTCGCAAAGATGTTCCCGCGGGCCTGGACTACAACCAGAATCCGCGCGAAGGCGACCCGGTGGTTGTGGCGATGGGTCCTTATGCCATCCGCGCCCACGAACCGCCCGAGGGCAAAACGGACCAGCCTCCAAATCCCGGGATGCACGGACTCGACCCCAACAAGGTGCCGCAGATGAAGGCCAGCTTCTTCGCCGCCGGGCCTGACATTGTCGCGGGCAAAACCGTGGCCCCTTTTGAAAACGTCAACCTGTATCCCTGGATGGCGCACATCCTCGGTCTCACTTCACCGAAGACCGACGGCAACCTGAACATTCTGGCAGGAACCCTGCGCGATGGTGGCGGCGCACCCGCCGCGCCGGCCGATGAACACCCGAATGGAGCAAAAGAACGATGAGCGTTGTCTTGGGAATTGATGGCGGGGGAACGCGCACGCGCGCCTCGATTGTGGACGGTGAGCGGACTTTGGCGTTCGCCGAGAGTGGGTCAATCAAGCGGCTGCGCGTGGGCGCGGCGGTGGCCGAGCAGAATCTGCGCGAAGTGCTCGCCGAGGTGTACAAGCAGGCGGGTGTGACGGGCGTGCGTGCGGCATCAGCCGGAGTAGCGAGCGCCGCCATGCCTGGCGTTCCTGAGTGGATCAAGGCCGTGTTCGCCGAGTTCGGCGTGGAACGCTCCGAAGTGGTGGGCGACGAAGTGATCGCCCTCGATGCGGCGTTCAGAGGCGGCGCCGGAGTTTTGCAGATCGCCGGCACCGGCACCAACTGTATTGGCCGTGCGCCTGATGGTGGACGCGAGAGCGCGGGCGGCTGGAGTTCGCGGCTGGGCGATGAGGGCTCCGGCTACTGGATCGGGCTGCACGCGGTTCGGCGGGCGCTGCACGCCTACGACCGCGAAGAGCCGACGAGGGTCCTGGAAGTAGTTGGAGGCATCTGGGGCACGGAGAGCATTGAGGAACTGGTGAACCTGGGCGACAGCACGCCCGGTCCCGACTTTGCGGCGCTGGCGCCTGCCATCAGCGAGCTTGCCGAGAAAGGCGACGCGGTTGCACTAGGCGTGTTGCAGCAGGCCTCCGCAGATCTGGTCGAGACGGTTCTGCTGGTGCGCGCAAAGCTACGACGCAAACACAACCTCACAGAAGAGGTGCCCGTGGCGTGGATCGGCAGCGTGATCGGGAAGGCGCGGTTGGTGCGCGAGGCGTTCTTTGCGGGGCTGCACGAGGCCGCACCGGCCATGCCCGTGCTGCAGACCGAGGTGGCCGGAATCGAAGGCGCAGTGTGGCGTGCCCAGCGGCTTGCGGAAGCTGCCAGCGTGTCTCGCTGACTTGCTGGATTGCGTGCTTTCCCAGGTTTCAAAATCGAGACCTGAGACACCCAGACCAGTTTTCCCTCGGGGCTTCACCTGGTCAACTCTATTGCAGAGAATAACCCTCCGCAGTCGCACAATCGTAATTGGAGTTGGAGCGGCAAATCCCCAGCATTAAGGGGGCCCGATCAAGAACCGATGGGGTACCCCCCTCCCCCCCCCTCCTCAATTTGACATAATGTCGGCATAACTTAAACAAAATAAACAAGTTACATCAATATTCCCCACCGAAGGCAAAAACATCAAGTGCTTTATAATCAACAACTTGAATAATTGGAAATGTCCCAAAGTCGGTGCAAAACGACTCAAAAGGCTGCGGAAAACTGACGTTTTGTGCCAGGGCACGACTTCTAGCGGTTGACGACGCGGCCGCCGATCACGGATGCCGCCAGCTTCCCAGCCGCATCGACGGCGACGAAGTTGGCCTGCTGGCCCACAGCCAGCATACCGGCCCGATCCGCGAGCCCTGTCATGGCCGCAGGGTTCGAGGTAAGCGCCCGAAGTCCCTCTTCCACCGACGCACCGGTAAACTCCACGAAGTTTGACAGCGCGCGGTCCAGCGTCAGAACGCTTCCGGCCAGCACTCCTCTCGCCATGGCCCTGCCGTCCGCCACGTGCACGGCAAAACCGCCCAGGGAATACTCGCCGTCCGGCATGCCTGCCGCGCTCATGGCATCCGTCACCAGGATTGCGCGCTGCGGCCCCTTGGCACGCCACCACAGGCGCATGATTTCGGGCGCCGTGTGAATGCCATCGCAGATTAACTCGGAGTAAAGCGAGTCAGTGGTGAGCACGGTGCCCAGGATGCCCGGCTCGCGATGATCCAGCGGCCGCATGGCGTTAAATGTGTGCGTCGCGCTGGTAGCTCCGGCCGCGATCACCGCCTGTGTCTCGGCGGCGGTTGCGTTGGAGTGGCCTACGGATACGCGCACGCCGCGCCCGGTGGCGTGCGCCGTTAGTTCTGCCGCGCCGGGCAGTTCGGGAGCCACCGTCATCAGCCGCACATGTCCCTCGGCTGCATCGAAGAGCCGGTCGAAGACGACGATATCCGGTGCAAGCAGATGCTGGTCGGGTTGCACACCGCGCTTCGCGTGCGAAAGAAACGGTCCCTCGAGGTGGATGCCAATGGGACAGGCGTGGCCGTCGATTGTCGACTTCTCCAGCAGCTTCGCAAGGCCGGAAAGCGCCTTCAGCGTCACATCCAGCGGGGCCGTGACCGTGGTGGCCAGATAGCTGCCCGTGCCGCGCGAGGCCAGGAAGCTGCCCATGGCGGTTAGCGCCTCGGGCGTGGCTTCCATTACGTCATGGCCGGCCGCTCCGTGGATGTGCACATCGAAAAACGCCGGGCCCAGCGTGGCGCGGGGATAATCAATCACGCGTGCCTCGCCGGGTGCCTGGCCGGCCGTGCGAGGGCCGACGGAGATGATCCGCCCATCTTCGACGATTACTATGGGATGGTCGATGAGGCGCGTTCCGTCCCAGAGCCTCTCTGCAGTGAACACCGTACGCATGTTGGAATTATTGCAGGCGAGGGGGCGGGCGGTCGCGTGCAACTCCGGCGGATTGAGCAACGCGCGATTCACAGTCACATCGCTGTAACGAAAAATGGACGGCGGGTTTGCTAGGGTGAGTGAATGAAGATGAAGTGCTTTGCGGCAGTGGGCGTTTCGATGCTTGTTCTTGGGGCAAGTTGTGGGCGTGCGCAGACCATCGATCTGCCCACCAGCAAGCAGATCATAGACGAAGTTCCGGGCCATCCGCAGCGGCTGAACAGCTTGCCGATGTCGATCGCTGTTTCGCCTGACAAGCGTTATGTGGTCACGGTGAATGCTGGCTATGGCACGTTCGAGTCGAAGTACGATCAGTCGCTCGCCGTCTTCGATACGCAGACGGGTGCGCTGGCCGATTTTCCAGACGACCGCACACAGGTGCGCAAAGCGAAGCAGACGCTCTATTCAGGACTTGCATTCAGCCGCGACGGCAGCCATGTGTACGCCAGCATGGGCTCCATCACCGACCCCACCGGCAAGGACAAGGGCGATACCGGCAACGGCATCGTCGTCTACAGCTTCGCAGCGGGAAAGATCGCGCCGGAGCGTTTCGTTCCTTTGCCGATTGAGCAACTCGCTGCCGGAAGAAAGACCAAATTGATCGGCGGCGTGGATGGGGACAAGGGAATTCCTTTCCCGGCGGCGATTGCCGTGGTTGGCGAAGCGGGTGCCGAGAGACTGCTGGTGGCCGAGAATCTTTCCGACGATGTGGTGCTGCTCGATCCGGCGAGCGGCAAAATCGAGCAGCGTTTCGACCTGTCGGAGAGCGACGCCGTGCCGGCCACCTATCCCATCGCGCTTGCGGTGTCGAGAGACGGCCGCCGAGCTTTCGTCGCGTTGTGGAATGCGTCGGAGATTGTGGAACTCGATCTCGCCAGGGGAACAGTGGGCCGCAAGCTGGCGCTTCTCAGGCCGTCCAGCGCCATCAAGCCCGGCACACATCCGTGCGCATTTGAGTTCTCGCCCGATGGCAAGACACTTTACGTGGCACTGGCCAATCGCGATGCGGTGGCAGCGGTGAATGTCGGTGCCACCCAGTTCAGCGTGAGGGGCTACTTCGATACGCGGCTGCCGGGGCAGAGCTACTTTGGCGCAGAACCCGTTGCCGTAGCCGTGAACGCCGACGGCAAGAGGCTCTACGTGGCGAACGCGGCCAGCGATGCGATTGCGGTGATCGATACCGGCAAGCTCACGGGCAAAACTTCAAAGCAGGGCTTCGTGGAACCCATCGGGTTTGTGCCCACCGAGTGGATGCCGATGTCGATGACATTTCTGCCTTCGGCCTCGGGCGGGAAGCTCTACGTCGCCACCGCCAAAGGGAAGGGAACCGGCCCCAACAACATAAAGGAAGAGACGCAAAACGGCGTGAAGAAGACGGGGTACATTGCGGCGCTGCTGTATGGTTCGCTGGCCGCGCTGGACACTGCCGAAATCGAGAAGGATCTGTCGCGCTCGACCGCCGTAGTGCTGGAATCGAATCGCATGAAAGCCGCGGCGGAGAAGATTCCCTTCGCCGGCAACGCGCACAATCCCATCAAGCACGTGATCTACATCATCAAGGAAAACCGCACCTACGATCAGGTCTTCGGCGATCTCAAAAAAGATGGCAAGCCGGTGGGCAATGGCGACCCAAGCCTCACCATGTTTGGCGAAGCGATCACGCCCAACCTGCACAAGCTCGCCTTGCAGTTCGGCGTGCTCGACAACTTCTTTGACTCCGGCGAAGTGTCAGGCGATGGCCACGTCTGGTCCAACGCTGCTATCGGCACGGACTACCTTGAGAAGACCTGGCAGCAGTCCTATCGCGGCAGCGAGCGCACCTACGATTTCGAGGGCGTGGTGGCCGAAGGCTATCCGCTGCTGCAAAAGATCGCGGACGTGAACGAGCCCGCCAGCGGCTACCTGTGGGGCGACCTGGCGGCACATGGCAAAACCTACTACCACTTCGCCGAATACATCGCCAGCACTTTCTGCGATGAGGTTAAAGCTGCGAGCATGCCGGCCAACCCGCAACAGGGACCGATGCTCGAAGGCCAGAAGTGCGCTCATCCCATGATTGCGCCCGGCGAGCCGCTGCCGGAAGAGTGGGGCGGCGGCGTCAACAAGTGGCCGTGGCCCATTCCGCGCATCGCTGCGAATATCGCTACCAAGCCGGAGTTGGTTGGGCACTTCGCCGAGGAATCGCCGGACTTCAACCTTGCCATTCCCGATCAGGTGCGCGTGGAGATTTTTCTGCGCCATTTGAAAGGCTGGGTCGCGGACAAGGAGCGGGGCAAAGACACGATGCCAAACTTCATCAACCTGCGCCTGCCCAACGATCACACCGCGGGCACCCGGCCTGGCGGACCTACGCCCAAGTCCTCCGTTGCCGACAACGATCTCGCCGTGGGCCGCGCGGTGGATGCCATTTCTCATTCGCCGTTCTGGGATGACACCGCGTTCTTCATCCTCGAAGACGATGCGCAGGCCGGCGCCGATCACGTGGATGCGCATCGCAGCCTTGCGCTGGTGGTGAGCAAGTATGCGCCGCACGGCACGGATGGCGCGCCGTTTGTCGACAACCGCTTCTACTCGACGGTAAGTGTGCTGCGGACCATGGAGTCGCTGCTCGGCCTGCCGCCGATGAACAACAACGATGCGTTCAGTTCGCTCATCTCCTCGCTGTTCACGGGCACGGGCGATCAGCCGGCCTTTGGCGCGGATTATTCCAATCGCGATAACGGCCTGATCTACACGGCGAACACGAAGAAGGCCGTGGGCGCGGAGGAAAGCAGGAAGATGGACTTCCGCCACGCCGACCGCGCCGACACGCAGAAGCTTAACGTGATCTTGTGGAAGGATGCCAAGGGCGACGCGCCGGTGCCCGCGATGCTGAAAGAGCGCAGGAAGAAAACTACGAAGGACGATGACGACGATTAAACTGTCCCCATGAGCAGACGAATCGGAGTCCATCTGGGCACGGCAGGCGGCGCCTCCAACGCCGTGGAGCGGGCGCGGGAGATTGGCGCCAACACATTTCAATTCTTTTCGTCGAGTCCGCGCATGTGGCGTGCGCCTAAGGTCGATCCCAAGCAGGCCGAGCGCATGCGCGAGCTGCGCGCGAAGCTCGACGTGGGCCCGCTCGTCATCCACACCAGCTACCTGGTTAACGTGTGCAGCCAGACTGCCGAAGTGCGCGAGAAAAGCGTCGATGCTTTTCGCGGAGAGATGGAGCGCGCGCTGGCCTTTGGCGCCGATTACCTGGTGCTGCATCCCGGCTCGTGGAAGGGCCTCAGCCGCTACGAGGGCCTCAAGCTTGCGGCAGACTCCATCTCCCGCGCCATCGATGGCCTGCCGTGGCACGGCACCGGCTTTCACATCCTCATTGAGAACACCGCGGGCGCGGAATACTCTCTGGGCGGCAGCTTTGACCAGGTGGCCGAACTGGTCGCGCTGCTGCAGGCGCACGCGCCGGTCGGCGTCTGCCTCGACACCTGCCACACCCACGTGGCGGGCTACGACATGGTTAGCGAAAGCGGCTATGAGGACACTGTCAAGCAGATCGAAGCCACCGTCGGCTTTGAAGCCGTCCGCGTGTGGCACTGCAACGACGCCAAGGCTGACCGTGGGTCCAAGCTCGATCGGCATCAGCACATCGGGCAGGGAACCATCGGAGTGGAGCCGTTCCGCCGCTTGCTCAACGACGCACGTTTCGACCATTGCGCCTTCATCGCGGAAACGCCGGTGGATGATGATGGAAATGAAGAGAGCAATGTGCGAGTTCTGAAGAGCCTGGTGAAGTAAGAAGTCGCTTGATCGGGCCGCGCTCAAGGGCTGATCGCAAGAGGGCCGAGATCGCCTTACGCTTGCCTGACCTTGAGCAGGCCACGACCGCAGTCGTCGACAGGCTGACCAGCCCCGATTGGAGGATCGAAGCCGATCGTGGAAATGCCCGAAATTGACTCGCCATCATGGCAAACAAAGCGATGTGTTTGCGGTTTACTTCGCCGGCTTGTGAGCCGGCGGTCACTCGGCCGGACAGGTTTGACCGCCACGGCGAATCCCCTTATGATGAACAGGTTGGCATTTTGCGCATGGCGCCTGCCGGGCTCCGCCGACCCGGCTTCGAGCCGCGTTTTCCGCGCTTGTTGCCCCTTCGTTCAATGGTAGGACAGCTGCCTCTGGAGCAGCATATCGGGGTTCGAATCCCTGAGGGGCAACCATTAGTCTTCTAGCCCAATCTATTCCGATCCAGCCAAGTCCACAAAACATCCTTAAAAATCAATAGCTTGCACCATTTCTTGTCTAGCAAAATCTACGCCGGTCAGGCGGAAGCTACAGATTTTGTGTGTAGAATGTGAGTGATTTTCCGCGCCTAAAGATACTCACACTTTTGGAAATGTGAGTATACTGTTCTGGAGCAGCACAAGGAGAAAACACTCACATGGCGCAGAAGCTCACAGACACGAAAATCTTTAAGGCGCAGAAGCGGGAGAAGACATACATGCTGGCAGACGGTGGTGGTTTGTGCCTGTACGTGACCACCACCGGGAGTAAGTTGTGGAGGTGGCGCTACCGTTTCGAAGGCGTCCCGAAGATGATGGCGTTCGGAGCGTACCCCGACCTGAGTCTCCAAGAAGCCCGTAAGCTGCACGAGGCCATGCGAAACGTACTGAAAAAGGGTACCGACCCAATGCAGACACGAAAGGCTGAGAGGGAGCATTTCACACAGACCACGAAGCCACCCGTAGTGATGACGACCGTGAAGGTGGTGAGGGATGAGAAGGGCAACAAACTTGTCAAGGTCACCCCGGTGGTGAACGGTTTCCACTGGGTCTACCTGCAGTGGTACGACAAGTGGAGTGCTGACAAGGATGCTCGCCACGCTTCACAGGTTAAGGACCGCGTTGAAAAGGACATCCTCCCAAAACTCGGCCACCGTCCCATCGCGGATATCGAGGCACCAGAGATCGCGGCTGTGGCTCTCAGCATCCAGGAACGTGGGGCCCTGGACCTCGCCCACCGGTCCCTCAACACGATGAGCCAGATATTTCGCTTCGGGATTACGATGGGGTACTGTCGCCGCAACCCCGCAGCCGACATCAAGGCTGGCGATTTCCTAAAAGGTACGAACCCGCAGAACTTCGCCCGCGTAGACCAAAAGGAGTTCCCCAAACTGCTCAGGGCGATCGAGCGCTACAACGGCATGCCGATCACGCGAATCATGCTCAAGCTCATGCTCCGTGTGTGGGTCCGCACCAGTGAGTTGATCCTGTCCCCCTGGTCGGAGTTCACATTCCGTAATGGCAAACTCTCCGACACAGTATGGACGATCCCGGCGGCTCGGATGAAAAAGGTCAAAGGCACTCCAGTACCACATCTCGTTCCCCTGTCCCGCCAAGTTGTCGCGCTGTTGGAGGAGTTGCACGTCTTGACAGGTGACACGAAGTGGCTGTTCCCCGGTCAGAAGGACCTGACAAAATGTATGTCGAAGAACACCATCCTGGCGGCACTCAACACGATGGGGTACAAGGGTCAGATGACTGGTCACGGGTTCCGTGGCCTCGCTTCCACCTGCCTTAATGAGCGGCAGTACAACGCCAAGCACATTGAGGTTCAACTGGCGCACCTGGAGCGCAGTACCGTTTCCGGAGCGTACAACTACGCGGAGTATCTGGAGCCGCGCAAGAAGATGATGCAGGACTGGTCGGACTACCTGGACGAGCAGCTTATGCTGGCAAAGAGGTAGCACCCTTGGTTACACTGCTCCAAATGGCACCCCACGAGAAGCACTACTCCTGTGCAGAACTCGGCGAGAAATGGCACCTCTCCTCGGTGACCATCCGTCGCTTGTGCGAGGAGCATGGGGGGATTTTGATCATCGATCGACCGGAAACAATGCACAAGCGACGTTATCGATCTATCCGGGTCCCGCAATCGACAGCAGATGAGATTTACCGGCAGCACTTTATTACGCGCGTGAGACGAAGTGATCCTGAGAGCATTGCCGTCGCCCCGCCCACTATTCCCAGGCCAGCCCCAGTGCCGCCAACGCGTCCAATCTACAGCGCACCTGAGGTCACAATTTTCACCCACCACTTCCGCGACTGCCAGTACATGGGATTTGATGAGTACCGAAACTGCAATTGCCCAAAGTCCTTCCGTTTTATGGATCACGGTGGAATGATCACCCGAAGGTCGGGCACGCGCTCGTGGGCTGAGGCTGAGGAAATGAAACGCACTGCGATAGCCCTGATGGCTCGCGGGAAATATTCAATGATGACGTTTGCGATTGCAGTAGCACGGGACCAATTGGTGCTCAATGTAAACCAAGCAGCCGTTCGTCTTGGGATGACGAAAGACGCACTGCAGAAAATAATTGATGAGAGGAAACTGCCTGCAGAGCTTTTTGGTAAGAACGTGTACATCACCCACACCAATCTCCAGTTGATTGGGGTGAACAAGGCTATGGTCCAGTGATCTTCGATCCACCGGGGCTATACTTTCCCCGATGACCCTCTCTCCTGAAACCATCGCTCGGATCACCGCCAAGGTCGCGGCCATGACCGGCCATGAGCGTGATGAGCGTTGCATGGAACTGGTCGACATCCCCAACAACACTGAGGAGGAAGGCCTGGAGTTTATTAAGCTCCTCTGCGGGCCAGACACGACGGAACAAGACTTTGTTGAGATGCTCGATGAAGCCGACCCCCCCAATCTTGATCGTCTCCGTATAAGCAGCGTGGGCAGCGGTAGTGAAGGTCGAGTCCGCTGGACGTGTCATCAGGCAAGTGAAGCAGTCGCTTGATCTCCGCGACTAGGCCTGTGTCACGCAGGATGCATTGGTCTGCCAAGATCGTGAAGTTCTCCGCCACAATGTCGAACGCTGTCCTCCCCCTGGGCAAATCATCATACTCAGTCTCCGGTGGGACGGTACGCTGCTGACGCCACCGATCCCAAACTTCTATGTGGGACGGCCCATGAATCCGGAACCTACCGTAGGCCTCCGCCTGACTCACCGGCGTGGTGTCGACGACGAGCTTCCATGATGGGAGGAGCCAGAAGATGCCGACGTTAGGCCCGATGACGGCCATACTTGGTAGTGGTGCAGTTTGAGAAATCACGAAGAAAGGCCCACCTTATTGAGCTAGGTGGGCCATCGAGAAGTGAGTCAGGCACAATGGTTAGGTCTTAGCCGCGTTTTGGTGACGGGCGATAGACGACTTCGCGTTCGGTTGTCCGGGGATGGTTGTCCGCGTAGCGCGTAGTAACGATCCTGCCGGTGATGGAGTTGCGGTGAATTACTATGGGAGTATGTTTCATACTCCTCCTTTCGCAGGTTGAGGGTGAACGGCTATCCTCTCCGGTCAGTGCTGGAATCACTGATCGTGAGGGGCTGGCCTGCCGCATCCATTCGGAGACAGGGATGCCGTAGGAGGCATCAAGTTAGTTATTGACTGGCGGAAGGGTGAGCGATACGCTCAAGACATCAGATTTCGACCAATCAATCCAAATCGGATTTGAGCAAAGGCACCGTTGGCGCGGTGCCTTCCGTGCATACAGACCCCCTATAAACTGATACAGAGACTACAGCCCAGAATACCTCAATTGCATTCGATTGTGGTTTACTACTTTGATGCTGAAGACATTGGGTATTTTAGGTATTTCTCCCCGTTGGTCAGGCTCATGTTCTATCGATTTTGCTCCTCAAGCGTCCAGACATGGTCCGCCCTGCCTCCATTGCCGGGTCACTGGTAGAGTCTTATGGACCCGGCAGAGGTTGTAGTGCATGAAGTAGAGCGCCACGGCGTGGCCGTGATTCTCCAGCTTCTTACTGAATCCATTGGTTAGCCGAGTAAACCGGCGCATCGACATTCTCATGGTTAAATTTTGGCGTTCGACATAACTTGTGGAGACGTGTGCCGGGTCCGGGTCACCGCCCGCCACCTTCATATCGCACCCGATGCAGGCTGCCGGGCTGTAGCGGTGCTCTGGCTCATTTGAAGCACCGTAGACCTTGTGGAGCATCGCATAGTCAGCATCGCCCCCAAACGCCTCTTCTATGGCCTTCAGATACGGCTTGTGTGCGTCTGTCGTGATCGGCGGATGCCCCACGATGCGTTCGCGGCAGTCCAGCATGAAATCGGTAGCCCATCCGGTAGTACGACCGCCGACAAGAAAAGAGATGCACAGCTTCGTGTCCGCATCGATGGCCGTCCAGGTCCAGGCATCGCCCCATCCCTCGGCTTTCTTTTCAGGTGATGCGTTCTTTTGCTTGGCTACCACGAATGCCCAAATTTCATCGCATTGAAGGCGACAAGTACGGAGACCGCGAACGTTGCGGTGGTGAAACTCGGCGGCGGCGCACCCCATGTCATCAAGCAGTTTGAGAATGGTATGCTTCGCTACGCCGATCATGCGGACAGTAGCGTTGATGGATATTTGACCCGATACTGCAATCTCCAATTGCATCGGAAAAACTAAAGACAGGCGTCCGATACACCATCATGCGGATGGAGGAGCGCGATGCCATGGGAATGGTGCAGTACTACTGGTCGGCAATCATTGGCACTGAGCGCAGCAAAGGTTTCGCTGCTCAAATGAGAAAAGAAGGGTTCGCTCGATTCGAAGAGGCACTAGAAGAATTCCGCGACCTCTTTGACGAGGAATTCCTGAAACGATAGTTCGACTCCTCAACGCACATGCCCCGAATCAATCGGGGGATGGTCTATCTCGGCGCGTGCCTCATTGCCGGTATCCGGCTGGCACGGGAGCGGCAGGTGAATGTGCGGGTGGTACCCACTGGCAAAGCCATTGAGGAATCGGTAGACCTCGCCTACGAGATTTTCAACCGGGTGTTCAGGAAGGTGCCGGAGAGAATCCTAAATGGAAAGTGAAATCGGAACTTCGGCGAAAATACTGCAAACTGGAATGGGGACACATTCCAAAACTCTTGCAGGTGACGCAATGCCATTTGACCCGGAATTCAAACAGCATCTGCACTCGCTCATGGTTGAAGTCTATGAAAAGACCCATGAGGAAGCGGAGCAGCAAGAGCGCGAACTTCTGTTCAAGGCGCAGCAAACGCTCAATGCCGCTGCACCACCCATAGCAAAAAAGGATGCTGCGCTGTATTCGATGGAATTGCGAGTAAGCAAGACCATTGAGAAGTACATCGAAGCAGTTGCCATTTGGGGCTATTCAATTGATGCAGCGTTTGAGAAAGACATGATTAAGGAATTCTGGAGTCTCACGGCTGGTCCAAATCAACTACAATTCCCGCCAGCAATAAGGGGTCAACACGTTCAGGCGGTACAAGGCGCGTATGCAAGAGAACGTGAGCGCCTTGCATTCCGGCTCGTGAGAGAAGGAACAAACCGGCTCAAGGAACTGAAGATGAAGACAACGCAAGGAAAACGCGCCACAGAAAGCACCACAAACAATATTTTCAATGCTCCTGTTGGCAATGCCTTTATCAATTCATCGGTCGTACAGACGACCAACAACATTACAATCACAGCGCAGACACTTGACGATATAGACCGACTCTCTGAAGGCCACTCTGAGTTGCAATCTGCGGCGCTTGAAGTGCGTAACGCTCAAATTCAAGGCGCGAACGTAGTTGACAAGCTCCAGAAGTGGGCTGTGCTGGCTAACGCTGTTGCTGGTTTGTCCGAGAAGATTCACCAATACTTCCCACAGATTGCGGCGCTTATTGAACACTTGAAGCATGTGAGAGTGTAGCTGAACGAAAAGGCGCTAATCCGATGACGGAACCGACGATGGTTCGCTGCAAAGGGAGTGGGCAAGAAGTAGAAGGCGCTGATGAGCCAATCGGCACCGTTCAGTATCGGAAGAAGAAGGAAGCCGAAAGAGGAGTCGGTCAATTTGGCTTACGAGATTTACAATCGGGTGTTTCGCAAAGTTCCTCAGCGAATGAATGGGAGCACCGTGCATGATGACGCTGGTGATTGACACAGGTCAGAGTATCGTCGGGATTTATTCTGTGGAAGAACGAGAGTATTTAGCGTATCGCGGAAACAGAATCGCCGAGGCAGTTGAGTGCGTTCACAATGCCGATGAGGTCGTCACCTACAACGGAGAGTTTCGCGACCTCGAAGACCTTGGACGATTTGCAGGAATCGAAGGCAAGTTGTCGATTAGGGGCAACCACATTGACATGCAGAGAATGTGCTGGGACCCTATAGTAGGGAGCAGCCTCATTAGAACCTACTCGATGCATTTCGATAGTTGCCCAGATTTTCCATTCGGTCGCAGAGACCCAGACTTGTGCGATGAATATGAAGGTTCAAATCAACGCGATGTGTACATGACGCTCAAGCTCTGGGAACTCTGGAAAGAAGGGAAACTCAATCTTCCCGGCGATGGTTATTGGCATCACTAGGTTGCATAAGTTCGTGCTGAGGCTCAGGATGTGCGGACGATACGGCAGACGGGCAGACAAGCAGCGCATCGCTGAGTGGATGCGAGCGCACGATACTGGCGTCTTCGATGAGTCGTACTTTGCGCCGTCCTTCAATGTAGCTCCACAGAGCTTTCAGCCCGTTGTAAGGCTTGATTCGGAGACGGGTGAGCGTGAGTTGACCGTCATGCGTTGGGGTCTCGTGCCGTTCTGGGCGAAGGATGCCAAGATGGCGTTCAACACCATCAACGCCAAAGCGGAGACCGTCACCACGAGTCCGGCCTATCGCGAGGCAGCGAAGCGCCGTCGTTGTTTGGTTCCGGCTGATTGGTTTTATGAATGGAAGAAGCTGGATGCGAAGACCAAACAGCCGTACGCCATCGCCATGAAGGACGCTGAACTCTTTGCGTTCGCTGGCCTGTGGGACAAATGGAAGGACAAGGCCACCGGGCAAACGTTGGAGACATATACGGTCATCACTACAGACCCCAATGAATTGATGGAGCCGATACACAACCGGATGCCGGTGATACTTCATCGACAGGATTACGACAGATGGTTGGAGCCGGGTGAGCCGTCACACTCGCCCGTTGATTTGCTCAGACCTTACCCCGCAAAGGAAATGAAAGCGTGGAAGGTCAGCAAAGATGTGGGCAACGTGAAGAACAACCGGCCTGAATTGGTTAATCCCGTCGAACAATGAAAAGTCGCGGCGACTCGTGGGAACTATAATTCGAGGGAATCAGTGAAGAGAAAGGGAATTCAGGTTTAGTCCAGTGACGAAAGAAGAAGAGGTCTATCCAAACCAACGAATTTATGAGAGAGATAATTTCACGTGCAGATATTGCGGGTGGGATGGGCGAAAGGACTTTGAGAGTTGGTTCATCGCTAACTTTAGTATCGACCACATCAATCCTGTAAGTCGAGGCGGCGGCAAGGATGATGAAAACAATCTTGCTCTTGCTTGCCATTCTTGCAACTTGTATAAGGGAAGATTTCCTTGCAACTCGATAGACGATGCAATAAAGGTGGTCAATGACAGGAAAGCTATAGCAGAGAAGTGGTATCGCAAGCATGTACTCAAGTTAGATTCGTAGACCAATGCACGGAATAGAGCTTAGAGGGTGGGAGGTTGAACTTGGAGCCAGCATTTCGCCGCCACATCGGCATCGACTACTCCGGTGCGGAGACCGCAGACTCCAGTTGCAAGGGACTCCGCGTGGTCATGGCCGAGGGTTCCAACGAGCCGACACAAGTTCTGCCAGCGCCCAGCCCACGCCAAGTCTTGAGAAGTAGACTGGCCGAACTCCCTGCTCGATTTCCAGAGGCACTGGCCGACTGACGCGGAGAGCCCATGAGCGGGAATCGTCTCTTAGCCCTGACCAGCGTTTTGTTCCTGCCTCTGTTCGCCTGTCGCGATGCGCGAACTCCGGGCGAAGCGGGCGCATCCACGATTGAGGGAGGTGGCGGAATGTCACTTGCGGTTACGACGACAGTGTTCTCACTGGGCGGTGCAATTCCCAAGGGCTACACCTGCGACGGAGTTGACGCCTCGCCCGACTTGTCATGGTCGGGTGCTCCTGCCGGAGTCCAGTCGTTCGCGTTAATAGCCGACGACCCCGACGCCCCGGTCGGCACTTGGACGCACTGGCTCATCTGAAATATCCCCGTGCAAAGCACCGGAT
>PLXP01000156.1 GCA_003151435.1 Acidobacteriaceae bacterium
CTTTACTTATGCGCGGATGTATAGTTCACACGGTCTAAAGTTCATGGTGACCACCTTAAAGGGCACACAAATGCGTGACATGAGGCCATATACGAGTTCTAAGTCAATTGAAGGATAGGGCACGCAGATCAACTGGTACATCTCCCAATCGCGCAATCGCTCGGGTCGTTTCCGGTGACAGCGACAAGGACGCAGTCATGGGTCAGCGCTTTTTTCAACTGCCGGCTACACGCCGCTTCTCCAGCACAGGGTTTCGGAGTCCTTGTTTTCGGCTGCATCGCCGATAGGGCGATGTGGACTCCAACCCAAAGCAACCAGTATCTTCCATACGTGGCCGGCATGGTAGCGGACGCCGAACTCGCGCTCGATCAGATTGGCCACACGCAGACAGGTCCGGCGAGGGGTTTCATAACCCAGCGCTTTGGGGTCTTTCAGCAGCAGCATCTGGAGCCTTTCACGGTCCTGCTCGTCCATCTGCGGCTTGCGTCCAGCTCGACTTGCTCTCTTTAAACCGGCTTGGCCGTGGCGTCGATACTGGACTACCCAACGTGCCACAGTCTGCGGGACGACACCGACCCGCCGGGCGACGGCGGCCTGGGTCTCACCCTGCTCCCACAAACCGATGGCTCTAATCCGACGTTTCTCCAATTCTTGAAAATCACGGCTTACGCCGACGCGATTTCCCATACTTACATGGATGCAGGGCGGCTAATCTGATGTTCTCTATATTATGCGGAATTTTTAGCGACTGTCTTCCTATACTAGAGAGGCGGGAGGGGAAAGAAGCCCTCAAGAACGGAGCCCTTTCCCGATGAATACCCCCACCCAAGCCATCACCGATCTCCAGGCGCAATGGCATACTCTTCAGGATCTCGACCGCGCTGAAGCGGTCTCAACAATTCACCAGGCTGGAGTCAGCTTTCGCCATCTCGCGAAAGCGCTTAATTGCAGCGAAAGCCTGCTTCGTCATCTCCTGCACGCCCGGGAAGCTTCTCCCGTGGATCTGGCACTTGCTCGCCTGGGCCAGATCAGCACATGGGAACTCGCTCGACGGTCCGTGGCGATTCGGACGGGGCGAGCTTCAGTTACCCGAGAAGATTCAGAGATAGAAATGGCGAATGTCGCCAAAAGAGGCTGCTCTGCGATCCGTGGTTGGCTCGGGGAGCAGAACCTCGATAACCCGTATGGCGTTCAAGTCACGAGAGAAGCGTGCCAGCTCCTGGTTAACGCGGAAAAGGCGGGAAAACTTCCCTGCGGACAGGCACCCTCTGGTTTCACGACCGACGAAATCATCCGACGCTGCCAACCGGCGGAGCCAAAAACCCAGAACGCTGAAGTGGTCTCCTGGTATGCACGCTGGCTTGCTATTTGGACTTGTTACGTAATCCCAAATGCCCGTGTCCGGCAGCAAACACTCCTTCTCTCAATTGAGACTGGTTCGGTAGCCCATTGATGCAGCCTCAGTCTCAAATCACATCGACGGCAGTCCCGGCGATCCCTTCAACTTACTCCATAGAACAACTCTGCTACATCTTTGACACGACAACCGACTGGGTACGCTCGCACTCCCGCCCGGTGACTCCGGCGTGTACAATCTCGACCAAAGGCATTGAAGTCGATGGGCAGATCGGAAAATCGATGGCCCGGAGACGATATCAGCGCGGCCAGCTCTCTTCAGTTGAGGGGAACTGGATCGCACGTTGGCGTGAGGACATCATCGCCAGTAACGGAGAAGTGCGGCGCGTCCGCAGGAAGGAGACGATCGGAACCGTAAAGCAGTACCCGACCAAGCGGTTGGCACAACGTGAACTTGATCGGCGATTGAAAGAAGTGAACGCGGAGGATTACAAGCCGAGGCCGCAAGCGACCTTTGCTGAGTTCGTCGAGAGGTGGAAGGAGAATGTTATGAAGCAGCATAAGCCGAGCTCGCAATCCTCTGAAAAGTCAGACCTCAACCGCGTTTTGGTCCCACGTTTTGGATCCATGAGCTTGAAAGACATCACCGCAGAGGCCGTGCAAGTCTTCGTTACCTCTCTTAAAGGGTCGCCGAAGACGGCGCGCAACCTCATCTGCACTATGCGGCTTGTCTGGAAGACGGCTAAAGACTGGGGATACATCTCCCACGACCCGTTCCACGGCTTGCGATTTCCACAGCCCTCGAAGGTGGAAACCTACAATTTCACAGTCGAGGAATCTCTGGCGATCATCGCGGCGGCGCCGGAACAGTGGAAGTCGTTCCTCTGGCTGTTGGCCGAGACTGGAATGAGGCCGGGCGAACTTGCCGGGCTGATGGTGGACGGCGTTGACTGGCAAGAGGCTACGATTCGCATTGATCAGAGCGTCTGGCAAGGGAAGTTGCAGACACCGAAAACCGTCAAAGCGATAAGGAAGTTCGCGATCTCCTCGAAGCTTGTCGAACGGCTGCGGGCGTATCAGCGCGATCACTGGATGCGGAACGAGTTGGGGCTGATGTTTGCCTCGCAGGAGGGAAACCCTCTGAGCATGGACAACTTCCGCAATCGGGTGCTCAACCCCATCCTCAAGAAGCTCAAGATCGATAAGAAGCTAAAAGCGATGGGAATCGCGCGATGCGGGAACTATGCATTCCGCCACATGAATGCCACAGTGATGGACGAAATCGGCACTCCACTCAAGACCAGGCAGCACCGGCTTGGGCATGCCCAGATTGAAACCACCATGACCCACTACACGCACAAGGTTGATGCCGAAGACAGAAAAGCAGCTGAAACCATCGGCACGATGCTTTCACAGATAGTTGAACTGGTAAATTGAGGGAATTTTGGACCCCAGTTGGACCCTACACTATCAAGTGCCCAACTGGCGATTCTGTAAATTATTGATTCGGGTGAATTTGATTGGTTGCGGGGGCTGGATTTGAACCAGCGACCTTTGGGTTATGAGCCCAACGAGCTACCGGGCTGCTCCACCCCGCAAATACAGTTTACCAAGCGCCCCTGCGGGGGTCAACCTGACGGCCGAGGAAGCACGGGCCAGCCAAACTGTGCGCGGCATCCGATACACTGCTGGGAACCACTGAATCGCCGGCGAGGTACTTCTGGATGTCCCAGCTCTATGTCATTGTCCTGGCAATCATTGTCGTTGTTCTGCTGGCCGTAGCGCTCTACCGCACCTCGCTGGTGAAGACCAAAGCCGACTACCTGGTGGCTGGGCGGTCGCTGCCTGCCATCGTCCTGGTGCTCACGCTGCTGACCTCGTGGATCGGTGCGGGATCGCTGTTCGCCGGGGCCGAGAATGCCTACAAGAACGGCTTCGCCGCCCTGTGGCAACCGGCCGGTGGGTGGCTGGGGTTGCTATTGATCTACTTCATCGCCCCGCGGGCGCGGAAATTTGCCCAATTCACCCTGCCTGACCTGCTGGAGGCCCGCTACAACCAGACCGCGCGCGTGCTGGGCACCTTTGCCATCCTGTTCGCCTACATCGGGATCACCAGCTACCAGTTCAAGGGCGGCGGGGACGTGCTGCATCTCATCTTTCCCGACACGGTGACTCCGGAGCTGGGCACGTTCATCATTGCCGCATTCGTCATCCTCACGACGGCGCTGGCCGGCATGTCGTCGGTGGCTTATATGGACGTGGCGATCGGCACGCTGGTCACCGTCATCTGCATCATTGCCGCGCCGTATCTCTTTCTGCAGGCCGGCGGATGGGCGGGGCTGCACCAGTCGCTGCCCGCCCAGTACTTTGAGCCGCTGGGCAACTACCGGCTGGGCCCGGGTGGGGTACGGCAGTCCGTGGGCATGGGCGTTGTACGCGGGCTTGAGTTTCTGGTGCCCACCATGCTGCTGATGCTCGGCAACCAGGTGATGTACCAGAAGTTCTTTTCCGCGCGGAGCGAGAAAGACGCCCGCATTTCAGTGATCGGCTGGACCCTTGGCACGCTGCTACTGGAGACCCTGATCGTCGCCATCGCCGTGTTCGGCCGCGCACTTTATCCGACCGGCGAAGTGGCGCTGCACCCGCGCGAGATCATTCCGTATACCGCGCGGCATGGGCTGCCCGCGGTGTTGGGCGCGGTGCTGCTGGGAGCGGTGTTTGCCAAGGTCATCTCCACCGCTTCGAATTACCTGTTCTCACCCGCCACCAACCTGGTGAACGATGTCTTTGTGCGCTACATTTCACCGGGGGCGTCGAACAAGCGGGTGCTGATTGTGTCACGATTGGCCGTGGTGCTGCTGGGCTGCTGGGCGCTTTACCAGGCGGTATATGCCGAGAGCATCCTCAAAAAGATGCTGTGGGCCTACACCATTTACTCTGCGGCGCTGACGCCGGTGGTGCTGGCGGCGTTCTATTCGAAACGGGTGACGGCCTGGGGCGCGGTAGCAGCCATTGGCAGCGGTACCGTGGTCACCCTGGCGTGGGACCTGCCGGGGGTGAGGGCCTTGTTTCCCACTATCCTTGCCGAACGCGACGCGATCTTCCCCGCGCTCACCATGGCTGTTGCGGCCATGATCGTGGTCAGCCTTTTCACGACGGCCCCGAAGGCGGAGCAGCTGGCACAGTTTGGAGATCAGGGCTAGAGGTACGGGACCCCACGCAAAGCGGCATCCGAAATAATCTGCCCTGCAGGCACAACCGGGCATACACTGAACCTGCAAAAAACATCGCGCCATGCCTGTCGCCCAACTGACTCTCGAGATCCGCATCGAGCATGCCCAGTCGCTCAAGGACCGGCGCCAGGTGGTGCGGTCGCTGAAAGACCAGTTGCGCCAGAGCTTTAACGTCTCCGTGGCGGAAATGGACGAGGCGGTGCTATGGCAATCGGCGACGCTGGCGGTGGTGGCCATCTCCCGCTCGCGCGACTATCTGCATGGGCTTATCGAAGAGGTTGAGCGCGCCGCGCGCCGCATCGTGAATGAACACGGCGCCGAGCTGGCCGACTCATTTTGGGACTACATCGAGAGCTGAGCGGCGTATCGAGTCGCGCACCGGCAACCGCGCCTTATTCGAAGTGCAATGTCTTTGCCAGGTCGAGCCGAAAGGCGCGCCGGGCCGGCAACAGCGCCGCCAAGGCAATGATTGCCACAAGCACGCCGATTGCCGCGGCGTAGCCGGCTGGATCAAAGTTGCTGACGCCAAACAGTATTTTGCGGAGAAGTCTGGAGGCAGCAGCCGCGGTTCCCGTGCCGACGACCAGCCCAAAGGCGACCGGCCATGCGAACTGACGAAGCACAGCGGCCAGCACCTGAGCGCGCTTCGCGCCTAGGGCAATCCGGATGGCAATCTCCTTCGTCCGCTGTGAAACCGTGAAGGCTACTAGCCCGATGATGCCAACGCCCGCCAGCAGCACTGCAACCATGCCAATGAGGCTGACAATAGCCGCAATTTGCTCAACTACTGAGACCCTCTCGTGGTAAAGAGTCTTGAGCTGGCGGATCTCTGGAAACAGCCTGGAATCGAGGTTCTCACTGATTGACTTCGCGATTGGCGGAAGGAAATCAGGTGCACCGCCCGTGCTTGCCATGATGGTCATTCCAGGCATGTCCTCAGGCTGAGCTGCCCAGTACTCTTCGGTGGCGTCGTCATCATTGACTGCATTGATGCGCGCATTGCCCGCTACGCCGATCACAATGTCGCTTGAATCTCCATTGACAATTCTCTGGCCTACGGGGTCGTGCGCAGGCCACGCCTGGCGGGCAAACGACTGGCTGACAATCACAACATTCTTTTCGCCGGCAAAGAACGTGCGTCCAACCAGCAGAGGGATGCCCATGGTCTGAAAGAATTCCGGACTCACCGAGTTCGGATAGACCTCGATGGAATGCCCGCTGGCATCCGTGCTGAAGCTGGACTGGCTATGGCCCATGGGCGGCAGGCTGACGAGGGACACCGAGCGAACACCCGGTGTGGAGCGCAAGCGGCTCTGCAACTGGTCGAGATAAGCCTTGGCGGCTGCGGGCGTATACCCGTGGCGGCCGAGTTGCGGATCGATGGACAGCACCTGTTGATAGCCGAAGCCCGGGTCACTGTGGAGTGCATGATGCGTGGCTCGCACCAGCAGGCCGGCGACGATGAGCAGCACACAGCTTGCGGCCACCTGGGCAGCCACCAATATCTGCCTGGCGATCGTCTTGTGCTGCCGCTGGCGGGCGATTTGCAAAGCCGGAGCGAGGCCAAAGAAGAGCGCTGCCGCGAGTGTGACGACAAAGGTAAAAAGCATGACTCGCCAATCCGGCATGGGGCTCAGCCATCGCGGCGTGTCCATTCGATCCAGAGCGATGCGCAGCACGACGTATCCCATTGCAAGGCCGGCCGTGGCGCCGATCATGGACAGCAAAAGGCTCTCGGTGCAGAGTTGGCGGAAGATACGGCCGCGGCCGGCGCCGATAGCCACACGGATTCCAATCTCGTGTTCGCGCGTCACGGCTCGGGCCAGCAGGAGTCCTCCGAGATTAGCGCAGGCGACGGCCAGAATCAGCAAGGTGAGTACCGCAACCATGGCGGCAATGCGATACATGTCCGGCTGCATCACCTGCAAATGTCCGCCGGGATCGATTTGAATATATTCCTTGTCCCATATTTCCTTGGGATGCTGTCTTCGCAATTCATTGGTCAGCGCCAGCAGTTCCTGTGCGGCGGACTTCGCGGTGACACCGGGCCCCATGCGGCCCCACATCCTGACGCTCGAAACGGCGGAGTCAGTGAGCACATGGCTGCCTTCAACAAAATAGGGCTGCTGCGCAATGGGGAGCCAGATGTCGGGCCGCTGGCCACCCAGACTAGCAAATGCATAAGGAGTTATCCCGATGACGGTTACCGCCTTCTTGTCGATATGGATGGTTTGTCCAACGATGGAAGACTCTCCGCCAAAGCGGCGCTGCCACAAGCCATAGCTCAGCACGACGATGGCGGCATCATTCGCCCAGTCGTCACGCGTGGGATCGAAGAGTCTGCCATAGGCTGCGGGCGTTCCCAACTCGCTAAAGTAGTTTGGCGTCACGAAGGATGCGCTGGTGGGCTGCACGTCGTCGTCTATCTCCATGGGCGGGACGCCGAGAACGCCCATCACGGCTGACAGGGTCTTCGCATTCCGGCCGTAGAAAAGCAACGATTGATAGGACACTTCATCGGTCTGATTCTCGGGCGAGCGGCGTTCCAGCCGCACAATCGAGTCCGGATCGCGCACGGGCAGGCGTTTGAGCGCCACCATGTTGAAGAGGCTGAATGCCGAGACATTGACGCCGATGCCGATTGCCAGCACCAGCACGGCCATGAGCGTGAACCCCGGTGCTCGGGCCAGGATGCGGGTCGCAAAGCGAAGGTCCTGGCCGAGGCGATCGAGCCAGGTCCATCCCCATGCTTCGCGGGCTTGCTCGCGCAAATGCAGTGTATTGCCGAAATTGCGGCGGCCTGCGCGCGCGGCCATCTCGCGATGAAACTCCATATCGCTTTCAAGCTCCGCATCGAGGCGGCGGCGATGGATGAGATACCAGATGCGGCGGAAGAGTTCGCTCATGGGGATTCTCCTGGCTCGGTGCAGTTATGCGGTGCGCAGCACATCCTGGATTGCCTGGGTCACGCGGTCGTAGCCGGATAGCTCGGCTTTCAACTGCTTGCGGCCGTCCGGCGTGAGGCGGTAGAAGCGAACCTTGCGGCCAGTCTCTGAGGTGCCCCAATCTGCCGTGACCCAGCCCTTTACGAGTATCTTTTGCAAGGTGGGATAGAGCAGTCCCTCCTCCACCGCCAACACCTCGCTCGACAGCACGTGTATGCGCTGGGCGATGGCGTAGCCATGGAGGGATCCCGAATTAAGCACGCGCAGGATCAACATGGGCAGGGCGCCCGGAGGCATTCCAGATTTAGGCATAATCGTCATAGGCATAAGATAATTATGCCTTCGCGCCGTGTCAAGAGAACTATGTATATTAGGCTCCGGGCAGTCAGCTAGACCTGCCGAAACCAGACCCGTCGAAACAGCGATCGTGTGTCACGAATTGGTGCGCAGGGTGCTTAGTCGCCGGGGTAAACCACGAACGGCCCGGCGCTCCCGTGCCCTTCCATCCCACCGTGAGCGGGACTCAGCCGGGCTCCGGGGGTAGACGGCAGTTCCCAGACGGGAGACTTCAACTCCGGCATGGGCTTGGCCTGGAACAGCCTCTTGCATTGTTTCGCCGTCCACCGGGCCCACTTCTTCGACTTCTTGCGGCGCGCGCTGTCCGTCGAAATGCCAGTTCCCGCATACATCTGCCGGTAGAGCTTGGAGAGGAACATAAACGCAATGCGGGCCCGCAGGTTGGGGGTACACGCCGACCTCTCCCAAATCGCGCTCCAGTTGTAGAACCTGTCCCAAACCTTCTGCGTGCGCATTCGGATTTCGTCGGAACTCATGGTGGGGTGCGGAGTAAACATCTTGGGACGAACCTCGGTGGGAATGAGCCAGTAGCGCGTAATCGGCACATCGCCCACCATGGTTGGGTCGAGTGCCTGCTGCTTTTCCCAGCGCGTAAAATCCACTGTCCCGGGAAACGGCGTCATCATCACAAACTGGGCAAACGTAACGCCCGCCTTGAGGGCCATTTCTACCGTTGCGTCGAAGGTCGCGGGCTTGTCAGTGGGCAGCCCGAAGATGAAGGATCCCAGCACGTGAACGCCATGCTGCTTGAATGTCTGCAACTGCTTTGCGAGAGCCTCGCCGGAATAGTTCCAGTCTTTGAAGACTGCTTTTAACCCCTCCGGCGTTACCGCCTCAACGCCCACAAGGGCGCCCTTGATGTTGGCCCTGCGCATGGCGTCGAGGTAGTCGGGGTCTTCGCCGGCTTCCATGGTGATCTGGGTGAAAAACACCATGTCTTTGGGGAGTTTTGCCAGCTCTTCCATGAGTTGGAAGCGTTCTCTGCGGATGGTAGTCAGCTCTTCGAGCTTGGCAATGTTGTTTTGCTCGCGGGCCAGGCGCAGGTCAGTCAAAGTGACCGGATAGAAATTATCGTCGGCAAGGGCGATGAAACGGAAACCGAGCCGCCGCAGGCTAATGATTTCATCGATGACGCTTTGGAACTTGCGCTGACGAGGTTGCTGCCCATCTGTACGCCAGACGCTGCAAAAGGAGCAATGTTTGGGGCATCCGCGAATGGTCTGCACCGAGGCCCACATGTACTTGTCAGCCCGCATGAGGTCCCAGCGCGCCTGCAAGAACTGCTCGCCCTGGATGCGGCCGCCCTCATAGAGGGGGGCCAGCTTGCCGGCAAGACAATCGGTGACCGCTTTGCCCCACGCGACGTCGCCGTCGCCGGTAACGACGGCATGCGCTTCGCCGATTTTGAGCGCCTCCTCGGGAAAGAGCGTGGCGTGAATGCCGCCGTAGATGACCCAGGCGCCGCGGGCACGCGCCATGCGGCCGACCGAGTATCCGCGCAGGGCGTTCCCGGTATGGACACTGATGCCGACGATATCGCCTGGCGCAATGCTGTTGGGATCGATCTGCTCCAACGATTCATCGACGAGGATCGGGTCGCCTGCAATTTGAGGCGTTGCCGCCGCAAGAACAAACAGCCACCTGGGAGTTATCACTGCCGTGCCAAAAGCATTGTCGCTGGGATTGACTAGATGAACGCTCACGGATCAACCTTTCCTCGTGCGGGTGACTCAGATTTGGCGAGTTCGGGAAGACAAAGTCTTTAGGATGGCCCGATTGCCGGTTGTAAACCGTTTGGATCGGAAACTGACGTACATCATACAGATGCAATGGGACAGTTGGCCTGTCGTTACGACAAATTTTGGGTCCAGACGAGCTGTGCAGGCTGAGCAGTTTTATACATTTCTGCCGCCAAGCGGTTGAAAACAAGATGTCGGCGAGTTCGGCGGAACGGGAGAAGCTCCTGGTTTGACGCGCCAGAGCCAGCGGTGTCCGCGGGAAACAACATCCTCTATGAATATCACTCTTGTTCCGGCGAACGGCTTGGAGCAGGCGAAGAAGGCGGTTGTGGGCGGAAGGATATCCAGCAGGGGCTGAAACCGTGCCCTTTCAAAACGACAACTTCGTCACCAAGCAGTAGCGGGCGAAGCCCGCCCTACACCCACCCCCATCCACCACGTAGCTCTGGTTCGTAATGGGGCTCGAGCCGCAAACCGGATGGGTACGCCACAGGGAAGCCCGGGAAGGGCAATCTTGCGGTTTCGTGTCGGATTACCATATTCCGGTACGACGTCTCACCTGTGTGGGTGCATACTTATTTATAGATCGAATCGCGGGAATATCCCTCCCCTTGGGTTTCCAGCAGATCACTTCGGCTACTAGACTGTAAGGGAGATCGACCAGAGAAGCCGCCCCATTCGGCTTGAGGTCAAACGGAATGAAAACCGGCGCGGAGATTCCGGAAGCGGGGTCTTTTTCCCCCTATCCATCCCGCGCGGTAGTGCGGCTCAACGCCGCCTGAATCACAAAGCAAGGTCAGAGGGGCCCCGCCAGGCCGCGGGGTTCGTTGCGGTGCACCCAACCCGGAAGTAGAATGAGGGTCCACCGCACAGCACGAGCAAGGCAAAAAGGAACAGGACGCACTGAGAGGGACTCTATGAAGGTTGCAGCTCGCTATCCCGGCATTCGTGTTACCGCCAATGGAAATCAGCTTGTCTCATATCACACCGAGACCCGCATCGCCGACGCCGGCGTTTTCTACCCCATCACGCCTTCCACGGAGGGCGGCGAGCTCTTCCAGCAGGCTTATGCCGAAGGCCATCTCAACGTCTTTGGCCACAACACCATCGCCATTGAAACGGAGGGTGAACACGCGGCCCAGGGTGGCGCCATTGCCCACTCGGTGTGCGGCAAGCGCGTGGTCAACTTCACTTCGGGCCAGGGCGTAGTCTACGGCGTTGAGCAGTACTATCACGCGCCGGGCAAAGGCTCCACGATGGTGCTTGAAGTGGGCGCGCGCGCGCTCACCAAGCACGCCCTCAACGTCCACTGCGGCCACGACGACATCTATGGCGCTCTCGACACGGGCTGGATCATGCTGTTCGGCAAGGACGCCCAGCAGGCTGCCGACCAGGCACTGATCCTGCGCCGCGTGACCGAGCTGAGCCTGACGCCCGGCATGAACATCATGGACGGGTTCCTGACGAGCCACCTGGAGCGCACGTTCTACAAGCACGAGTCGGAGCTGATCCGCGAGTACCTGGGCGCGCCGGAAGACATGATCGACTGCCCCACGGAGGCGCAGCGTGTCCTGTTTGGACCCACCCGCCGCCGCGTTCCCAAGATGATGGACCTGACCAACCCCATTCTCCTGGGGCCGGTTCAGAACCAGGAACACTACATGAACGGCATTGTGGCGCGGAGGAACAACTTCGCCGAGCCCATTCTGCAGTTCCTTGAGGATGCCTACAAGGACTTTGGCGAGCTCACGGGCCGCCATTACGGCCTTGTCAGCAAATACAAGAGCGACGACGCCGACACGGTCTTCGTCTCCCTCGGCTCGGCTGCGGAGAACATTGAGGCCGCGGTCGACTACCTCCGCGAAACCCGCGGCGTCAAGGTCGGCTCCATTCATGTCAATGTGATTCGACCCTTCCCCGAAGCCGCAATTGTTGAGGCTCTAAAGGGCAAGAAGAACGTCATCATCCTCGAGCGCACCGACGAAGCTCTCTCTGGCGACAACCCGCTTGGCCGCGACATTCGCACCGCGCTCTCCAAGGCCGTTCAGCACGACGCCAGTCTGCCAAAGATCTCGCTTGAAGAGGTTCCCACCATTTTCGGGGGCACCTACGGCCTGGGCTCGCGTGATTTCCGTCCCGAGCACATCTTCGGCGCCTACGAGTTTGCTACCGCCGGCCGCGCACGCCAGGATGGCAAAACCGCGGCTGACGGCGTCAGCTTCTTCGTCCTCGGCATCGACCACCCCTACGCAGTCATCGGTAACGAAACGCCGTCGCTGCTGCCTGAGGGCGCGGTCGCTGTTCGCTTCCACTCCATCGGCGGCTGGGGCGCCATCACCACCGGCAAAAACCTCGGCGCCATCATCGGCGATCTCAACGACCTGCTGTTCGAGCGCGACGGCCTGACGGACGACTACGGCAACCCCAAGGAAGTGATCCACGTCAGCGCCAATCCCAAGTACGGTTCGGAGAAGAAGGGCGCGCCGACCAGCTACTTCATGGTGGCCGCCAAAGACCGCATCCGCGTCAACTGCGACCTGCGCCACGTGACCGTGGTGCTCTGTTGCGACCCCAAGGCCTTCACCCATACGAATCCGCTGGATGGCATCCAGGAAGGCGGCAGCCTCATCTGGGAGTCCGACGCGGAAGGCGAAGCGGCATGGGAGCGCCTGCCCCAGTGGGCCCGCAAGCAGATTATCGATAAGAACATTCGCGTCTACACGCTGCCCGGCTTTGAGATTGCCAAGAAGGCCACCAACCGCCCCGATCTGCAACTCCGCATGCAGGGCAACGCCTTCCTCGGCGCGTTCTTCGCCGTCAGCACCCTTCTCGACAGGTTCGGCATCACGCAGGAGCAGTACCGCGAGGTGGTGCACAAGCAGTACGTGAAGAAATTTGGCAAGCTGGGCGAGGCCGTCGTGCAGTCCAACATGGAAGTGATGCTGCAGGGTGTGGAGCAGGTGAAGGAGATCAAGATTGGCGCGCTGGCCGCGGCCGACCACTCCAGCCTGCGCGGCCAGGCCCTGCTGCCCATCTATGAGCCCCTGCCCGCCTTCGCTGAAGAGGGTGCCTCTTGCGGCGCTGGCGGATGCCGTTCCACGCCCATGCCGGAAGGCCAGGCCGCGCGTCCCCCGGTGGCCAGCATCGCCGCATTTGACGCGGAGTTTCGGGCGAACTTCGGCTACGATCAGCCCTCGACGCCGCTGTCTGCACTGGGTGTGATCGCCGCCGCAACGGGCGACACCGCCTCAAAGTACGTGGCGCGCCGCGAAACCCCGCTCTTCATCGCCGAGAACTGCACCCAGTGCATGGAGTGCATCTCAGTGTGCCCCGATACCGCGCTGCCCAACACCTCGCAGGACCTGCGCACGCTGCTCAAGACCGCCGTTACGCGCTACGTCGCAGACCCCGCCGAGCGCAGCAAGATGCTGCAGAAGCTGCCCGAGATCGAGAAGCAGACCCGCCTGCGCATGGTGGCCGAAATGAAGACCGGCACGCCGCTGCAAACCATCCTCCGCGAGGTCACGGAATCGGTCGACGGTTTCTCAGCGGAAGCAAAGCAGCAGTTCTTTGACATCATGGCCAAGGTGCCGATGGCCTACCAGAAGGTGAACGCCATCTTCTCTTCGCCGGAGCGCAAGAGTCCCGGCTCGGGCGGCATCTTCTCGATCTTTGTCAGCGATCTCTGCAAGGGTTGCGCCGCCTGCGTCACCGCCTGCGGCGACCACAACGCCCTCAGAATGGTGGCTGAGACAGAAACGGTGAACGCCGAGCACGAAACCGGCACCGCGTTCCTCGACCTGCTGCCCGACACTTCGCAGAAGTACCTGGGCCTCTACAACGCAGCCAACCCGGCCGATTCCAAGACCGCCACGCTGCGCAACATGCTCATGGTTCGCACCAACTACGACGCGCTCGTTTCGGGCGACGGCGCCTGCGCGGGCTGCGGCGAAAAGAGCGTTCTGCGCTCCATCGCCGCCGTCACCGAGGCGTACATGCGCCCCGTCTTCCACGCCAAGAGCGACCGCCTTGTTGGCAAGGCCGGCGAACTCGAGAAGACCGGCGCGGCCAAACTCGCTACGCTCAAGGAAGCGAACGCAGCCGAATACGCTCTCCTCCGCCAGGCCATCGCGCACCTCGTGATGGGACTGGGCGGCGAAGACGAAGACGACACCCGGTCGCGCATCGCAGCCTACGAAGCCGAGCACGGCGTCATTACCGATGCCCAGCTTGTCGAGGCCATCGCAGCGGTGCTGCTCACTGAGGCCTTCAACCACAAGAGCCTGCAGCCGGTCGACGGACGCCTGGCGAACGGCATGAGCGTGATGGCCATGGCCGCGCACACGGGCTGCAACACGGTCTATGGGTCCACATCGCCGAATAATCCGCACCCGTANNAGCTTCATCGTCGATCACGCGCGCCGTTCGGTTGTACCCGAGCGCCTGGCCGACGTGCTGCTCACCCGCGATGGCGGCATCAGCCCCGAGGAGTATTACCACTTCTCGCACTTTACTGACGCGCTGATGACCGACAAGGAAATCGTCGAACTGCCCAAGGTCTGGGTGGTGGGCGGCGATGGCGGCATGGGCGACATCGGCTACCAGAACATGTCGAAGGTGATGCTGCAGAACCGGCCCAATGTGAAGGCCCTGATGCTCGATACGCAGGTCTACTCCAACACCGGCGGCCAGAACAGCGATTCGACGCCGATGCTGGGCGGCGGCGACATGAACACCTTCGGCTCCGCCACGCAGGGCAAGAACACTGAGAAGAAGACGGTGGCGGAGACCTTCCTCGCCGGACACGGTTCGCCGTTCGTCGCGCAGGTTTCCATGGCCAACGCGCCCAAGCTCTACCGGGCGATTCTGGATGGGCTGGAATACCGCGGCACCATGTTCCTGCAGTGCTTCACCACCTGCCAGCCGGAGCACGGCGTGGCCGACGACATGGCGCTCTTCCAGGCCCAGAGAGTCCGCGACTCCCGCGGCGCTCCAGAGTTTGTTTTTAACCCGCGCCTCGGCGAAACGTATCAGGAAGCGCTCGATGTCAAAGGCAACCCCAGCATCGATCTCGACTGGTACGAGACCAAGTCAAAGACCACCGGCGAAACCACGCGCTACACGGTGGCTCACTGGTGCACGACGGAAGCGCGCTTCCGCAACCACCTCAAGAAGATCAAGCCCGAGGCGGCTGCCAAGCTGCTTCCGCTCGACAACATGCTGGTGCGCATCACGCAGCAGGACGTGGTCTATCGCCGCTATCTGGATCCGACGCACCGGTCGTTCATTCCCGACTTTGGCGTCTACATCCAGTTTGAAGAGAACGGCAAGACAGAGTACCGCGCCCTCTCCCGCCAACTGGTCATGTTCTGCGTCGAGCGGAGAAAAGCATGGCGCATGTTGCAATCGAAGGCCGGCATCGTCAACCGCGAGTACATCGCGCAAAAGGCGATTTTGGCGGATGTGGACAGCGGAAAACTTGGCAAGGATGAGTTCTTCGCGCATGCGCATGAGCTGATGGCGGAGAAACTAGGCAACACCGTCCTCGTGAAGGCGTGATAATTAACTCGATCAATCCACGCATAAGGCGGACCAAACGGTCCGCCTTATGCGTCTGCGCAAGCCTTTGCTTTGAAAGGGCGCGGCTTCAGCCGCGCCGCACGAAGTTGATCAGTATTGAAGGGTACGGGCTTCAGCCCGTACATCATACCAACAACAATTCGACCAACACGCGAACTCGGACCGCAAGGTCAGCGGTAGTCCCTAGACGGGAAGTGAGAGAATTCCGGGCAAAAACCTGCCTTTTCCTCAGATCTCCGGTGTTTTTTCGCTAGATTTTCTCCTCTCGAATGGTCTATAGGGGGCATTCAAGAGTGAACAACTTACACAAGACGTACGAGATTCGTTGCCCGGTCCATGGGTTCATCGGCATGAACGACTGGGAACGGTGTATCGTCGACCAGCCAGCGTTCCAGAGATTAAGGCGAATTCGGCAGCTTGCATGGACCGACCAAGTCTACCCTGGAGCTATGCATACCCGGTTTGAGCATTCATTGGGGGTAATGCACACTGTATCGATGCTATACAATGCAATCGCCTCTAGGTCATCGGAGGTATTGAAGGATGATTTGGGATACACGCCCGATGGGCTGAAGCGGGATCAACAACTGATTCGAATTGCAGCCTTGCTGCACGATGTCGGGCACTCTCCCTTCTCCCACGCCTCCGAAGAATTATTCCCAGACAACGAACACGGAAAGAAATTCAAACACGAGCAATACTCCGCCGCGATCGTAAGGACTCACCTTCGGGATGTTATCGAAAACCACCCCCTGAACACTGCAAATTACGGCTTCAAATTTGAGGATGTCGCTGCACTTCTAGAGGGGAGCACGAACGCAAAGCAGAGACTGTTTTGGCGCGACTTGATTGATGGACAGATGGACGCTGATCGGATGGACTATACATCCGCGCATAATTAAA
>PLXP01000018.1 GCA_003151435.1 Acidobacteriaceae bacterium
TAGCCTGAAGTTCCAGCGCTTCTAAAATGATTGTTGAAGGCTAGAGCCCTGCAATTGCAAGGCTCTAGCCTTTTTCGTGTTGTTTATTTCGATGCAAAATGTAGACATGTATTCTTATAATTGATCTTTACTGATAATGATTGATATGAGATGATGTGGCCATGCATATCGATGGCGTGCCGAACCGCACATCGCGCCCCACCTACCTGCTCCGTGAGTCGTATCGTGAGGGGAAGAAGGTCCGCAAACGAACGCTGGCTAATCTTTCAGCACTCTCTGACGAGCAGATCGAGTCGATTCGTGCGGTGCTGTCTGGACAGAGCATGCGGCCCGTCGAGCAGCTCTGGGAGACGATTCGTTCACGCTCTCATGGGGCAGTGCAGGCGGTGCGTTTAGCCATGCAGAGACTGGGCTTCGAGTCCTTGCTTGCCTCACGACCGAGCGCTGAACGCGATGCGGCGTGTGCGATGGTGGCCGCGCGGATCTTAGCCACCAGCCTAGATTCTGACCAGACGCCGTGAAGCACATCGTCGCCCACGCGGCAGCGTCCGCCGCGCAGCGGCTTAGTTCAAACGCCGAAGTGTCCGAGAATGCGGTCGCGACTGGTTTGTGGGCCGATGCGGAAGTTACCTCCGCCGAACCGGAGCGCAACACTTCGCGCACTGTCAGCCGACTGACCTTCAGCACCCGCGCTATCTCGCGCTTGCTCAGGCGGCATATAGCTGTCCCGCTTCACGGCTGCTCAACCGGTACCGCGCAAACCCCTCCGCCATGCGCCGGCAGTCGTCCGGACGCGACCGGGCCACCGGAACCAGGAACTTCATCGCCACATGCGCTGCAATTGCTCCGCTGCGCACCTGCTGTTGCACACTCGCCGGAAGCAGTTCGACCAGCCCCATGCGCCGCGATACCCAACTCGTGCTGCGATCAAAACGCCGCGCCAACTCCTCCTGGTCATAGCCGAAGCGCTGCGATAACTCAACCAGCAACCAACCCTCTTCCAGAGCCGTGGCCTGCTCGCCGCCGCGCATCGAACGATCCAGAAGCAGGGCCTCCGCTTCACTGAGCGACCAGACCACCGCCTCGACCGTGTCCCGGCCAAGTTGCTCCAGTGCTGCGACCCGCTGATAACCATCGATGACCAGATAGTGCTCTGGCTGCTCGGCTGCCACCACGATGATTGGCGTCTGCTGGCCGCTGGCCATCATCCCCAAGCCCTGCGCAGATCCTCAGTTGCAACCTTGATTACCGGACAGGTGGGTCACTTTTGGAAAGCAGACACGGGTCAGTCTCCGAAAGCGCCGAAGTTAAGCGGGTTCGATCACGCGAGCAGCGCGCTCTTCTTGATGATCGTAAGTAGTCGCAAACAAAGGCATCGTGAATCGTGGCGGCAGGAGCAGATAGTCCCAGAGGCCATTGGGAATCTTTTCCCTCCCTGCGCACATTCCCCCCCATTAACTTGCGATGGGCCGCACCGCCGTCGCGCCCCGCCGGACCGTAGTTCTCCAGTCCAGGATCTTCTCTCCCTTTCCATCAGCCAGTACCAGCTCATCGACTTGCAGCTCGCCTTCGATCACGCGAATGCTCAGAGATTCGACGCCCAGCTCTATCGTGCCAAATGCAGAAGCTGTCGAGAAAAAGCTCCTGAATGGTCTGATGTTCAACTGTGGTCCGAACCAGAGACTCTTCTGAACTGCGGAGTAGCGGAATCCGGAAAGGGCTCCGAGCAACGAATAGCTCGCCATCGCACGGGCATAATAATTGCCGCATTCGTACTCGTTCCAGGGGTTGCGGGTCTTTCCATCGTACCGACTGCGCAGTGCCCTGACGATCGTCAATCCCTCGGTCACACATCCCTCTTCAATGAGGTGGGATGCCACCTGGTATTCAATGCCAGTCCAGACCTCGTCGGAGTACACGAAGGGTAAGGTTGGCTTGTCTCCGCGAGGCCAACTGCACAAGAGCAATCCAGGCTCTTTTCCCATGGCATAGCCGGGCCGCTGTGCATTGGCGTGGTCACTTAGATCGATCTTGAAATTGTGCTTGAATATGGCCTGCAGGGTCGAGCGCACATTCTTGCGTGCAAGCGGAGTTTCAATTCCGTACTGGCGTGCCATCCAGGCACCGATGACGCCATCCGATAGGCAGCCGCTGCCATACTGATATTTCGGCCCTTCACGCTTCAGCAGCAGCTGCATTTCACTGCTCTCGTCATCGACCTTGGCCACCTTTTCGGCGAACGACCTGTCCCGAAGGCCGAGGTACTCCACCTTCTGCTGATAGTACTCACCGTTGAATAGTTGCTGGTCCATGAAAGCCGCACAGCGCTGCGCCAGCTCTCGATAGGTGCTCTCGTCGGCCATTTCACCGGCAGCAGGCGCCATCTGCGCCATTGCCGACAGCGCCCCGAGGTAAATGCTGGTGCACATGCCGTCTGCGCCCCAGAATTCGATGTCGTAGGTATTGTGATGCGGCTCAAACAGGCCGCCACGATGATCTGGGTCCCAGGTGCGGATGCAGTAGTCGAGGCTGCGCTTCGCCAGTGGATACATTCGCCTCAGCCAGTCGGAATCTCCTGATGTCTGCCAGTCACGATAAACCTTCATGATCCCGCCTAGCTGCCCGTCCGCCGCAGCGTGCCAGCCATGGTCGACAGGGCCATCTGGAATCGCTCCACGGAAGTTCACATGGCCCCGCTCGTCCATGGAGCGGACTAGTTCGAGATCACGCAGAGTCCGCTCAAGTTGCGGATAGAGATGAGGAAGAGCCTGCGCATAGTTCCACACGTGAGTGCAGGAGCCATGGCAGCAGCCGTTGTCGGGAAAACACCCTTCCCATCCCCACATGTTTCCATTTTCCTGGCGCAACACGGTCGGGGATTTGAGAATGGCAAGATTTGCCGATACGGCATCGAGTACATAGGTTGGCAGGGTAGATGAAAAGAGAGCCTCTTTGAACTCCACAGTCCGTTCGCGCAACGAGGAATATTCTGCCTCCACGTACCGGGCAACTTCGCGGGCATCCTTCCAGTGGTTCACGTAATAGGGGTGCCACAAAGGGGGCAGCCCTCCTGCCATGGTGCGACACCCTGAGGCCCCCTGTGGCTGGGGCGCCGCAGGCTTGCCGCCATCCTGGAGGTAGCAGTTCGGAAAATGCCACGCAACGAGAATGGGGTAGGTCCTGGATTCGCCGGATGCCAGCGTTCCATCCAACAGGATGGACGCTCCATTCCGTCCCGCAGTATCGACGTTATTCGAGCCCTCATTCGCTCCAAAAGTCCCGGTGGAGACCTCGCGCCACAGCGCTGACAGTGAATCAAACTCCCACCCTGGGCTGCGCAGCCACATCCCCTTGATACGCGGCTCATGACCAATGACGCTGAGGCTCGCACTCCCGAATGCTTCTGCATTTGGCTCTTCAAGGTTGTGCAGGAACACACCCTTGCCACGAATCACTGTATTCACGGTCGCCGACTGGTCCGGCTTGCACCCTGGAGCCAGATGCGAGAGATGGTAGGAAAACTCGTACTCCACCGAAAGGGAAGAGGCATTGTGGATGGTGTATTCGAGGATGACGCACGGGATCCCGGAATTCTTGTCATCCAGCGGGATGAACGGATTCCAGCCGGTGAGAGTTACCTCAAGCGGAACAGCATCGTCGCTGAAGCGGGCTTCGCCAAACGGATATTCCCCTTTGAAGATGCAGTTCGCAAAGCGGGGAAACCCCTCGAATCCTCCCCTCCTTAAACCTTGCCCCTGAAGCCCCTGGTCGAAGATCTTGAATGCCGGGAACGGCCCTTCAATGAGCTTCGTGATTCTTGGCACGCCCTTGATGTGCAGAACTGCGAACGCGGCCTCCGGGGAGTTGGCACTGAAGTTATCCGGCATGGCGGTCGTTTCAGGGCGTGTACGAATCGAAAAGTCTTGCAGTCCGCCATACCCGTTGAGACAGATCGATCCCGCCCCGATCCCGCCCAGGAGCATCGCAACTTGAGTCGCGCTTTCGCCGCTGAACGTCCGCTGTGGTGTTGTCTCGAAGAGGTCCTCTGGAGCATAGGACGTGGATTGGCTGGGGGAATGATCAGGAGCGTTCGCGGCACCGGAATGCGTTTGTGCGCCCACGGAAGTCGCAGCCGCTGCCAGCGCGGCCGCCGAACCCACGGCCAGGAATTGTCTACGGGTTGGCTCTTTGAACGATGACATGGATGCTCCAGGAAGAGATTGCCACTCAATGGCCCATTCCTTACCCGGAGTTTTTATGATGCTTCCCGGGCACGAATCAATATAACTCCGCTTAATCAAGTGCCGCAGATTGTGGGCGCATAGCGCCTCTTACTCATCTTCTACACCATAGTTTCGGAAGTGATTGATTATCAGCATGTTGCAGTTTTGAAAATGGCGTAGTGACACGTTTTCTCTCCATCTGCGTCGAATTGAAGATGGGTTCAGCATGCACGC
>PLXP01000230.1 GCA_003151435.1 Acidobacteriaceae bacterium
GGAAGCTCGGCGACCTGCTGGAACACAACCTTGAGGAGTTCGCGGAACTCGAGTCGCTCGACAATGGCAAGCCCTTCTCCGTGGCGCGCGTCGCCGACGTGCCCCTGGCCGTGGACATGTTCCGCTACATGGCCGGATGGACCACCAAGATCGGCGGTAAGACGCTGCCGCTTTCCGCCGGCTACGACTTCCACTCCTACACCCTGCGCGAACCTACCGGCGTGGTGGCGCAGATTATTCCGTGGAACTTTCCGCTGCTGATGGCGGCGTGGAAGGTGGCTCCCGCGCTGGCATGCGGCTGCACCGTCGTGCTGAAGCTGGCCGAGCAGACGCCGCTCTCCGGCCTACGCCTGGCCCAACTCTTTGATGAAGCGGGCTTCCCGCCCGGCGTGGTCAACATCCTCACCGGCTTTGGCGAGGGCGCGGGCGCTCCGCTGGCCGCGCATGAGCTGGTCGACAAGGTCGCCTTCACGGGTTCGACCGAGGTGGGCAAGCTGATCGTGAAGGCCGCCGCCGGCAACCTGAAGAAGGTGACGCTTGAACTGGGCGGCAAATCGCCGGCCATCGTCTTCCCCGACGCCAACATCGCGCAGGCAGTCTCCGGCACGGCAAGCGCGATTTTCTTCAACCACGGCCAATGCTGTTGTGCAGGCTCACGCCTGTACATCCACGAGAAGGTGTTCGACCAGGTGGTTAAAGGCGTCAGCAACATCGCCTCCGACATCAAACTGGCGCCGGGCCTCGACCCTGCCTGCCAGATGGGACCACTGGTCAGCGATGAGCAATACCGCAAGGTCGTCGGCTACATCGAGTCGGGTATTGCAGAAGGTGCGCATATTTCGGCGGGGGGTCCGGTGTCAGGAGTGGAGCGCGGCTACTTTGTGCGGCCCACCGTTCTGACCAACACCAACGTGCGCATGAAGGTGGTGCAGGAGGAGATCTTCGGGCCGGTGGTGTGCGCGGTTCCCTTCTCCGACGATGACGTTGAAGCTATCGTGAAGCGCGCTAACGACACCGTCTACGGGCTTGCGGCTTCAGTGTGGACCCAGAACCTGAGCCTCGCCCACAAGGTGGCTCGCGGGCTGCGCGCCGGCACCGTGTGGGTGAACTGCCACAACGTGTTCGACGCCTCGCTGCCTTTCGGCGGATACAAGCAGTCGGGATGGGGCCGCGAGATGGGCGAAGAGGTGCTGCACAACTATACCGAGATTAAAGCGGTCACCGTGGCGCTTTAATCTCGATTGGAATCAGGTGCAGTCCCCGGTTTCGTCGGCCACGGCGAACGGAACCCGGGGATTGCACCTGCCACAGACTCCGTGTGACCCTCATCATTGGCGGACCGAAGAGCCCTCGCGACGCGGTGGGCGCAACGGTCTACGTCACCGCAGGCGGTATGCGTCAGCGCGGCGATGTTCTCAGCGGTGGCAGTTATCTCTCTTCGAACGATCTGCGCGTCCACTTCGGACTGAACGACAGCACCGCGGTGGATGGGGTGGAGATCCGGTGGCCCAGCGGCCTGGTCGAGAAGCTGAAACTCACCGCAGTGGATCGCATCTTCACCGTGGAAGAAGGCAAAGGCGTGACCGATGAGTTCAGTCCCGCATCCGTCCCAGCTAAATCGTCCGCAAATTGATGTGCCCGCGAGACAGTACGGCGAACCACGCATGAGCAAATCCGCTCAGTTTTCTTGAGCGCAGAGTCAAGATACTAGTCGCATGGAATCGGCCCGGCGCAGTCATGCGGCGCACCACCGCGAAGACCCGCTTGCCATGGAGAACGGATGACCGGCAACAAACACAATCACGAAGGATCGAGCGGAGAAGGCGGCGAGCCCGATCCCGGCCCCTACTGGAGACGGATGCACCGCGACTGGCGATTTTGGGTAGGCGCTCTCTTCATGGCCGGTGCGCTCGCAGTGTACGTGCTGACTGACTACCTGTCGTGGGTTCCGCGCGGCAAACCGTAGCTACCCACGCAGCGGCTCCTCGTGCGTCTACACTGGTCATTGAAGCGATGCGCTCCCCTTCTTCACCAAGCCCCATTCCGTGAAGCAAGCGCTCGATTCGCACCTCTATCTGCGAGGCAAACATGACCCCCACTCATTCAGACGCACTGGTGCTGTTCGGTGTGACCGGCGATCTCGCCCACAAGATGACGTTCCCCGCACTCTATGCAATGGAAAAGCGCGGCGCCCTCAATGTCCCGCTCGTCGGTGTTGCGTTTCCCAAGTGGAACATGGAACGTCTGCACCGCCGCGTCACCGACAGCATCAAGCGATCGGGCGGAATCGATAACAAGCGGGCTCTTCGCCAACTCCTCTCGCGGCTCACCTACGTGAGCGGAGATTACACAAACCCAGCCACATTCGCTGCCATAAAGAAAGCGCTCAACGGAGCCCAGCGCCCAGCGCACTATCTGGCCATTCCGCCCTCGCTCTTTGCAACCGTAATCAAGGGGCTGGGCGCCGCAGGCCTGGCACAGAATGCGCGCGTGATTGTCGAGAAGCCGTTCGGGCGCGACCTCGCCTCTGCCCGCGATCTCAACCGCGTCGCCCGCTCGGTGTTCCCTGAAGATTCAATCTTCCGCATCGATCACTTCCTCGGCAAGGAAGCGATCATGAATATTCTCTATTTCCGTTTTGCGAATTCGTTCCTGGAACCCATCTGGAATCGCAATTACATTTCGAGCGTGCAGATCACCATGTCAGAAGACTTCGGCGTGGGAAAACGTGGCGGGTTCTATGAAACTGCCGGATGCCTGCGCGATGTCATTCAAAACCACCTGTTCCAGATCGTCGCGCTGCTTGCCATGGAGCCGCCCGCCGGCCGCGATTATGGAGCCGTGCAGACTGAGAAGGCCAAGGTCTTCAAGGCCATGCGCCCGCTGCATCCCGATGACGAAGTGCGCGGCCAGTACGCCGGATATCGGCAGGAGCCGGACGTGGCAAAAAACTCCGACGTTGAAACCTACTGCGCCCTGCGGCTCTTCATCGATTCGTGGCGATGGGAAGGCGTTCCATGGTACCTGCGCTCCGGCAAATATCTGTCTGAAACCGCAACCGAAGTGCTGGTGGAACTCAAGCCGCCACCGCAGAAGCTCTTCGAAGATGCCACGCCAAAAGATGGCCGAGCCAACTACCTGCGCTTCCGGCTCTCCCCCTGCTCCGCCGTCGCTCTCGCCGCCCGCGTCAAGCTCGCCGGCAAGGAGTTTGTCGGCGATCAACGCGAGCTTTACCTACTGGAAGAACAACCCGGCGCCGAGGCACCCTACGAGCGTCTCTTGAGCGACGCCATGGCCGGCGATGGAGCCCTCTTCACCCGCGAGGATGCAGTGGAAGCCGCGTGGGCGGTCGTCGAGCCGGTTCTCAAGAGACATCACCGCGTGCGTTCTTACAAGCGCGGCACATGGGGACCCCGGGGAGCCGATGCGCTGATCGCGCCTGACGGCACCTGGCACAACCCGTAGCCAGGTTAGTTTCCGCGGCGGGAAGCCTCATAGCAAAAAGATCGTTTTCTCTCGAGTGCACATCTAAACAGACGTTGGCGTGCGAGTGCATATGCGCCTGCGCGTTAGAGTGCGAGCCGGGTGCAATCCACGGCTCACTCAACGTGTCCGTTACACCAAAAACGATTTGTGTTAGGAGATTGAAATCATGAACTGGATGGACCGACGCGACTTTGTGAAGGCAGCGAGCGTTGCCGCGGGAGCAGCCGCAACCGGGACGTTGCTGCACGCGGGCGGGAAAACTCCCGAAGCGGAAGGCATGATCTATCGAACGCTGGGCCGCACCGGGGAACGCGTCTCCGCCATCGGCCTGGGCGGCTACCACATCGGCAATTCGTCCATCTCAGAGCAGGACGCCATTCAGCTGATGCGCCAGGCCATCGATCGCGGCATCACTTTCATGGACAACTGCTGGGACTACAACGACGGCGTTAGCGAGGCCCGTATGGGCAAGGCGCTCGCGGGCGGTTATCGCAACAAGGTTTTCTTGATGACCAAGATTGATGGGCGCACGAAGGCGGCCGCCGCGCAGCAGATCGATGAGTCGTTGCAGCGCCTGCAGACCGACCACGTCGACCTGATGCAGTTCCATGAGGTCATACGCCTCGAAGATCCTGACCGCATCTTTGCCGAGGGCGGCGCGATGGAGGCGATGCTCGATGCGAAGAAAGCGGGCAAGGTGCGCTATATCGGCTTCACCGGCCACAAAGATCCCTATGTACACCTGCGCATGCTCGACCACGCGCGCCAGCATCACTTCCACTTTGACGCCGTGCAGATGCCGCTCAACGTGATGGACGCGCACTTTCGCAGCTTCACGCACGAGGTGCTTCCGGTGCTCACCCACGAAGGCATTGCGCCGTTGGGCATGAAGTGTTTCGGCGATCATTTCATTCTCGATAGCAACACGGTGAAACCCATCGAATGCCTGCACTATTGCCTTAACTTGCCGATTGCGGTCCAGATTACGGGGATCGACAAGGCTGAGATTCTCGAGCAGGCACTGGAGGCGGCGCGCACCTTCAAGCCCATGTCTTCCGCCGAAGTCGCGAGCCTGCTGGAGCGCACTCAACCGGCGGCAGGCGCCGGCAGATTCGAGCTCTACAAAACCACCAGCCACTTCGACGGCACCGCGCACAAGCCGCAGGTGCTGGGGTAGACGCATTCACCCCGCGGACGAGGAAACGTCCACGGGGTGAATGTCGAGTGCGTCAGGATCCATCGATGTTCGTGGCTGAAGACTTATGCCGTTCAAACAGCGGCGCTTAGTGTTGATAGGCACCGATGCTGATAGTTGAGCCCGTGACGCGCGGCGCTCCGGGAAAATCGAGGGTGCCGTAGTCGGCAGCGCCGAGCGCGTAGTTTCCGGTTGCCAGCGCGGGCGATGTTGTCTCGAGAGACAAGTTATATGGGTAAACCGCACTTAGCAAACCGGGGTTTGTAAAGGACGAGTGCAGGTCATGGCCTGAGGCAATCCGGTAGGCGCTAAACGATTCATAAGTGGTCCCCATAAAGACCCATTGCAGCGGCAAGGCCGTGCCATAGATGATGTTATAGTCCGACGTCACCGATTGGTCGGTAGAGCCGGATCCACCCATATACAAGGCGCCGGGAACGGTGGCGTACACGATGTTGTTTTCAAAGATATTGTTCGTGGCGTGAGCCCCGACGTGAAGACCGTTGCCCCAACCGACATTCGTGTTATGGAGGATGGTGTTATTCACGATGACAACATGATCGCTTCCTCCGGCAGTGGTGTATCCGCCGATTGAGATTTCAGTCATGTTCGCGGCGTACAGTACGTTGTTCCGAATGGTCACATAGCTCGAAACCTGGCCATAGATTTCGCTAGACGCCGAGATATTCTGGTCGCACGCATAGACGAGGTTACGCTCGATGATGGTATTGGAGCAGCCGTCGCAGTAGATGCCGTCGGCAGCATATTTGGCGTAAGACGGGTTGTGGAGGCTGGAAAGGTTATACAGCGTGTTGCGGGAGATCAGGCCGTTCCTGGCGTGGTCATACCCTGTGGGGCCCGTGCCCCAGTACCCAACGGCGTCGATGCCGATGTTGTCGCTATCGTGGATGTGGTTTTCAGTTATCGTAAACCCGTCGGTATCGCCGTCCACGAGAATACTTTCAGCCCAGCCCAGCTTGAGCCCATATATCTGGTTGCCGCCGATGGTAAGGTTGCCGATCGGCGTCGTACCGTTTCCATAGACGCCGATACCCAGTGCGGAGCCCTGCGTTGTGGTCTCTGTGATTGCATGGATAATATTGTTCAGCAACTGAACGTGAGTTCCGGAACCATTCACGAGAATGCCTAACGGTATGTGGGTGGCGATGCTCGATGTCCAGTTTCGTATCTCGAAACCTTCGATGACGATGTAACTGTGCGCGCCGATCAAGTTGACGAGTCCCATCAATTCACCGCCGGTCCACGCGTTTCCGGACCCATCGATCACGGCCTGCTCTCCGGGGAAACTCTGAAAGACAATTGGACCCGTGGTGGCGGAACCCGAGCCCGGCACATTAATGGAACCGTAATAAGTGCCCCCGCGGACGTAAACTCTGTCGCCAGGCCGAGCGGAGTTAGCGGCGTGTTGAATTGTTCGCCAGGGCAATGCGTATGTACCGGGATTGGAGTCATTGCCGGTGGTGGATACGAAATGCGACAGGCCCGTGGTAATGGTCACGATGATAGTGACATCGGGGGCGTGAGCGGCGCTCGCGGTAACTGCGACGGTGGCGCCGCCAGGAACGGTGGCAGGCGCCGTGTAGAGCCCGGTGGTTGAAATCCAGCCTATCGTCGAATTGCCGCCGCTGATGCCGTTCACGCGCCAGTAGACAGTTTCACCCGTGGCGCCTGAGATGGCGGTTTTGAATTGCTGGGTCAGACCAGTACGGACTGAGGCGTAGTCAGGCCACGCGGTGAGTGTGACCGAGGCCAGCGCGGGAATGGAAGTTGCTGCAGCGAGTGCGGCGAAGATGGTAAATGGCCGCAATATCAGGCGGATGTGAGCCGCCATCGTGAAGAGCGAGAGAGGGGAAGAGAATTGCATAAGAGTTTCTCCTATTGCCAGACTGCCGGCAGAGAACCGGAGATCGGCGGACAGGCCGACCAAGTGGCCAAGGTTGATGGTGAAGAGTTTGAAGCACAGGCTCTCGCAAATGGCCGCGTGCTTGTCACGGGCCAGCGATGGGCAAGGTCATTCAATACAGCAGCAGCCAATGATGGCCGATACCGCGAGCAAAGAATTGACGGGGTTAGTACGGATCAGCGAAAACCGTGCATAGACAAACCAAGGCCTCGATTCCAAAGATCGAAACCCAAGGCAGAAGGAATGAATGCAGGTGGGGCAGGTGTAACTAAGTCTTATTATGAATTTGTGTCAATCTCTAATTGATTTCTACTTCGACTATGCTGGATGCCGAGAACTGTGTCAAGTCATTTTCTATTGCTCTGCGTCTGCGCTCATATGCGCTTGAGCACGTCGAGTTACCCAGCTCGAACATATGCACTCGAGCAAACGAGTCCAAGACTCTGGTTCCTCAGCATTCCCACCAGACGACTTAGTTTAGAACGGCTTCTCGGCTGGAAAGGTCTCGGCTTTCAGGGAGCCATCGCGCTGCTTCACCAGCATCTGGACCTTGCCTTCGGCTGCGTCGAGTTCCTGCTTGCAAACGGTGGAGAGCCCCGCGCCTTCCTCAAAGAGCCTGAGCGATTCTTCGAGCGGCAGGTCGCCCTTTTCCAGTTGATCGACGATAGTTTCGAGCTTTCTGAGTGATTCTTCAAATGATGGCATAGGCGTTGATCCGTCTTACTGCTGAAACTGTACTGCTGAAACCATTGTATGACCGTCTGTTGGAAAACAAGAGTTCTCGCGCTATGCTGGCCGTGAGGAGCATGGAATGCGCTATGCAATCGTTCTGGCCCCGGTGTTGTGCGGCTCAGCCGCTCATGCGCAGTCGGGTCTTTGGGATCATGATCAGATCGCGAGCAGACAAATTCCATCGGCTCCGCTTCTCATCGACGAGGATGACAGTGGGAAGAGCGTCCCTGGTCCACGGTAGACCGCCTCGATAGAGCCTCTCTGGCACCGCTAAGACGCGGTTGTGGGCAGCACGCTCGAGATCACTTCAGCGGCGGTGGTGTAGCGGCCCGAGGGAGCACTGACCTGGATCCCTTGCACCAGCGGGCGCACGGCTTCGAGCATCTCCTGAGCAATCAGGATGCCCTCGCGGCGCGCGGTTTCCGACGTGTCAGCCTGCGCCATGCGCAGCATGATTTCCTCGGGCATGGAGACGCGGAGGTCGTTCTTCATAAATTCAGCATTGCGCAGGCTGGTGAGCGGCCAGATGCCCGCGATGACGGGAATGCGGAATTGCTCGATACGTTCAAGGAAACTCACTAGCAGGCGCAGATCGAAGACGGGCTGAGTGATGGCATATTCCGCGCCGGCCTCCACCTTGTATTTGAAGCGTTGCAACTCATGTTCAATGTCGGGCACGCCGGGGTTGGCTGCGATGCCGATGGTGAAGTTGGTGCTGGCGCCAATAGAGTTGGAGCCGATGTCGAGGCCGTGATTGAGGCGGCGCAGCATGTTGACCAGGCCGATGGAGTCCACATCGAAAACGGCCGTCGCATCAGGATAGTTGCCAAGTTTGGGCGGGTCGCCGGTAAGGCAGAGGATGTTGTGCAGGCCTATCGACGAGGCTCCCAGCAGGTCTGACTGAATGCTGAGGATATTGCGATCGCGGCAGGTGTAATGGAGGATCGTGTCGATGCTGGTGTGCTGCTGAATCTGGATGCAGAGGCTCTGCGCGCTCATGCGGGCGGAGGCGCGGGGCGAATCGGGCACGTTGATGGCGTGCACGCCGATTGAAGCCAGCAGGCGGGCGCCCTCAATCTCCTTCGAGCAGTCGATGCCGCGGGGAGGAACAATCTCCACCAGCGTGACGAATGCTCCCTGCTCCACCAGTGCGCCGATGCGGGAACGCTGGCCGAGCGGCGCTGGGGGCGTTTCGCTGGTGATAACGACCGCGGCACCGCCCTCGGCGACGCGGTGCTGCGCGTCGATGGCGCGCATGGCCGACCGCATGGCCCGAATGTGATTGGGCGTGGTACCGCAGCAGCCGCCCACAATCTGGGCTCCCGCCGCAATCGCCTTGCGGGCAAAGCTGGCCATATACTCCGGCGAACATAGATAGATGTTGCGGCCCTCAACTTCGCGCGGCATTCCGGCGTTGGGCATGCCGGCCAGCGGCAGCGCGGTGGCAGCGCGCATGACTTCAAGGGCGGTGAGCACGGAGGCGGGACCGGTGGAGCAATTGACACCCACGGCGTCCGCGCCCCACTCCGTGAGCAGGGCAGCCGCCTGGGCTGGTGAAGACCCATCGAGACAGTTGCTGTCGTCGTCCACAGTGACCATGATCACGACGGGGAGGTCGGGCGCAGCCTCATTCGCCGCCATCAGGGCTTCGCGAGCCTCGTTTAGCGCGGGCATGGTTTCAATAATCAGCAGGTCGACGCCGGCTTCAGCCAGCGCGCGAATCTGTTCCACGAAGGCGGATCGTGCTTCATCGAGTCCGGTCTTGCCCAGCGGCTCCAGGCGAACGCCGAGCGGACCGACGGCACCCGCCACCCAGGCGTCGCCGGCTTGCTTCTCCTTGAGGTGCGCCACGGCCTGTCGAGCCAGGCGCACGCCTGCGGCGTTAATTTCAGCCACCTTGCCTGCCAACCCGTGCCGCGCCAGCCGGAAACGATTGGCGCCAAAGGTGTTGGTTTCAAGAATGTCCGCGCCGGCTTGCAGGTATTCCTCGTGGACCGACTGGATCAGGGCCGGGTCAGAGATGTTGAGTTCGTCGTAGCAGCGATTGATGAAGATGCCGCGGGCATAGAGCACGGTGCCCATGGCCCCGTCAGCGAGCACAGCTCTGGTACCGAAAATGTCGGCAAGGGATGGCATTCTGCATCCATGCTACCGCATGGATAGCCGGCGCGTGGACGGGCCGGACCGGCCGGGGGACCGACTTGGCTGTGGGCCGCGGCCGGGGGTCGGGTTGCTTTGTTATACTTCGGGAGTCAAAAGCATTGCTGGAACCGGTGTTTCGCCGGGGTCAATTGCGGATTTGCCGGAGGTTCTGCAACCGCCATCAGTTCGTTCACCGCGGCCGCGCGCCAAATCGCGGCACGCGCCGCGCTTTCCGTCGAGGTAAGGGATTTTGAAGAAGAGCAGTCTTTGGATGAGCGCTGCCGGGGCACTCCTGATCGCCACCGTGCTGGCTGGATGTGGCAAAACCACCTATTTTGCGGGCCGCACGCTGCCGCCGAGCGGATTGACCAACCGCGTGATGATCGCGGTCCAGAATCCGAGCGCGATTACTCGCGGCGCGCTAGTGATTGTGGATGCGTATTATGACATCCGATTCAGCTACGACAGCAAACTCGGCAGCTTCTCCATCTCCGGATATTCGAACGCTCTGCCCACGACCATCCAGAACATGCCGGAAGAACAGCAGGGGGCAGTGTACGGCTCCGGAGACGGCAGCCTCAACATCATCAACTACGCCAAGGAAAGCACCGGCGGCGCTCAGAAGGGCCTGAACGGCTCCTCTCAATCCAGCATCTTCACCACGCGCGACCAGTCTTATACGTTTGCCGCAAGCCAGTCGACCAGTGTGCTGACAATCCTGGACCGTACGAACGGTGGGAGCTATGGGCTGAGTCTTCCTGGCGTTTATCGGGTCAGCGTGAACCCCGGCGGCTCAGCCGCTATGGCATTTGTACAAAACTCGAATTACGCCTACTATGCCCGCAAGCTGACCGCTTCGCAGACGCTTTCTTACTCCGGCGGACCGAGTTCATGGCCCAAGGCAGCGATGGATTGCGAACCGCTGAATGCGCCGGGCTGGTGTCTCTTCCAGATGCAGAGCCCCGACAATAAAGACCCGAAATACCCAGACTTGTCTTATGGCGCTCCGCTGGTGTTTAACCGCCCCATCAAGGCAGTTTTCTCGCCCGACGGCGGCACGGCTTACGTGCTGAACTGCGGCATCGAGTGCGGCGGAACCACCGTTGCGTCGGTGTCGCTGCTTCCGGTCAGCCCCATGATTTTCCTAGCCAATCAGTCATCTGGATTGCTGCCCTGCAATACTGCGCCCTGCTCGAATCCACTGACCAAGCCGACCGTGACCGTTGCTATTCCCGGCGGAGCGAGCAACGCCTTGATCGATACTTCGACCATGTACGTTATCGGCCAGCAGTTGCAGGCGGATGGTCTGTTCAGCGGAAACCTGACCGTTGTGAACCTGGCGAACAACACAGCGAGTAGCCCTGTGTCGATCAGCGACGGAGCGCCCGGTGCAATGAGCCGCATTATCGAGGCCGACGATAACACGCTCTGGATCGGCATGACCAAGTGCACCAACGGCGAGCGCTATGCCAAGAGCCTGCCCTACGGCTGCCTGACAATGTTCGACAGGTCGAGCAATTCAGTAAAAATGATCGAGCCTTACCTTGGCGATCTGACCGGCATAGCTTCAGTGACGAACCTGCATAAGGTCTATGTGGCGCAGGGCGGGCAAGTGTACATCTACACCACGACCGACGGCAGGTCACTTGATAACCAATACGTGACCGTGACCGGCACGGCCTACGACGTGGCTTACATCGATGGTCTGACCGACGGCAACAACACCGTCTACTGATCTGACGGATGCAGTGCCACGACGTGGCCCGGTGAGCAATTTCCGACGACCTCGGGGCACCCCATCGTTTCGCCGACTTTTTGGCGGAAGGGTGGGGTTCCACGAATCCCGACAGGGTGCGATCCCCAATGACAGCAACTCCCACAGACAATTCTCCATCGGCAGACGTTCTGGCCATTGCCGCGCACCGCGACGACGTGGAGCAAACGTGCGGCGGCACACTGTTGCGGATGGCGGGTCGCGGGCTGCGCACCGCGATCCTGGACCTGACGCAAGGCGAAGCCGGAACCCGCGGCTCAGCCCCGGACCGCGCCCGCGAAGCCGATGAAGCCGCAAGGCTGCTGGGCGTGGGCTGGCGGCAGGCTCTCGACCTGCCCGACGGCGCGATCGCCAACACCCTTGAAAACCGCATCAAGATTGTGCGCGTGCTGCGCGAGTTGCGTCCGCGCGTGGTGATTCTTCCCTACTGGCAGGCGCGCCATCCCGATCACGCCATCGTGGCTTCGCTGGGGTATGAAGCGTGTTTTCTCTCCGGCCTTGCAAAGATCGAGACAGGCGCGAATCCGCATCGGCCCTTCAAGATTGTCTACGCCAGCCTCTACGCGGACGTGCGGCCCAGCTTCATCGTGGACATTACGCCCTTCATCGAGCAGCGCCACGCGGCATTGATGGCGTATCGCTCGCAGTATGCCAACCAGGCTGCGGGCGGCGGGCTCTTTGTCCCCGAGGAAGAGATTCGCGAGCGGACGTTTGCCGAGGCGCGCCACTACGGCCTGCTGGCCGGCGTCCGTTACGGCGAACCGTTCGTGCAAAAGGAAGTCGGCCTCGTCGACGACCTTACGCTGCTGCCCGTCCAATCGATCTAGTGTGCTGCACGAACAAACCCCTCCCGCCCCGTAAGATCGAGCCAGATCGAACCCAGCGACAGGCGCGTCCCGGTGATCGACAAGATCGGCCATCTCGCACATGGCCCCTTTTGCTCAGACGGAAATGATCCAGGTCGCTACCTTGATTAGCCAAGGGGTGTTCGATGACAGCCCCTCAATAGTGAGGAAATCGTATGACCGGATTCAGGCTTGTTGCACTAACGGCTTTCGCTGGATGCTTCATGATGCTAAGTGCCCAGAAAGCGTCGGCCCAGGTTGCTGTGGAGATTGGAGTCGCACCCGAATGTCCTTACGGCTATTATGACGCCGCTCCCTATGGTTGCGCGCCCTACGGCTACTACGGCCCGGAATGGTTTACCGGCGGTGTCTTCATCGGTACCGGCCCGTGGTTTCATGGTCCTGAAAACTTCCGCGGCCACGTAAATAACCGTCTTCATCCCGAACACGGCTACAACGGCCCAACCCCGCAACGTGGCGAGAAAGCCGAGCCGTCAAAGCGTCTCGATAAGGTCGAAAACTTCAAAGGAAATGAAGTGCGGGATGGTCGCGGCCACACGGGCGACAAGAAGAAATAAGAACAGCCAGCCCACCAAAAACTTGAGTTTCTCTTTTTGGCAGGCATTCCGTTAACTTATCCGGCGTCCTCAAATGAATTGCAATTGTGAGCCGGACGGTATAGTACGGGGGCTAGCGCTCCCGTACTCTCCAATCAAAGAGACATCCCCGACCAACTCCGCGCAGTAAGCACTTTCCCCAAGTTCTTGCTAGTCTCCGCACGATCATTGGCATACCCGCAAACTTTCCCCTTCTATATTGCCTCTTGGACGGGTTCGCCGGAAGGCGAACCCATTTCTCCGCATAGCTGCGCCAGTGGTTTGGTTCTCACGGGACCAGCGGAGGTCCATAGACTGAATGCGAGCACGGACGGCAAACCGCAACTTGTGTTGGTGATCGTCAATCTCTAAACGCGCAGAGGCGGCCCATCCTCCCACAAGGATGGACCGCCTCTTTGCGTTCCGGGAATCTTGCGCGCCGGAAACTCAATTCATTACAGCGTTCGTTTGAACAGCGGCGTGGCAATCAGCAGCGTGCCGATACCGAACGCGAACAGAAACAACAGATCCCTTTCGATGGAGACGAGGCCTCCATCCTTCAGCAAAATGGCTTTGAATCCGTGAATCGCGTACGTGAATGGATCCACAATGGCAATGGCGCGCAACCACTTTGGAAACGCGGCGATAGGGTAAATGGCGCCCGACGGGAAGAACAACAGCGTGTTGAGCACGCCGAACATGGCGCGCGGCACAAGGGGATCGTCGACGCGCACCATCATCAGAAACATCATGCCGTTGAAGGCGATCGACGTTCCGAGGATGAGCAGGAACAAGTCGAACAGCGCTGCGGGATGGAAGATGACGCCAAGCCCAGCCATCAGCGAGCCAATCACCGTGAGACAGATGCCCGAGAGCACCGCCTTGATGGCGCCCGCGATGTTAAGCCCCATCACAAGTTCAAGCTTGGTGATAGGCGTGACCAGATAGCCCTCATGCACGCCGCGCGCCTTGTCGTCGATGTAGAGCATGCCGCCGCCGATCATCACCGAAATGTACATGGCCAGCGCGATGGAGCCGGACAGCAAATACTTCATGTACTCGACGTAGGGGTACAGTTCGACGATCTGCAGAGCGATGTTCTTGACGACCCGATCGGGCACGACGGGTTGATTGAGCGCGTCGACAAGCGATTGCATCTCGCCCTCAATGCTGCTGCTCATGAACTGGTCAGAGTTGTCGACGACAAGGCCGAGGCGCGGCGCATCCTTGGTGTAGACATGGCGTGAATACTGAGCAGGAATGATGACCGCGGCATCGATCTTGCCGGTGCGCACATCTTCGCGAGCCTGACGCTCGTCGTTGTAGTTGAGTGTGGTGAAGGTGGCGATGTTGACGGCGACGGAGTCGAACTCCTCGCGAATCTTGACCGATTGCGGACCGTGATCGTAATCGACAACAGCCACGCGCGCGCCGCGCACTTTTCCCCCGAAGGCGTTGCCCAGGATGATGAGCTGCACCAGCGGCAGCATCATCGACATGATCATCAGGACCGGGGAGCGGAAGAACTTGCGCATCTCGCGCTCGATGATGGCAAACATTCGGTTCATGGCTGTGCTCCCGGCCTGGGCGGCATGATGAAGTTAACGGGCTTGATCTGTTCGTCGCGCAACTGACGGCCGGTGTAGTGGACAAACACATCGTCCAGCGACGTGTTCTGCACGCTGAGCGAAGTGAGTTGCTCGCCAAGAGAGGTCGCCATCTCGACAAGCTGCGTGGTGGTCTGCGATCCATTCGACGTGAGCACGCGATAGACGCCGGCCGACTGCGACTGCACATCGGTGACACCGGTCAGTTGGCCAAGGCGCGCGGGCCACTCGTCCCACTCGCGCGCAAATTGAACTTCGACCACGTTGGAGCCGGGAACGCTCTGCTTCAGCTCCACAGGCGTGCCGAGCGCCACGAGCGTGCCGTGATCGACGATGGCGATGCGGTCACAGAGCCGATCGGCTTCTTCCATGTAATGCGTGGTCAGCAGCATGGTGAGGCTGCGCGTTTTCTTCAGGTTGTTCAGCATCTCCCACACCGCGATGCGCGAGACAGGGTCGAGCCCTGTGGTCGGCTCGTCGAGAAAGAAAATCCGCGGATCATGCACCAGGCCGCGCGCAATCTCAAGCCGCCGCCGCATTCCGCCAGACAGCGTCTTGGTCTGCGCACCGCGCCACTTCGCCAAGTCGACGGCCTCCAGCACCTCATTGATGTTTTTCTCCCGCTCTGCCCGCGGCACCGAGTAGAGCTTGGCGTAGATGCTCAGGTTTTCTTCGACCGTGAGGTCCTGGTCGCTGGTCAAAGCCTGAGGGATGACGCCGATCATGCGCCGGACAGCATTGGCCTCTTTGCTCACGTCGTGGCCCCCAACCAAGGCGCGACCCGACGTGACAGGAATGAGCGTAGTCATCATGCGAATCAGCGTGCTCTTCCCCGCCCCGTTTGGGCCCAGCAGACCGAAGATTTCTCCGTCAGCCACCTGGAAGTTGACCTTCTTCACCGCCTCAAAATCGCCGTAGCGCTTCACAATATCTTCAACCGCAATGGCCGGCGGGGCCACTCCCGGGGGCGCTCCCTCTGCGTGCATGGCAGGACCGGGTTTTAGCGTCCGCGTCATTGCTTCACCAGCTTGTCTTTGGGGATGTAGACGTCGGCTGTCATGCCGGGCACAAAGCGCTCGCCAGGGTTGCCGATCAGCAGCTTCAGGCGAATGGTCTTGATGTCGCGCTTGCGGCCGCCATTGATGTCGCGCTGGGTGGCGAAATCGGCTTCGGCAGATTTCGCGATGACCTTGCCCTGCACGCTGGCGCCGCTGGGCAGCACCACGCGCAGGCTATCGCTAAGTTGCACCGCGTCGGCCTGCGTCTCAGGCAGCGGCGCGTACACCCAGGTCTGCGTCAAGTCCATGATGGTGACGATCGGCGTGCCGGGCGAGACGACTTCGCCCTGTCGCGCGGCCCACACGTTAATCTTGCCATCGACAGGCGCCAATACCTTCGCGTAGCCAACCTCGACACCGGCTTCGGCTGCGAGGGCGCGTGCGTTCAGCACCTGGCCCCGCGTGGAGGCCACCGTGCGCGCGGCGACGGCGGCCTGCAGTTGGTGCGCGCGGGCCTGCTGCAGTGCGGCTTCTGCGGCGGCAACGTTCTCCTTCGCCGCCTGAACCGCGGCCTCGTAGGACTGCAGGCTGGCGGTAGCTTCGTCGCTGGCCTGCGCGCTCATAATGCCCTGCTTGGCCAGCGCCACGGTGCGATGCGTGTCAGCCTGCTGGTGAGCAAGCTGTGCCTGGGCCTGCGTCAATGCCGCCTTGGCCGCGCGCACCTGGGCTTCAGCGTTGACGGCCTGGCTTGAGGTCTCGCCGCGGGTCTGGCGCTCGGTCTCCACCGTCTCGCTCAGCTTCGACTGCTGGCTTGCGACCGTCGCTTCGGCGGCCTTTTGCGCGGCGGACAGGTCTTCACTTTCAATTACGGCGATGAGCTGGCCGGCCTTTACGTCCTGGCCTTCTTCCACCGTGAGCGTCTGGATGCGGCCGGGAATCTTGGAGCTGACCTCGACCTCGTTGGCGTCAACGGTGCCAATGAGTTGCAGGTCGCCCGTGGGCCGCGCCGTCAGCAGATACCAGATGAGCGAGCCCACAGTGAGCAGCCCCAGAATCATGAAAACCCTATTGCGCGGGTTCATCTTTCCTCCAAACCTTGAGCCGATCGCCCTTCACTTCGGGCATCGGAGTGTCGGCGAATACGCGGGCGGCCATCTCCGCGCCGTGACGCCGGTCTAGAAACAGAGCCTGTCCCAGGAACTCCACCAGCGCTTTTCTTCGTGCCGCAAGGGCGACTGGGGCGAAAGGTTCAAAAGGCGCGAGCAGCCGCCAGACTGGGGCGCTGAGAAAGTAGAAGACATTGGCGCCAAGAGCCGACAGCAAGATTTGCATCCAGTCCACATTGATGAGTTCACCCGACGTGATGCCCTCGCGCAGCATGGCCTGAAACATGGTCATGACAGGCGCGAAGACCCGTTTGACCAGCACAGGCATAGCGCCAGACTCGCCCTTGTGCAGACGCATCATCTCCTGCTGCATCAGGCTCTGGAACTCCTGCTGCGCCAGAATGCGGTCGAAGTGGTTGAGCGCGGCGCGGAGGATGCGTTCACCGGCCGTTCCATCGCGCAGAAACACGGCCATGGAGCTGTCGCGAACCTTGGCGGCGATCATTTCCAGAGCGGCCAGGTAAAGCTTCTCTTTGCTCTCGAAGTAGTAGTAAAGAAGGGCTTTATTGACCCCGGCGGCGGCCGCGATGCGCTCCGTACGGGCACCTGCAAGGCCGTTGGCGCTGAACTCGGAAAGAGCGGCGTCGAGGATGCGGC
>PLXP01000201.1 GCA_003151435.1 Acidobacteriaceae bacterium
ACGGCTGCGACGATGGCGACGACCATCAGTAGTGACTGGATATTCACTCATGCCTTCAGTGATTCATCTTTCATATCCTACGAATATAATGGACTTGCCCGGAGGGATACAAACGAAATGGCGTGCACAGACTTAGTGCCCTGCTCAGACTCAGGCAAGACCGGGACCGGTGCAATTGATTGCAAATACCTTTCCCATTGACGAGGGGCTGTCCCCTCATGCTTCAACAGGTACCCGATAGAGGGGCGACCAGGGAACGTGGCCTGACCGCAGTCTGACCTCGCCTCCCAACCAAATCGACACCAGTTATGCACCGTATGGGCAATGATCCTTTCCGTGTCCGGTCCCAGATCCTTTTTGATTTTAGCCAGTTGTCCTCGTTCCTTGTTGGTCATGGGCTTAATATATTCCTCTGATCCATAAGCATCGAGTACCGCACTCTTCCAAGTAACGGTAAGGTTCGTTTCGTTCTCCACTTTCTGTCGGATACTGCCTACTTTGTCCTGATATATCACATGTTTCTCCCCTTCTGCTTTTTCTTTCTTTTCTCCCTCTGCTTTGGTCTTTACGGTTGTTTCTCTCTCCTCTTGCGGAAACGATTCTGCGACCGCAAAAGTAAGTTCTGCCGTACTCCTTCCCGTACTCTTTGTTATTGTTGTGCCCTGTGGGTCCAACCAAACCAAAGAACGAATTGAAGAGAACGGCACAGGCTGGGAGATCCGTGCATTGATTGCACAACCGCTACGCGGCCACCTGTTCGACCTCGACCCATCCCAACTGTTTGAGGGCTTCATCCTCGGCTGCCCCATACTCATCATAAGCTTTCTTGGCTGTCAGGTATTTAGCCTGCGCGGCCTCATCTTGAGGCGCTTTCTCGGCCTCGATCTGCGCAGCGTACCAATCTGACTGGCTGGCCAGCCTATAGGCCTTCTGCTCTGGAGTTTCCGCCTTGATGTAGATCGACCAAGCTTCTTCATAACTCATCGGGACCTTTGGCGGCAGCAGATGGAGATCACCATCCGGTCCCGCCTTGACCCCGATCTTCTCCTGCAACCCTGGTACTGTATGCCACCAGTCACCCCTCTGGATCAGGAAGGTTCGTACCTTGTCCTTCTCAGAGCTCCAGAGGTTCTTATACCAGAGTTCAAATGCAGTGTAGAAGTGCTTTGTCACATAATCGATATTGGGCTCCACGGGATACGATTTAGCTGACACATTCATGCAACGCCATCCGAAGTCTGACCAATGCGATATTGCGTATTCGAGCGAGTAGTATGCGGTCCATCCAGCTTTTTTTACCAGCCCATGCAGTTGTCCACGCTGTTTTGGAGTGAGTGGCAAGCTTCCCGGTATTGCCGCCCATAGGGCGTCTATGCCTACAACCTTGTTACCCGTCATGACTTTCCCGGCCAATACTGTACCTACTATCTCTTCTTTCTTTACTTTCTCTATCTTCTCTACCCCTGTTGTTTTTATTTTCTCCTCTCCTGTTTGCTCTTTGGTGGTGTTTTCACCGCCAGTATTGGTACTTGCTTTTAGGGGGAAAGAACCCTCTGTACTATCATTTTGAGGCACACTCATAGAGGGGTGAGAGGGGGGATTTACGAGGGATATTGAAGAGTTTTGATTCGAGGTAACAACAGGCGCAGGAGGAAAATCGGAGACACAAGCAGCATGGGGATAGTCATGGGTGGCTTGAACATCCTTAATCATCTTGCACAGCAGGTTTTTGTCGAGAGAGAGATGTAGTTGCTTCACACACTGCTTATTCTTGTTTGAGGCTTTCATTGATCTTCGCTCAATCAGCCCCATGGCCTCAATAGAATCCAATGCCGTGCGGAATTCCCACTCAGAAAGTCCTATCTCCGTCCGCCATTCTTTGGCAGTCTTATACACCCAGTACTGACCGTCACGGAATTTCACTGCGCGACCATCACCGTTGGCACCGGGGCGAAACCAATAAATAATCGCGGAGAGCAAACGTGCTATTGTCCAGTTACCATCGCAAATATCTAGAGACTCTCGTGTAATTCCCAAAAAAGAGCACTTTTCTATTACGGCCTCGAATTTTGCGGTGTTCATTTGAACTTCCTGGATATTCATCATGCTTCTCCTGCGGCAATCAAGTGCACTTGACAAACTATTGGATTGTTTAGGTCATTAGGTGAGCAATTAGCAGAGACTTGTACGTCGGAATGCGTTACAAACTCAACTCCAAGAGGAAAATGAGGCTGAATTGAGGCTTGTGCCTCTGGAAGAGATTTGTGTAGGGGGGTTGGGTACCCAGCCCGCCCTTGACCTCAGGAAGAGGCCTTGTAGCCTCAAGAAGCAGGCTTTAGGGCTAGGGAAGTATTCGCGGTTGGCCCCACCGAACTCGTCAGTCATTTGGAGACTCGCGAGGTGCGCGCTGGGATGCATCAGGAACAGGTGACGATACGGGACAAACCTGCAAATCCAAAACCTCCCAAGGTGTTTGACCGGCTTGCCGGTTACCGCGTACTTGGCCTTCTTCAAGGCAAGTGCAGCCCATTCAAGGTCTGAGCGCAACTCGTGATGGACGTTCGGTCTTAATCTAGACCGCGTCATGGCTTCACCCCTGAAAAGCCGCGCCGTCTCTTCGTAGGGAACGCCTGGTGTTCGTGAGAGTCCAGCCACTCGCGGACAGATTGGATGTTGTAAAGAATTGTTCGCCCGACGCAGACGCGCGGTGGCCCCACACGCAGAGCTTCCCAGCGGTCGAGTGTTCTTACATTCAGACCAAACTGCGCAGCCAATTCTTCACGGCGTAGATAGCCTTCAAGGACTAGCCGAACAATGGGTTTGTCATCTGGATATGAAAACGGTGGGATGGGTTCTTGCGGTGAAGCCTGCTGTAAAGTGGACATCGCTCCTCCAACGTCATGGAAATTACCTTAAGCTTCCACTCCATTGGAAAAGGTTATGTTCATCATCTCCCACGCGCACTTGGATGTCAAGCGAAAATGTAACTCAGTAACTTACTCATCCCGTACCAGTTGATATGCTACATTTTCATGATGTTATGTTCCAAAACTGCTCTTTTTGGCCTCGGAATAGATCTCCCCAAAGCGATTGGTCGCGGCCCTCAGTGCCTCGTCCTGCAAGTGCGCATACCTCATCGTTGTTTGCGCCATTGTGTGTCCTAACAGCTTGCCCACAACCTGCAAGGTAACGCCATTGGATGCCAAGTGGGAAGCAAAATTATGCCGCAAATCATGGATACGGATCGTGGGACGGTATCGGGTTATCATGCGATGCTTGCCCTTGACTTGTTCGGCTTCGGCCAGGCCGGATGCTTTGCAAGCTTGTATCCAGGGTCTCCGCAGCGAGACACGTGCTCCGCCGTGCCTTCCGGGGAATAGCGCCCCGGTTGCATCCTTCGGCATCATGCCCTTGAGCAGTTTGAGCGCCGCTGTGCTCAGCGGTATGTGCTCCACCCGCTTTTGCTTTGTGTTGTGGCTCGGCTTGGTCCACACCCCGCGCTGGAAGTCGAACTGTTTCCATTCGGCCTTTAGGACTTCTCCTTCGCGCGAGCCAGTGAGCAAGAGCAACCGAAGAGCATTCGCCGCATTTTGATCCGTGTAGGAGTCGAGTGCCTCCCGAAATCGCTGAATCTCTTCCGTCGTTAGCCATCGCTCCCGCTTGCCCTCTTGGAACCTTGGAACACCGCGAGCGGGATTGTCTGTCGTCCATTTCCATTGAATCCCGAGGTTGAACATCTTCGAGAGCAACGACAGGAGTCGGTTGGCAGCATAGAGAGTGGGCTTCAGGGAAAGATGAAGCGCCTCAATATCGCGTCTTCCGACCGCCTTGAGGCGGAGCTTGCCGATCCCTGGTCGGATGATGTTGTCGATCATCTGGCGGTCCACGCGAAGGCTAGCCGAGGCGCCGCACCGAGGAGTCCGCCGAGATCTCCGGCATGGACCACAACGTTCTGGGCGGCTTTCTGGATGTCCGCCCTGCCCTCTGCGCCTATGGTGCGGGAAAAGCCACCTTCCGCGCCTTCCGGTTTTGGCCGGAAGTGAAGACGCCGGCGTAAAACCCCGGCCTGTGGAACTTCTTAAACTATGCCTCAAAACGCACGAAAGCCGCTCCGAAGAGCGGCTTTCTTGGCTATTTCTGCGCCTCATTTGCGCATCAATTGAAAATCGCGCCAACGGTGGCATTGTCGGGCAAATTAGTAAGCGTGCAAGTCGATGTCAGGTTTGGCGTGCCTGGAGGATTCTCGCAGTTTGCCGACCACCCGCCAAATTCGCTGTTGGTTGGCGATTCAGTCAATGTCACCGGAGCGCCAATGGGATAGTCTCCCACGCATACCGAGGTGCCCAGGCCAGCAGTTTGAGATCCCGGACCGCAATGAATCAGGTTCGGCACACCGCTGCTTGAAGGAGCCGTTACCAGCCAATCTGTCGAGTTGGGACCGACGTTCACGACCGTCAGTGTCGCCAATCGTGTTCCGCTACCGCCCGAAGCCCCGAACGTGGCGATGCCTGTCACCAGGGTTCCGTCGGGATTCTGCGCGATGGCAATGATGGCAGTACCGCCACCATTCAGCCCCGTGACAAGCCCGGAAGAGTTGACTGTGGCAGTTTTTACGTCGCTGGAACTCCAGGTGATCGGGAACTGCTTCCCATCGTGAGTGGCGGGCAGCATTTGGACCGTTGGAGTTGTCGAGAAAGTCCCAACCGCAATAAACTGACCGGTCTCATTGGTCGACGAGACTGACTGTTCGCCAGGAATGATGGTGAGCGAAAGCAGAGGCTCCGGCGCGGATGTCACTGCAACCGTGACGGTTGCTATAGACGACACCACGCTGTTATCGGGGTTCGTCCATTTCGCCGTAATCGTGGTACTACCCGCACTGACGCCTGTAGCCAGCCCAGAAGCGCTGATGGTGGCAATCGTTGGAATGCTGGAACTCCACGCAAGTTGCGACGAGTTTGTCACATCCTGCTGGAGACCGGTGCTTCCAGAAGTGCCGAATGCAATGAACTGGCCAGTTTGACCTGTCGCAGACAGCGACAGTGAACCAGGACTGATGGAAAGCGCGGTGATTGGCTCAGAAGCTCCGCCGATCACCGTAAACGATGCGGTTCCCGTCACCACAGCACTGCCGGAGATCGTCGCGATGGCAGTAATGGTGGTGGTCCCCTTGCTGAGCCCCGTGGCAAGCCCGCCAGCACTGATTGTGGCAATCTGCGTGCTGCTCGAACTCCAGGCAACCTGGTTGGTCAGGTTTTCCGTAGCCCCCGAGGACGTTGTTCCAATCGCGATGAATTGGCTCGTTTGACTTGGCGAAGCAACCGATTGGGAGCTTGGAATGATGGCAAGCGAAGCTAAGGTTGCCCCTCCCGTGCCCCCGCCTCCGCTCGTAACGGTAATCGTCGCCGTCGCGCCGGTGGACCCTGCCATGCTGGCCGAAATCGTCGCTGTGCCTATGGACACTGCGGTAGACAATCCGGATGAACTCACGGTGGCCACGGCAGGAGTGCTGGAGGTCCAGATAACTTGGTTGGTCACATCCTGAGAACTCGTGGGATGTGTCCCGTGGCCGATGATTCCGGTCGCGGTCAACTGCACGGTCTGGCCTGCGGCTAGAGACTGCGTCGCCGGAGAGATTTGGATATAACCCACTTCAGTGTTGCTGCAACCTACAACCACCAACGCAAGACCAGCCAGCAGCACATTCAAACCAGTACGATTCAACATCGATGACCTCCCGGGTCTCCGAACGGCTCTGAATACTTGCCAGACACACCATGGATGAGCCGATCCGTCTGAGCCGGAAGGCCGCCGAGCCGCAGCATTCCTTCTTAGCTATGGCAAGTTGATAGCCATTCGCCCCCTCTGCTATTTCCCTTGGAATCCGCTGCTTACAAATCTGGCGCGGTAGAACAATGCAGTCTTCTGTATACGCAAGCGGCAGGGTGGGTACGTTCGTTTACAGGCCCTCAGGATCGACCCTCCGGTTGCAGCCTCACTCGTTCGCTCAGCGGAACAGTCCTCTGGGCATTCTTGGACTTGCCGTCGCGCACTTGCAACCAGCCATAACGACCATCGCCAGCAGGCTCAAGATGAATGTCCGCCCAGCGCAGGCCGGCTGCCTCGCCTTGGATAAGCCAGCAGTTCTTGAAACCGGGTAAGGTTCAAAATCTCTCCCTACACTCCTCTGATGTGCGGCTGAAGTCCCGATTGGATCGAGTCCGATCACCGTGTCCTTTTGGAGGTCTCATAAGTCCTCTTTGGTGAAGAGTGGTTCTATATAGTTAGACTCTATGTTGCTGATATAGTTGCGCTTACGCGATACTCTTTGCTTTTATTGTGAGTGTGCCGCAGCTATGTGCGCCATGAATTATGCGTTCCGCTGAAAAAGAGCACCTGATCCATAACGGTTTATCAGAGACAGTTACCATCCGATGCTTTAGATGGGAGAGTAAGACTACTGTATCTAAAAACGTAGCTAGTACCTGCGTTTATGGCCTTGTACGGTGTTGTAGACTAATCCTGTAAGTGATTAATACGACAAGAGATAACAAGCCGATACAAAGTCGTACAAATGTGCCTTTTAGGATTATGAGTCCCCTGCTCTAACCGTTGAGCTACAGGCCCGGCCTATGGAGCATTGTAGGGTGTGACGGGGTTAGTGCCAAACCGGGAGGCTTCTGGGGCAGAAGATTGCGTGGGGCCCGACTGCTGAAGTCACGGACTGAAGAAAACAGATGTCATCCGCCTGCCTGCTAACTAAATTATTAGTTGTTCGTCTGAAAGGGAGAGAAAGGACGGCAATCGGCTTCACGAAATTCTCAACTTTTATGCCTCCAAAGAGATCCATCACGCTGACCCAGGCCGAGCTCAGGCTCATGAAGGTGCTATGGGCTCGCGGCGAATCGACTGTCGCTGAGATGGTGACAGCCACTTCCGAAGAGGGGGCGCTGGCGTACACCTCTGTCCTCACCACCATACGAATTCTCGAAACCAAAGGGTACGTCTGCCATCGGCAGGAGGGTCGGGCCTTCCTTTACAGCTCGTGCATTGGGGAGCAGGAGGCCAGCCGGTCGGAGGTGCGCAACGTGCTTCAGAGGTTTTTCGGCAACTCGCGTGAACGCCTGTTGCTGTCGCTGTTAGGCGACGACGAAATCAGTCCCGACGAGCTGAAGCGCCTGAAAGAGGCGATTGCCGAGACGCCCGACCAGGTGGAGGAGGAAGTCTAGATGCAATCGCTCCTTCACCTGCTTCCTTTCCTTTCCGCGGCGGCCACGGGGGCGCTGTTCTCCGCGATTTGGGAGGGTTCGGTGCTGGCCGTCTGTGTGGTGCTGGCTCTGCGCCTGCTGCCCGGCCTGAGCGCCGCTGCGCGGTCGGTGGTGTGGCTCAACATATTCATTTTGTTGGCTTTGCTACATGTTCTTCCGACATTCGGAGTGAGAGCTACGAGCGGGCTGGGCTCTCATCTAGCCTCCGTTCATCTGGATATGCGCTGGAGCCTTGCGATTGCCACGGTTTGGGTGGCGCTATCCGTGTGGAGAGGGACGCAACTCATCCTCGGGGCCATCCACCTGCATCGGCTTGCCCGGCGTGCGACTCCGATCGACGCTGACTCGGAAATGCAAGCCCTGCTGCACGATGCGCCCGCAGGCAGGACCGCGCAACTCTGCACCTCGGCGGAAGTGGCTCGGCCCAGCGTTCTCGGTTTCTTTGGGCCGCGCGTTCTGCTTCCTCCGACGCTGGTCGAACGGCTCTCCGCACTGGAGTTGCAGCAGGTGGTGCTGCATGAGATGGAGCACCTGCGCCGCGCCGACGACTGGACCAATCTGCTGCAAAAGATCGGGCTTGTGCTCTTCCCGCTGAATCCGGTGCTGGTGTGGGTGGAGCGGCGGCTGTGCGCGGAGCGCGAGCTGGCCTGCGACGACCGCGTTCTGCGCTCCAGCGCCGGGCGCAAGGCGTATGCCCTTTGCCTGACACATCTGGCCGAGTACTCAATCCTGCAGCGCAGCCTTTCGCTGGTACTGGGCGCGTGGGAGCGGCGGCCGGAACTGGTACGGCGCGTGCAGCGCATCTTGCGGCAGCCGGGCCACTCGATGGGCCGCAAGCCCGCGATGGCGGCGACGGCCGGCCTGATGGCTGGGGCCCTGGGCTGCACCCTCGCGCTGGCACATTGTCCGCAGCTAGTGAGCTTTGTTCCAGCGGCGCTTGCCCCGAGCCAGGCGCGCACCATGGCGCCGAAAGATCTGCGCGAACTGGGCCGGGAGCTTGGAGGCACACCGCAACTGTTAAAGGCGGTGATGCCGCAGGAGCCGCATCGCCCGGCGTACAAGCCGGTGCCAGTGCGCCCGAAGAGCGCAAAGCCTGCGCCGCAGCGGAACATGATGGCGCAACTGCAGGCAACGGAACAGTTGCCGGCGCTCAATCCGGCGCAGGTTCCGGAGCAGGGCACGCTGGTAGTGCTGACGGAGTGGAGCTATACCGATACTCCGGCTCCGGCGGTTCCTGCGCGGGTCATGATTCGCGTGGCCGATGGCCAACGTTTGGGCTACATGGTTGTTCCGGCCAGGTATGCAGCCGTTCGTACTCCGGTGGGCTGGCTGATTATGCAGATTTAGGCAAGCTTAGGACCCTCAACCCAAAATCAAGCGGTGCGAGCCCAGGGGCTGGCACCTGATTTTTCAACCGCAACAACAACCCTGTTGGAGATGACTTCCATGCCTCAATCAACTAATCAATTAGTAACAACTGCGAAGAAGCTATCCGCACCCGCCGCAATCGTAGGCGCCTTCGCCTTGGGCGCGGCGATGTTTGTCGGGCACGGCCACGTACATGCGGCCATGGCTATGGACGACAACAGCGTCTCCGCGCTGACCGCGTTGGACCACGCAATGGAGGCTGTCGCGTCCAAAGTGACCCCGGCAGTCGTCAACGTGGCCGTCACGTCGCGCGGCTCCAGCGACGATCTTGCCCGTCAACAAGGCCAGATGCAGGGTCTGCCGCCGGGCCTGCAACAGTTTTTTGGCCCCATGATGCCGCAACAGCCGCCACAGGCGCAGATCGAACATGGCGTGGGCAGCGGCATTATCATCTCGCCGGACGGCTACATTGTGACCAACAACCACGTGGTGGATGGCGCAACGCAGATCAAGGTCACGTTAAATGATCGCCGCGTGCTGAGCGCCAAAGTCGTGGGCACCGACAAGTTGACCGACCTGGCCGTCATCAAGGTGAATGCGACCGATCTGCCCACCGTCGTGTGGGGCGACTCGACCAAGCTGCAGCCCGGCCAGTCGGTGCTGGCGTTCGGCAGCCCGTTCGGCTACTTCCAGTTTTCGGTCACGCGCGGCATTGTGAGCGCGGTCAACCGGCCCAACCCCTATTCGGATGACGCGCGCAAACCGGGCAGCTACATCCAGACTGACGCGGCCATCAATCCAGGCAACTCCGGCGGCCCGCTGGTGAACGCGCATGGCGAGCTGGTCGGCATCAATACTTTCATCATTTCGAACAGCGGCGCATTTGCCGGCGCGGGGTTTGCGATTCCGTCGCAGATTGTGCGCGCTACGACTGACCAGCTCATCAAGCACGGCAAGGTGGAGCACGGCTTCCTCGGCATCAACATCAACGACGTGACGCCGGACAACGCCCACTTCTTCAACGTGCAGGAGGCGTCGGGCGCAATTGTTGCCCAAGTGACGCCGGACTCGCCGGCAAGCAAGGGCGGCCTGCACCAGGGCGATGTGGTCACGCAGGTCAACGGAGAGAGAGTGGTGAACGGCAGCGCTCTGCAAGTTGCGGTCAGCCAGATGTCGCCCGGAACCGCGGTCAAGCTCGGAGTGGTGCGCGACGGCAAGCCGTTGTCGCTGAGTCTCACCGTGGGGCAGTACCACGCGAAGAGCGAGGAGGCGAACAACGAAGGCGACAGCGGGGACCAGAAAGGCAAGATCGGGCTGGCGGTGGCTGACCTCGACGATCAGGCTCGCCAGCAGCTAAACATCCCCGTTCACGTGCGCGGCGTGGTGGTGCAGCAGGTGCGGCCCGCGAGCCCGGCCGAGGACGCAGGAATTCAGCCGGGGGATGTGATTATGGAAGTCAATCGCAAACCCGCGCAGTCTGCCAGCGAGTTTGTGAACCAGGTGCACCAGGGCCCCGCCGGAAAGGACCTGCTGCTGCTGGTATGGTCGAAGGGCAACGCCAGCTACCGGACCGTTCATCCTGACGTGAGCGAACAGAACGGCTAAATCAGGGGCTCCTGAGAAGGCCGCCGCTCCACGCGGCGGCCTTTTTCGTGTTCGCGACCGGTTCCCCGCTTCCTCTGCGAAAATAGAACCTGATGCTTTCACTGCAAAATGCGGGCAAGCGGTTTGGGCCGCGGGTGCTGTTCCTTGAGGCCAACTGGCTGATCCGGGCGCGGGAGAAGACCGCTCTCGTCGGCGCCAACGGCACCGGCAAGTCCACGCTGATGAAGGTGCTGGCAGGGCTGGAGACGCTGGACTACGGCGCCGTGCAGCAGACGCGCGGCATGAGCATCGGTTATCTGCCGCAGGAAGGGTTGCGGCTGGCCGGGCGCACCATATTCGAGGAATGCCTCACGGTCTTCGACGAACTCCGCGATATGGAGCGGGAGATTGAGCATCTGGCCGGGCAACTGACCGAGCTTGACCACGCCAGCCCGGAGTACGAGTCCGCTGCGGAACGGTTCTCGCTGCTTCAGGAGCGGTTTCACGCGCTCGACGGCTACGCGCTCGACGCGCAAGTGGGAGGCGTGCTCACAGGTCTTGGTTTCGGCAAGGAAGATTGGGGACGGCTGACGGACGAGTTCAGCGGTGGCTGGCAGATGCGCATTGCGCTGGCCAAGCTGCTGCTGGCCAAGCCCAACCTGCTGCTGCTCGACGAGCCGACCAATCACCTCGATCTTGAAACGCGCAACTGGCTCGAGGACTATCTCAAGAATTATCCCTTCGGGTACATCCTGATTTCGCACGATCGCTACTTTCTCGATGTCACCATCGACCGCACCGTCGAGATATGGAACAAGCGCCTCAATATCTACCAGGGAAATTACACCAAGTATCTTTCGCAGAAAGACGAGCGGCGGACGCAGCTTGAGTCGGCCTACCGCAATCAGCGCATACAGATCGAGCACCTCGAGTCGTTCATCAACCGGTTTCGTGCGCAGGCCACCAAGGCCAAGCAGGTGCAGAGCCGCATCAAGGAGCTCGAAAAGATCGAGCGCATCGAGATTCCCGAAGATGAGCCCGTAATCCACTTCAAGTTTCCCCAGCCGCCGCCCTCGGGACGCACCGTCGTTGAGACAGAGGGACTTTCGAAGAGTTATGGCGAGAAACAGGTTCTGCGTGACGTGCGCTTCACCATCGAGCGCGGCGACCGCGTGGCGCTGGTGGGTGTGAATGGCGCTGGCAAGTCCACTCTGATCCGATTGATGACGGGCGCGGAGACGCCGACTGGGGGGTCGGTGCGCATGGGCCACAACGTGGTCAGCGAATATTTTGCGCAGGATCAGTACAAGGTGCTGGACGGCGA
>PLXP01000255.1 GCA_003151435.1 Acidobacteriaceae bacterium
CAGCGGCTTCGTTCAAGTCGGCTTAGCGACTGGAATCCCGTACCGTCCCACCGCACTGGAGTGCGAGGAGGCCGCCGGGCCCTGCGGCGTTTAACTAATCCACCCGGAAGCCCCAAACTGAAGCTGGATGAGCGCTTTGCCCTGTATGCGCCAAGTGACTTAGCAACCCTTGCAGATCCGAGAATCCGGACCTGGGCACCCTGATTCTGGCGTGGGGACATGAGTCAACCGCCCCTGAGCCGTTATGCGGTTTGACAGAAAGCAGAATGACGGGTTAAGATTACCGCGGTTTGAATTGAAAGCTTTCAAAAACATTGGAGTCTATGATGACAAACAAGAGTGCGATGTGCAGTTTAGCCCGTGCGCTGATCCTCATGATCCTTGTGCTGGCCCCATGGACGTTGCATGGGCAAGTGGTCATAACCAGCTCGATCGTTGGCAGCGTGGACGATCCACAGCAGGCGATTGTGCCTGGGGCGCTGGTAACCCTCAAGAATCTGGACACCGGCGTCGAGACCAAAGCGCAAACGGACTCTGCCGGCAACTACCAGTTCCCAAACCTGATTGCCGGACGCTACCAGGTCACAGTTGCCCAATCCGGATTTGCGTTGGCCGTATCAACCCCTGTAGCGCTGGAGAACGGCACATCCCGGCGAGTCAATGTCACCTTGAAACTCGGCGAGACCTCAGAGGTAGTCTACGTTACTGCCGCTGCCGCCATAATGGCGACAGAGGATGCGAATGTCTCCCAGGTTATTGATAACAAGCAGGTAGATGACATGCCAGTGGAAGGTCGCAACTTCCTGAACTATGCCCAGACTGTGCCCATGTTCACGAGCGGCACCGGAGACACGAGCCGTATCGCATGGGGCCTTGCTTCGGCCACAAGTACCGGCGGCAAGCAACTCAACGTTGGTGGCACTGAATATGGTGTTGGCTACTACATCGATGGCCTCAACAACAACGACAACTGGGTTGAGGGTCCCGTAATGAACGTCAACATGGATGCTGTTCAGGAGGTGAAGGCCGAAGTGACCAACTATTCCGCCGCGTACGGCCGCGATGTAGGTCAGATCAGTCTTACCACCAAGTCGGGTACCCGCGAGTTGCATGGCACCGTTTATGACTTCTTCCAAAACGCCGGACTGAACGCAAACGACCCGTACTTCAAGGCAACTCATCTACCAACAGACTGGCAACGCAATGCCTATCATCAAAACCAGTATGGCTTCACCGCGGGCGGCCCCGTTTTACTGCCCAAGGTATTCGATGGCCGCAAACACAAGCTTTTCTTTTTTGGATCATTTGAACAAACGCGGAACCGCGGAAGCTCTCTTGCCACGGCCGAATTGCCAACTGCAGACGAACTCAAAGGCGACTTCAGCGCGTGGCTAACCAAGTTTCCCGTTGACGTGACCCAATGCGACGGCACAAGTAACGCGCCCAGCAATTGCCGCTACGTCCTCTATGATCCATCTACGTTTGACCCGACGACCCAGACTCGCCTGCCGTACCAGAACAATATTATTCCCAACCCTAATCCGAAGGCGCTCACGTACCTGAGCCATTTTCCAGCCCCCAACGGGTATTCATCTCCGCTGCCCGGCGTCTTTGATAACTGGAAGGGGTATTACACCAACGGCATAGATGGCAATAACTACTCCGCCCGTGGCGACTATGATGTCTCAGAGCACGACAACCTGTATTTTCGCTGGTCCTACGATTACGGAACCAAGATATCTCTGGGCGGCGTATTGCCCGAGCTTACCTTGGGCAACGGGCCGGTCCACACGGTGGATACCTATCAATGGCACGAAGTACACACGTTTGGTCCCACGCTGAATAACGAAGTCTCCTTCAGCATAACCAAGGCTGTGAATCGCAGCGAGGAACCCTCGGCAATCAACAGGTTCATGCAGGCATCCTGGTTTGAAAACCTGTTTCAAAACACATCTTCGGGTGGCGCCGGGTTCAGCCAGGCTGACCTTTCCGCCCTCGGCATCAGCACCGACGGTACATACAACCTAGGCATCAACAACTTCTGGGCGCTGAGTCAGGGGCCTGGCGAGTACTGGTACCAAAAGGTGCCCATCTACCAGTTGGAGGACAACATCTCAAAAACGCTTGGGCGCCACTCGTTCAAGCTCGGAGTCTACTGGTCGCGGCGCGACGAAACCGACAACGACGTAATCCGCTCCGCGTGGGTGGGGAACAGCTATACGGGACGGGGCCCACTGAGCAATGATGGATCGGGGTGGAATGGGCTGGCGGAGTTTGAAACCGGCGCAATTACATCGATGAACCAGCGCACCCCGCTCAAGTCAGGCGACAGCGCCTTGTGGTTCCGCATGCCGGAGTATGGCGGCTACCTGAACGACACATGGAGCGTCACTCCCAAGCTCACTCTCAGCCTTGGCCTTCGCTATGATGTGGCCCCACCGGCGTTCAGCGTAGATAACTACTGGGGTGTACTCGATATGAAGTATCCAGGCTATCGCCTGGTGATGCCCGGCCTAACGCCGGGAACGGACGCCAAACCCTATCCCGCGGACAAAAACAATTTTGCTCCCCGCTTTGGCTTTGCGTGGCGCATGCGGCCAGACCTTGTGGTTCGGGGGGGATATGGAATGTTCTACGAGACAGGACGGTTCAAGTTCCTCGACCAGGTGTTCTGGAATTCGCCGGGGTACGGTGGGGCAACTTACAACTCCTCAAACTATTCTTCTGAGAATGGGGGAGATCCCAACCAGGTGTACTTTACCATCGACAACGTCTTTCCGGCCGCCGTCTCAGTGGTGAAGGGTGATTGGCCTGTTCCCCTGGGTGACAAGGGAGGGGAACTGTACCAGCGCCAGGACGCAACCACAGTAGACTCCCAAAGCGCAATCATTCCTTATATCCAGCGCTGGAGCCTCGACATTCAACAGCAACTCGGCCACAACACCGTCTTCAGCCTGGGCTATGTTGGATCGAAAGGAACCAAGCTGACCACACAGGACGACATCAACTTGCCCCCGCCGGGTGTATATCTCAACTCTGAGGATTTCTACCAGGCCCGGCCTCTTTCCAAACTGTATCCAGATCGGTGGGGAGCTATATACGCGGTGCATCACGACCGTAACAACAACTACAACGCATTGACCGCCCAGTTCAAGACTCAAAACTGGCACGGGGTTACCAGTCAGATCGGTTACACGTGGTCGAAACAACTGGATACTTTCTTTGGAGAAAATGGTGAGAGCGGAACGAACGCCGGAATTGGCGGCGAGTGGCATCGCGACTGGGCCTATGGGCCGTCCGACGCCGATCATCCGCATCGCCTGGCCGGAATGGTCCTGTACGCGATTCCTGTGCCACATCTCTCCAATCACCTGCTGCGCGAGAGTCTGAACGGTTGGCAGCTAAACACCATTGCGACGTTTGAGACTGGTAGTCCATTCACTGTCTGGAACGGCTACACGAGTTCGTTCGACTACATGGGGGACGTGCCTAACCGTGTATGCGACGGCAACCTATCGCGCAGTTCGCGGAGCTTCACTCGCGCCTTTGACACGAATTGCTTTGTGGAGCCCAATCCTGATCCAGTCACAGGCGTTGCGTTTTTCCGGGGCAACGAACGCCGCAACAGCCTGCATGGTCCGGGAACGAACAACTGGGACACTTCAATCGAAAAGAGCTTCCACGTCTATCGCGAAGGGCCCCAGCTTCAGTTGCGCGCCGAGTCGTTCAACACCTTCAATCACACGCAGTGGTCCTCAGTGAACAACTTGGATGACCGCGCGATCAATGATCAGTCCCAATTCGGCTATGTTACCGGGGGCCGTCCTGGACGTCATATGCAGGTGGCTATGAAGTTCATCTTCTAAGTGGCCAGCGGCCGGACACCAGTAACTCAGGCGTCTGGCCGCCGGACGCGGATTGACGTAAGGCGGCAGAATCGGCAAGGTGATACACGGAATGCCGAAGCAGCCAAGTCAAGATAAACCCCAACAACCGATTGGTCTTTGCGTGTACGCTGGCCAACCCAAAGGGGCTTTTGCATGTTCCAGCCAGAGACTTACTTCGTATCTCTTTCATTCATGCTGATCAGCATGCTTTGCTGGGGGTCGTGGGCCAACACCATGAAGCTATGCCCAGGGTACAGGTTTCAACTGTACTACTGGGATTACGCGATCGGCTTGATCGTCGCAGCCGTGATGTGGGGCTCGACGCTGGGCAGTTTTGGCGGCACTGGCAGGTCCTGCTTTTCAGACATCGCCCACGCCGGCCTGCATCCTGTTCTGCTGGCGATGACTGGCGGAGTGATCTTCAACATTGCCAACCTGCTGCTGGTGGCTGCCATCGACATAGCCGGCCTGGCAGTTGCTTTTCCCATAGGTATCGGCCTAGCCCTTGTTGTCGGCGCAATCGGCAGCTACGTGATTTCGCCCGCAGGCAATCCTCTTCTGCTGTTTGGCGGCATCGCGCTGGTGGCTGCGGCGATCGTGCTGGACGCGGTTGCCTACCGCCTGCGCGAAGCAAACCGACCGGCCATGAGCCTGCGGGGAATCGTCATCAGCCTCATTGCCGGCCTGCTCATGGGATGCTTCTATCCGTTTGTGTCGAAGGCAATGACCGGCCAAAGCGCGTTGGGTCCCTATGCGGCGCTCCTCTTCTTTGTCCTAGGCGTGGCGGCTTGCTCCATTCCAGTGAATTACCTGCTGATGCGGATGCCGCTCGACGGCCGTGAACCCGCTTCGATGAGCGGCTATTGGCAAACGCCGGGGAGCTGGCACCTGTGGGGTGTCCTGGGCGGGGCGGTGTGGTGCACCGGCGCAATGATGAACTTTGTGGCTTCGCGGGCGCACATTGTCGGACCTGCCGTGTCGTACTCCATCGGCCAGGGTGCGACTATGATTTCCGCTTGCTGGGGGGTCTTTATCTGGAAGGAGTTTGCATCGGCTCCAGGGCGGCTCTGGCCTGGATGTTCGTGTTCTTTCTGTGCGGACTGACGGCCATCGCCGTTGCACCTTTGTTTTCATAAGAAATTCATCGTCGTTTTTTGATTCTAAGGAGAATCGCATTGTCTTACAAGAAGCCAATCGTCGTCGTTGGCAGCATCAATACTGACCTCGTCGCGACCACGGAGAAGATACCAGCCCTGGGCGAGACCGTGATCGGAACGGACTTTCAGATTCATCCCGGCGGCAAGGGAGCGAATCAGGCAGTGGCTGTAGCCAGGCTGGGTTATCCCGTGCGCCTTATCGGACGCCTGGGCAGCGATTCCTTCGCAACGCAGCTGAGAACTCACCTCCAAAGTGCCGGGGTGGACATTGCCGGGGTCGCGACAAGCGATGGAACTTCGGGCGTTGCGGTCATCGTCGTTTCCAGCCGGGGTGAAAACAACATCGTTGTCACTCCGGGCGCCAATTCGAAGGTGACTCCCCAGGATTTGGAAGCCAACATCGGAATCCTCCGCGATGCAGGGATCGTGCTTGCACAGCTTGAGATTCCGCTTGAAACCGTGGAGTATCTGGCCTCGATCTGCGCACGGGAGAACGTGCCACTGATTCTCGATCCGGCTCCTGCCAGGGACCTGCCGCCGGCCATTTTCCAGCACATTGCGTGGTTCACGCCGAACCAAACTGAGGCTGCATTCTACACAGGAAGCCGGAACGGCAGCACACAGAATCGTGACTCTGCTGAAATGGCACAACTGATCTTGGCCAAGGGGTGTGGTGGCGTGGTCCTGAAGATGGGGGAACATGGTGTTTATCTCGCATCGCAGTCAGGCCCTGGTGAAGCCCTCCCCGCATTTCAGGTCAGGGCGATCGACACCACCGCTGCTGGAGATGCGTTCAATGGCGGATTCGCCACAGGACTCATGTTGGGGAAGTCCCCCGTCGAAAGTGCGCAATTTGCTTCCGCTGTCGCCGCCATATCAGTTACGCGCACCGGGGCGCAGCCCTCGATGCCCACCGCCTTGGAAGTGAATCGCTTCCTGGAAGAGATGACTAGCCTGAATTTGCACAAATGAAGCATGAACTAGACTGGCGCGCCGGTAGTCAGTCGATGCTGACTTTTCCCCATTTCAGGGCCTTTTGCAAGGAGAGATTCGCATGACGCACAACAAGCCTTTCAGAGCTGCACTCGTCATCTTGTATATAGCTTGTTCCTTTCTTCCGGCTTCGGTCCAACTTCTTGGCCAGGCCGACTCCGGAAGCGGTCGTTCATGCAAGGTCCGGAAGGACGCCGATGGTATGCGCCATTTGCTTCCTGACTGCTGGTACAGGGCGGCGGCCGGCATTAAGGTGGTCACATTCAAGAAGAAACTGACGTACGGCTATGAGCTTTCGCTCGACCCTGCTCTTCTTTCGACGCAGTTGGACGAGATTAAGAACGAAGGCTTCTCGGCCATCGAGATTTTCGCGCCGGCGGATGGGGGAACCGCATATAACGGCCTGGACACCAAGAACTATTACCGCATTGACCCTGAACTTGGCAGCATGGATGATTTCCGTCGTGCCGTGCGTTTAGCTCACAGCAAGCATCTTGCCGCTATCATCTTTATCAATCTCGGGTACCTCAGCGTGGAGGCTCCGGACTGGATCCAGGCCGAAAACGACAAGAAGGCCGGCATTCAGAGCAGCCTGGTCAGCAGGTTCCTCTGGTCGGACAAACCTGATGCGCCTCCACCGTCAACGCAGGAAGATGTCTACATAACTCCAGCGCAACGGGAGCGCGATAAGGCCTATTGGGGATGGCACTACAGCGATGCTGCTGCTTCCTATTATTGGTCGCGTTGGAAGGCGGACGGATCTGGTGGGTCTGTGGTTCCTCTGCCGCAGATGAACTGGGGCGATCCCGATTGGAGGCAGGAGGCGGAGCGGATCGCGCGCTTCTGGATGGACATAGGCATCGACGGGATGGTGATCGACGCTCCACTCTGTTATCCCAACCAGACCTGGTCGGAGAATCTACAGAGCATCACCAGCATCGTGGCGAGCTACGGTAATACGCTGGTTGATCCGGAGGGGGGTCGGAACACAACGGCATGGATTACCGAGGCGGGCTATAACACGATGCATGAATACTACGCGAAGTTTGCGCAAGCGATCGAGTCCGGTAATCCAAACCAAATCGAAAGCAGCCTCAACGGGATGCGCGATTCGATTATGGAACAAGGTGGCGTACTTTATGGGAGGTTTTTATCCGACAACTTCATCAATGATCCGATGAAACACCACTTACAGCAAGCCTTGATGGTTGGGGTTGGTGACGTGGTGGTCTACACAAGGGAGCACAAAGAACAAAGGGGTCCGGACAATGATGAGGCGACAAACCTCAAATTGAAAGCCATCCATCCAGCGCTTTTCCCAACGGCGACGCGTACCAAGCTGGCAACCAACGCAGACGACAAGTACTATGCCATTTTGAAGACAGCTCAAGAGGGTTCCGAGAGAATGGTTGCTGTATACAACTTTCAGCCAACTGTGCAAAGCGTGCAATTGTTTCTTGGCGTCGTCGATACACCCGGTATCGTCGATGCGCAATCGGCTGTCATAATCCCACGGCCTAACGAGTTTGACCCTATCGTGATCGAGTTACCCGCGTACGGGTATCGGTTCTTTACAGTGGTGCCGCGAAAGTGAACGGAGTCTGGGCAAAGGCACTTGAATGAGTTTCAGGTCAGTTGGAAGTTGAAAGCACTCATCATGAGTTTTCAAGAGATCAACTCTGTAATCAAGTCATGAACTGAACGGAGATCGACTATCGGCAAAAGCGAGAAGTATGTATCTGCGGAAGACATTCATGCACACAAAATGGAAAATCAATTGGCGGGGTAGGGCTGCCGGCGTTTGCGCGTAGACTCATAATCCCGACCTTACTCAAGAGAGAGAGCGGCACAATGAAAGTGAAAACTCGAATCATTCATTCGACTGCGGGATTCCTGGTTCTTGCAGCGCTCGCGGCGACGCCCGGACGTACCCAGGACACCTTCTACGCACCCAAGGGGCAACAGATTCCGCCACCTGCATGCTTCACGATTCGTGGCGCCTGGGAAGGTGGCTACATTCCATGCACCCAGCTAAGCCATTACGACTGGCTAACAGATATTACGCACTGGCGCACCGAGCGCCGCATCCGAATCGGCTATGACCCATCCCGGTATGAGATGCCCGCGCTCAAGTGGGCAGAATCAAGCTTCATCCAGCCGCAGATGATGGTGCACGACCGATATTTCTACGATGCTGTCGCGGGAGAGTACACCGTCGACAAGTATCTCGATGACCTCGATAAGCGATACGGCGGGATTGATGCGGTCTTGGTCTGGGCTACCTACCCGAACATGGGAATCGACGATCGCAATCAACTCGACATGGTGAGGTCGATGCCGGGGGGGGTAGAGGGCGTACGGAAGATGGTCGCCGACTTTCATCGCCGAGGCGTAAGAGTGCTATTTCCTATGATGATGTGGGACCAGGGAACGCGAGAACCGGGCAACTCGTGGCCGGATGCTATTGCTGAGCTTATGAAAGAAATCGATGCCGATGGTATCAACGGAGATACACAAGATGGTGTGCCACTGGCATTCACTCTTGCTGCAGAGAAGTTGGCCCATCCGCTTGCGTTTGAGCCCGAGGGCGGACCACACGATGAAGGGATTGCCTGGAACGTTCTTACGTGGGGGCAATACACGTTCCAGTTTGTTCCTACGGTCGATCGATACCGTTGGCTCGAGCCGCGGCACCAGGTGAATATCCAGGGGCGCTGGGTCCGCGACAAGACCGATGATCTGCAATTCGCTTTCTTCAACGGAGAGGGATGGGAGAGCTGGGAGAACGTATGGGGCATCTGGAATGGCGTCACCCCTCGCGATGGAGAAGCGACGCGGAGAGTCGCCACGATCGAACGAGGCGTTGCCCCTTTCCTAGTAAGCCAGGATTGGGAGCCGCTGTATCCAATGCTGCGTTATGGCGTCTATGCAAGCCGCTGGCCCCTAAAGGACCAGACCGTTTGGACAATTGTCAATCGCAACGAATACGACGTGAACGAAGATCAGATGTCGGTGTCGTACAAACAGGGCATGCGCTATTTCGACCTGTATCACGGAGTGGAACTCAGAGCGAAGGTAGAAGGGGAGCATGCAACTCTGGAGTTCCCGATCGAAGCTCACGGTTATGGCGCAGTGCTGGCGACACCGGGCGCGCCTGACTCCTCGATCGAAACCTTGATGGGGAAGATGAAAACGATGACGGAGAAACCACTTGCAAGCTTCTCCCACGAGTGGAAGGAAATTCCGCAGCAGCTTGTCGAGATCCCTTCGACAGCACCTGCAACCTCCGCGCCCCAGGGCATGGTCCGTATGGAGGGTGGCCGGTTCGACTTCAAAGTGGAGGGAATAGAGATTGAAGGTACGGACGACAGCGGCGTTGACGTGCAATATCCGTGGGAGGATTCGCCCCGGCGTTTCCACGAACACACCGTGGAGATCAAGCCTTTCTACATCGACAAGTACCCGGTGACCAACGCAGAGTTCAAGAAATTCCTGGATGTCACGCACTATCATCCCAAGGACGATCTCAACTTTCTGAAGGATTGGAAGGGCGGCACCTATCCCGAAGGCTGGGCGAAGAAGCCGGTTACATGGGTGTCGATTGAGGATGCTCGCGCTTATGCGCAATGGGCAGGGAAACGACTTCCCCATGAGTGGGAGTGGCAGTACGCGGCGGAAGGAAACGATCACCGGGTTTATCCCTGGGGTAACTGCGACTGGCTTCCCCCTGTGCCGCGAGCCGGGGTACCCACGTCAATTCCCTCCGCGGGCGTTTCGCCGCCCCCGTCTATGCCCGTATCACCGTGCAACTGGGGACCGGATGCTGCGAATGCACCGGCGCCCGTGCCCGACCGGGGCCGGGTGATGCTCCCGGCGAGCGATGTGGACGCGCACCCGAGCGGTGCCAGTCCCTTTGGCGTGATGGATATGGTGGGTAACGTCTGGCAGTGGACCGACGAGTACATCGACGATCACACGCGGGCCGCGATTGTTCGCGGAGGAAATCACTATCGGCCAATGGGCTCAGTTTGGTACTTCCCGGAGGCATACAAGGATGATCAGCATGGAAAGCTGCTCTTGATGGCGCCAAGTTACGACCGCTCAGGAGGAGTGGGATTCCGCTGCGTAAAAGATGCACAATGAACGTTGCGTTGACTGCGGAGGAGCCGTGACTCACGGCTCCTCGACATTCAAGCTGTGGCTCACAAAGCCTACCCATAGTTTGAATCTGTTCTGGACGGCATTTTTCGCGGTTGGCTGCCTTGTTTGGACTCCTTGCTCGCCGGTCAGGAGCTTTCGGCGCCATCGCTCCGATCGCATGGGTTAGAGTTTAGCGGCGTGCTCGACGCGTATGTGGAAGGGAACACGAATCGTCCACCATCGGAGACCAGTCAGTTCCACGCATTTGACAATCACAACGACCAACTGCGGCTTAACATGGTGGAAGTCGGAATCTCGCGCGATCCATCTCCCCTGGGCTGCGAGTTCGATTTTGGTGGCGGCGATGCCTACAATGAGATCAGCCCTCAATCCCCAAACGATCCGTTGCGTCATGTGTTGGTACTGACGATTTCAGCTAAGCCAGGCTTTCTGCATGGATCTCAGGTGAGCTTCGGGAAATTTCAGACCAGTGCCGGTGTCGAGTCCGCGGAAACAGGGAGTGGCTGGAACTATTCCCAATCCCTTCTGTTCGTGTATGCGCAGCCGAACGACCACTGTGGGCTCACCACGAGCACACCGGTATCCCAGAGTAATGTGCTGGGTTTTCAATGGGTGAATGGCTGGAACCACTGCTTGATGGGAATGGAGGGCGTACATTCGCCGTTACCTGGGCCTACAAGGCCGCAAAAGTCGATTGGGCCAGCGGTGCATAAAGAAAAATTGAAATGTTTCAACAGTTGGTATACTTAAGGGAACAATACGGAGAAGCCCCCGCGTTCATATTTGGCGCAAGGAAAACGCTGATGGCCAACATGAAAGACATCGCCAGGATTGCCGGCGTCTCGCTTGGTACGGTTTCGCATGTGCTCAACGATTCTGCCGGCGTTCGGGAGCCGTTGCGACAACGCGTGCTTCAGGCAGTGCAGGCTGCCGGCTATCAGCCTAGCCAACTTGCACGTGCTCTTCGGCGTGACAAAACCAATATGATCGGGATGATCATCCCGGATATTACAAACCCGTTTTTCCCGGCCGTAGTGCGAGGCGCCGAGGACGTTGCATTCTCCAATGGATATCGGCTGATCCTTTGTAATACGGACAATGACCACTCCAAGGAACTGGTCCATCTGAATGAGTTGCGCACCTACCTTCCCGCTGGCCTCATTGTGATCCCATCCAACTTCAGTGACCTGACAGCTCAGGCTGAATCATATCGACGGGCGGGCACGGGAGTGGTTTGCATAGACCGCCTTCCCAAAAACTGGAGCGGGGACAGTGTCACGGCCGATAACGAGGCGGGGGCCTACCATGCGATCCGTAGTCTTATTCAAATGGGACATACCAAACTCGCGGCGATCTCGGGCCCACTCCATCTGACGAATGCGAAGGACCGGTTCGCCGGCTTTAAGCGCGCGCTTCGCGAGGCCAAACTGCACCTCGCTCCGGAGTACGCGCAGGAAACCACTTTCGACAAACAGGGCGGCTACTTAAAGACAAACATCCTACTGCGATTAATTCCCCGTCCAACGGCCATTTTCGCGGGAAACGACCTGATTGCACTCGGAGCTCTGCTGGCCATTCGCGATGCTGGACTTCGTTGTCCTGAGGACGTGTCCATCATGGGATTCGATGACCTTGATCTCGCAGACACGACGAATCCCTCCCTTTCCTCTGTTTCGCAATCAGGCTATCAACTTGGGACATCGGCCGCCCGGATCTTGCTCGACCGGCTTGAGGGTGATAAGAGCCCAGCAAAGCACCTGATTCTCGAGACCTCTCTAAAGCTGCGTAACTCGACCGGGGCTCCGCCGAACGATGTTCGGTCAAGCCCCGCCGTCAACCTTACTAGCAGTACGAAGCCGAATCGGAAGCGGGCAGTTCGATGACTGCTAGATTGATCGCATCTCACGTATTGAACCGAGTTCAAGGAGCATTACCATCGATCTATGAAGCCGCAGCGTAGACTTTTGTTCATTTTGATTTGTCTCTGTGCCTATCGTTGGGTGGGTTTCGCATTACCGCGAAATGGCGCGGCACTGAACAACCAGTTGATCATGACGCGTGCCGATTACATGGATCGAGTCCAAGCGATATGGACTGCGCAAATGGTTGGTCAGTGGACCGGCCTCCGCTTCGAGCACCAGGTCGCTTCCGTTTTGAGGAGTACGCCGCTCCAGCCTTCAAACGGATATGCGCCCGTCGACGACGATTACTACTACGAGATGGTAGCTATCAGGGCATTTGAGAAGTACGGGATCCATCTCACTGTCGAACAACTCGGATCACAGTGGCTCGAAAACAACGCGGGGTCATGGGGTTCCAGTGAACAGGCGCTCTTGCTACTGAAACGCGGAGTGAAGCCGCCGGATACTGGCAGCCCGCGCTACAACAAGCTGTGGTGGACGATCGGGCCGCAGTTCAGCAGCGATGTCTATGGGGCGCTTGCTCCGGGCATGCCCAATGTTGCCGCGGAAATGGCACGCAGGTTGACCCACATCAACGGCTATGCAGAAGGCACCGATGGCGCCGTTTTTGTATCGGGAATGATCAGCCTCGGGTTTGTCGAAAAAGACGCCCGGCAGATCGTTCGCAAAGCTGCTCGTCTTATCTCGCCCCTGTCACCCTACCGCCAATGTCTGGACAAGGTCATCTCGATGGCTGAGACCGGGAAATCGCCGGAAGAGATTGATCGTGCGATTAACGAACGTTGGGGTATCGAATATCCTGCAACCAACAATGCGGTGGTGAACGGAGGAATTGTAGCCACAAGCGTCTGGTTCGGACACGGCGACTTCATGACCACTGAAAACCTCGCATTCCGGGCGGCGGACTTCGCCGATACCGATTGCAATGCGGCGAATGCAGGCTCGGTGGTCGCAGCCATGCATGGAATGCGGGCGCTTCCTGCGAAGGAAGTGGCAGATCTACATGACCGGATTTATGGGGAAACAATGGGGCCCCTCGAACTCACCCCTCATATAGACGAGAGCATCTCCGGGCTGGCGGCTCGAACGGAGGCGATTGGTGAAAAGATTCTAGCGGAGCACGGAGCCAGAATTGACCACGACAACCTGATCGTTGCTGTACAGCAACCCCGGACCCAAGCGCCGGAACTCTTCAAACTTTCCGATCTTACTCAGTGGTGGAATCCCGATTGGACATTGGAGCGCGCCGGATTTGGAGGCGCAGGCGGCGGACTCGCAGGAATCCGTGGGGACACATATCTCGATGGCGACACTCTTGCGATCTGGCCGAGGGATGAAGTTCGTGGTGCGCTGTTACGTCGCACTATCGACTTGGGAGCCGTCCCGTCCCTCGATTTCGAAGTTGGCGCAGATGCGGGTCGTACGTGGCATCTGGTGGTGTTTGTGAACAACGACAAACAGCTCGACCGACTGATTGAAGGGGAACCGCTGAAGCAAGGGGAAGTTTCCGAACCTCACTGGGAGAAGATCCACCTGGATCTCGCCGGCCATCGCAACCAGTCTGTTGTAATACGCCTCTATGACTTCGTGCTGGTTCCAAATCGATACGCGGGCAACTCGTACTGGCGGAGCGTAACGGTGCGCGACGTTCGATCAAGATGACCCGGTCGCGCCGCACACGAATTTTCGGCGGCTCTTCGGATTGTTGTTGCTAGTTCCGTGAGACTCTGGACGTTCCCCTCGAGAGCCAAGCGCTGCGGCGGCCAGATTGAATTTAGCTGTGAAGCATCAGCCAGGATGAAAGTACCGGCCTAGCGTTCTCGTCATTGCGCACCCGTCTTCGCGGGCTGTGCGGTGTTCGATGAGGATTGGTCGCGGAACGGCGCGTTCTTCTCATAAAGCAGAATGCGGGTACGGATCGCATTGGCGAGAGATTCGTCTCTGCGTTCAACCGCCAGATCGAGGGCGCGATTGGCGATTGTGACCGCTTCTACGAATTGCCCGGTTTCGGCGTATGCCGCAGCAAGGGTATCGAGAACAATCGGATCTCCTGCTGGCGCAAGTTCCTCGGCCCTTGTAGCTAGAGCTACAGCCTCCGGCCCGTTGCGGAGGGCAGGGTCCGGCGTGGTTGCAAGCAGCCACGCCATGCCAACCAGGGCGCTGCTGCGCTTCGGTTCAATGGCAAGCGCCTTACGCCAGTGATTCAGCGCTTCCGAGCTGTTGCCTAACTCATCGTTGACAACTGCAAGGGCTTCTTCTCCAGACGCGTGTCGTGGCTGAATCGCGATATCGGCTTCGAGTTCCGGCAACGCCTGGTCCGGATGGTCAAGGTGCAGGAGAGACATGCCGAGGTTATAGTGGCCCTCGGCAAACTGCGGATTGATTCGGACGGCTTGGCGAAGGTGCTCGAGCCCTTCTGCAACATCGCCATGGATGAAATAGGCCATTCCCAGGGAGTTTTGTACTTGGGGGTCGTCTGGCGCAATTGCCAAAGCTCGTATCCACATCGCCAGAGCCTGGTCGGTGTCTCCCTGTTCCCCAAGTCGCCGAGCCTCTTCCATCAATCGATACAGGTCCGCGGCAGGAACCTGAATATCTTCGATTGCATCGCCGGCAATATTGACAAACTCCGGGATGTTGACCGCACGATTCGCTGCGGTAGCATTGTCGATCAGAATGGCGGGACTGTCATTGCCCTTGGAATCGATATGCGTAAGATACATTTGGGTGTATGGCGAACGAGCTTTCGAGGAAAAGACGAGCCAGCGGCCATTAGGTGAAAAACTGTGCCATGAGTTCATGAGAGGAGTGTTGGCGCGCAATTTGCGCGCAGTCCCGCCTCCGAAGCGAACTATATAGAGCTGGCTGTCGGGACGCATGAGTTGGCCGTTATGGCACTGCACGAACACGATCCAGCGTCCGTCGGGTGAGACCTTGGGAAAGTTGTTGCTCATGCCGTTTTGCGAGGCGCCTATAATACGTTCCGCAATGCCTCCTTTTCCGCCATTGAAAGGAAGCCGGTAAAGGTCGTACTGAATCGGTGTTTCGTTGCCATCGTTCGCCCGGGTTGCCGGCTTTTGACCTTCCGGGTTCGGGTCCTTCGCCACTGCGCGAGCAAATACGATGTACTTCCCGTCAGGACTCCATACGCCGTCGGTTTGCACGTAACGGGGATCGTCAGCACCGGGCAGCGGCTGTCGCTTTCCGGTAGCTCTGCTGTACCACTCCAGAATTCCCCTTGTCGGATAAAAGACCTGAAGAAAATGGTAGTCCTTAAAATTTGTAACGTAATAGGAATTGGACATTTCCAGATTTGGCCCGGCGAACGTACTCACAACGTATTGACCGTTGGGAGAAACCTGAGACATGAAACCGACTCGAGTCTTGCCCGCTCGCCCATCTGTGTTCCACTGCACAATGTCCTTGTTCTGAATTGAAATGTGGCGCTGCACAGGGATCAGAGCGTACAGGCCCTTGTCGTTTGAAGGGCCATCAATGTCCATGCCCATCGTCTTTCCGTCGGCAGAGAACGAATGGCAATTGGCGCAAGTGTGCATCTCTTTTAAAACCGTGCGGCTTTCCGATTGACGAATGTCGCGGAGGCGCCACTGTATGAGATGGATCGCCGACAGCGCTAAAGGTTGCACGGTTCCATTTGCGCCTTCCGTAGGCATGAGCGGGACATCGCGATAGAAAACCGGTGCACCCACTGGGTCTAGCGATGTCGAGAATGTAATGCGCGATTGAGAGGACTTTATTTGAGCATCGCGATAGCCGGTGATGGTAAGCGTAGCCGCCCGCCCCGCCGAATGTAACTGAATTGCAGACCATGTGGCTTGGTCGGGGACCCAGGTCCAGGATGCGGCCTGCTGCGGAGTCAACTTTGGTGGCTCATTTGTGCTGCTCACACACTCCGGATCGATGGCTCCAATGTGCATACGCTCTCCCTTGGAGATCGCGTGGATTGGCGGAGCCTTATCGCCGAACGATATATCGATGCTCCAGGACGTTGCCGTGGCATCTCGCCACAAGAAGGTTGGCGGCGTGATTCCGGGTGGGAAGATTGAGCCATCCTCAGGATAGTCAATGGAGATGGAAGACAGGGAAAGGTTGTATAGCGGCGTGGAACAGGGGGATCCGGCTTCCTGCATGTTTCCGAAAGCCTTTCGCTGAAAGGGCAGAAGCCAGGTAACGACAAACAGGATCGCCAAGACCGTCAAGACAGTGTAGACGGTGTGCTTATGCTCTTGGGGAATCCGGGGACTCATTTCAAACAATTGCTAACTCCTGGTGTCGCGCATGGATTGTCTTTCCCTTACGTCCTTTTTATGAAAAGAGGTGGCGTTCTGCATAAACAGAATCAATCTCCACTCGGTTTGCTGCAAGGTCCTTTTGGGAGGATTCTGGCAGGAATCTCATTTTCCGCTTCGCTCCAACCGTAGCGCGTGTGACAAATACTACAGGGCCAATCCAGCGGGCTAACGAGAGCTCTTCAACAAGGATTCTATTCCGCGTCGTTTACGCAGCGGAAGCCGACCGCACCGGAGCGATCGTAACTGGGTGCCATGAGGAGCAGTTTGCCATGTTCGCCGTTCTTGTAGGCTTGCGGAAAGTACCAGACCGAGCCTTGGGGTTGATAGTGGCTGCCGCCGCGCAGAATGGCCGCCCGAGTGTGCTCATCGACATATTCATCAGTCCACTGCCATACATTCCCAACCATATCCATGACTCCAAACGGACTCGCCCCTTTGGGATGTGCATTGACGTCGCTCGCAGCGAGCATCACTCGACCTTTATCGGGTAGAGGTGCAAACGTCTCCGAATCGCCGGCCTGCGATGCACAGGCTGGCGGTCCACCCAGGATCTGAGGTTGGAGCCAATCGCAGTTTCCCCACGGGAATTGCCGTTCATCATTCCCTTGTGCCGCGTATTGCCATTCCCATTCATGAGGCAGCCGCTTGCCAGCCCACTTCGCATATTCGCGGGCATCCTCAATCGAGACCCACGTTACAGGCTTGTTGGCCGCACCGTCCGGGTATGTGCCACCTTTCCAGTCTTTCAAGAAATTGAGATCGTCCTTGGGGTGGTATCTTGACAGATCCAGAAACTTCTTGAATTCAGCATTGGTGACCGGATACTTGTCGATATAGAAGGGTTTGATCTGCATTATGTGTTCATGAAAGCGACGCGAACTGTCTTCCCACGGGTACTGAATATCAACGCCGATATCATTGCTCCCTTCGATTTCGATGCCTTGTACAGTGAATGTATAGTCGCTTCCATCGATTCGAATCATTCCCTCAGGAGCCGAATTTGCAGCCTTTGTGGGCGCAATTTCGACCAGGGTCTGGAGGTTTTTCTGCCACTCATTAGAGAAGCTCGACAGGGGTTTTGCTGTCATGTTCTTCATCTTTTCCAAGAATTGCTGAGTCTTGGAATCGAGTATGGTGGTGGCAAGAATTGCGCCGTACCCATGAGCTTCAGTTGCAAATGACAACACTGCATGATCGGCTTCTAGGGCCGGCTTGAGTTCAACACCGTTGTAGAGATCAAAGTAGCGCATTCCTGGTTTGAACGGCACCGTGATCTGTCGGCCATCGACGTCATACTCATTGCGATTGACGATCGTCCAAAGGGTTTGATTTTCTAAGGGCCAACGGCTAGCGAAGACTCCGTACATGTGCATCGGGTATAGGGGCTCCCAATCCGGGCTTACCAGGAAAGGAGCGAAAGCCCGCTCTATACTTGCAATCCGCCTTGTCGCCTCTGCATCTACGGGAGTGATGCCGTTCCAAATTCCCCAGATGTTCTCCCAACTCTCCCAGCCCTCGCCATTGAAGAAGGCGAACTGCAGATTGTCATTATGGTTTCGATTCCAACGGTCCGAGATGTGGACCATGTGATGAGTCTCAAGCCACCGATGACGGTCGATGCTGGGAACAAACTGGTACTTGTAATATCCCCAGGTCATCACGTTCCACCCGAGAGATTCGTCGCTTGTCCCAACTTCTGGCTCAAACGCGAGCGGGTGGCCGATCTTGTCGGCGGCTAATGAAAAAGCCAATGGCACACCGTCCTGGGTGTCGCCATTGATGCCATCTGCATCGAGTTCTTTTAAGAATTCGGCAACGGCATCGGGCCACGGCTTTCCCGGATCTCTCGTGCCCTGGTCCCACATCATCATAGGAAACAGGACTCGAACGCCACGTCGATGAAAATCTGCAACCATCTGCTTGAGGCCCTCTATCCCGCCCGGCATCGATCGGACCATATCCTGTTGGTTCCGGTCGTCAATGCCCATGTTCGGGTAAGTCGCCCAGACAAGAACGGAATCAATCCCGCCATATCTTTTATCCAGATCATCGAGATATCGATCGACCTTGTATTTTCCTTGCACTGGATCGTAGAAGCTTCGATCTTGCACCATCATTTGTGGCTGGATGAAACTGGACTGCGTCCATGTAAGGCTGGAGAGTGAGTAACGCGCAGGATCGAATCCGATGCGAATCCGACGCTCTGCGCGCCAGTGTGTCAAGTCTGAAAGCCATTGTTGGTGCATGAGTGGGGTGCAAGGAGCGCCGCCCCCTTCCCAGGCATTGTGCATTGTCAGACATGGCGGCGCGGGAATCAGCTCATCCATGAACGTAAAAGGCGCGTACCGTGAATCCTGCGCCCAGGCCGACATCGCAAAGACTGCGATCAAGAGAGGAATGCTTGCTGTCCATCGAGCGAGGTAAACGGTCGATTTCATTACGATTTCTCCTGACTGGAGAGTGACAAGTTCTCTGGCCAGATCAGTTTCGATTTTGTTTGATCTGAAGGTTTGATAGTTCGGTGGCCAGATCGATCCATTGGTTAACGAGCAACTTCATGCGCTCGTAGTTCTTCAACTGCTTTCGGATTGCCGGCAGGTCTTCCTTGC
>PLXP01000216.1 GCA_003151435.1 Acidobacteriaceae bacterium
GCTGCGGCATGAAGCGGAATTGGACAAGTTTGAGTCGAAGCACGATGCGGCCGGGTGGCTGAAGGCCAAGAGCTGAAAAGTGGCGGAAAGAGTGTGACGCCGATCGTAGAGCAACCGCAGATCCTTCGACTTCGCTACGCTTCGCTCAGGATGACAGCGTTGTTGATTTCAAGTCTTTCTTGGGGCCAAACAATAACCGTCATCTGTAAACCGTAACCTATTTCGCGCCCGGAATCGGCAAGATCGGCGGGCGTGCTGTGCCCTGCGCCTGCTTCTGCGTTTCCATTTCGCTTACCAGCATCGCAGGAGCGACCGCGCTGACAGGAACGGTGCCCGACTCCGCGCCGCACTCGCCGTTGAACACTTCGCTTTTGTCGCTTGTGGCCAGGATACGCTTCATGGCTGCCAATGGAGTTCCCACGATGCTCACGCCCCGCACCAACTCATCGGGCCGGCCATCCACATAGACCCGCCACACGACCAATGGAATGACTTGAAACGCCTGTGGCGAACTGCGCGTTGTGACTGCGAACCCCGACGAGATGTCTTCAAAATAAAGTCCGAAGGGCTTGCCCTGCTTCTTCGCTTCCTCAATCAACTGCTTGCGCAACTCGGCATCCGGCACGCTTTTGGTTGAGGTCACGATCAGGTTGCCCTGTCTGCCTGTGGGCATGCGCCCGGTCTGCGCGCGGCCGTGGCCGTTCGACTCAGCGAAGCTCGCAATCGGTAGGCGCGACATGAGAAATGTCTTCAGCACACCGTCCTGGATCAGGTCCACACGCCGCGCCTTCTGCCCCTCGTCGTCGTAGGTGTAGCTGCCGCTGAGCCATGTGTTGCCAAACGTGGTCACGGTGGGGTCGTCGGACACGGAGAGAAAGCTCGGCAGCACTGCCTTGTTCAGCTCCTTGGTAAACGTCTGTCCCTCTTCGTCGCCGCGCTGGCGTTGGCCCTCAAGCCGGTGTCCCAGCACCTCGTGGAAGAACACCGCAGCCGCGCGTCCCGATAAGATCGCCGGCCCATCGAACGGCTCCGTCACCGGCGCCTTGCGCAGCGCCTCAAGGCTCTTGCCCAGTTCGCGGATCGCCGCTGCGAGCTCCGCCTGCTTTGGCAGCCCATCGTCGGTGGGAGCTTCAAACGTTTGCGCGCGAAACAGGTCCATGCCGTCCTCGGCACGCGTCATGGCAAAAACTACCAGCCGGGCCTGCAGGTGCGGTGTCACCACCCGCGACCCTTCAGACGAAGCGAAGTAGTCGGTCTCGTTCTGCACCGAAAGCATCACCAGGTTCCGGTAAACGTCGGGATACTCGCGGAAGATCTTCGACAGCGCCTCGACCCTCTTGCCCCATGCCGCGCGATCGACCGTCACCGGCGGAGCAGGCTTGCCGATAGAGGTCTGCGGCGATTCCTGGCTGAAATCGGGCGACGAGTCTTCTTCCTTGGCTCGCACCTGCGCCTCGGTCTTCACGCGCAGATAATTGTCCAGCGCATTGCCGTAGCCCGTGTTGGTAGCCAGCCACAACGTCCGCGCCAGCGCCTGGCGATCGTCGGTCAGCGGCAACTGCAAGCTGTTCACCGCCGAGCCGCGATGCGCGCCGTGCGTGTTGTCAAGCTTGGCATCGCCCAGCCGGACCTGCACATCGGCCACGCGCACGCGGTTTGCCGAGTTGTCAACCACCGCCCCATATTGCGCGCGAATGGAAACCACGTCCGCATCACTTACTGAGTAACTCAGGAAGTAAGGCGGCAATTGTTTTGTATCGTCCGCGGCGGCGGACTTGCCCAAAGAGGTGAATGCGCGATGCAGCTCCGTCGTCATGGCGTCGAGCAAGACAGGCGTTGCTGCCTGCTGCGCGCCGGCCGCTGCGGGCAACGCGGCGGCGAGTACACCCAGCCCTGCACAGACGACGCTGCGGCGGATGATCCGCTGCGTGAAACCGGAAAAAATGTGTGGCATACGGCGAGAACACTGAGGTAAAAGCATCTGTGAGCTCGATTGTCTCAGAGTCCAGCGTACTTAGAGGGAGATTCTTGTGACCTTTGCACGCCGCTGCCTGTTCGCCTTTTGCCTCGCCCTGCTGTTGTTGGTCCTCGCACCGCGTTTCTCGTCGGCCCAGTCCGCGCCCAACCCATCGCCCCAACCCGTGCAAACGCAGTCCGCCGATTCCCAGAACAACCAGCAGCAGGCCTACTCGCTGCCACCGGACAAGCTCGTCAAAGCAATCGCCATCAGCCGCATTCGCAACATTCTGGATTTTGTGGGCGCGATCTGGGGATTGGCTGTGCTCTGGCTGCTTCTGGCGTCGCGATGGGCTGCGGGCCTGGCGGGGTGGGCTGAGCGTGTGGCACGTCCGCACTGGGTGCAGGGCCTGCTGTTTTTCGCGGTTTTCCTGGTGATTCTCACGGTGGCGAACCTGCCTCTTGACCTCTACGGCCACCACGTGAGCCGCCAGTACGGCATCAGCGTGCAGGGCTGGGGAAGCTGGTTTGGCGACCAGGCAAAAGCGCTGGGCCTGTTTGTCGCCATCGGTGCGCCGGTAATGCTGCTGTTCAACTGGCTTGTGCGCCGATGGCCGCGCCGGTACTGGCTGGGAGCCTGGATTGTCTCGCTTCCGCTGATGGTCCTGGGAACGTTGGCTGAGCCGCTGTTCGAGCCCATCTTCTACCAGTTTGAACCGCTGGCAAAGAATAATGGCGCCCTGGTGACGGATCTTGAGAAGGTGGTCGCGCGCACCGGCACGAACATTCCCCCCGACCGGATGTTCCTGATGAAGGCCAGCGTGAAGACCAACGGCCTGAACGCCTACGTGAGCGGGATGGGCGCCACCAGGCGCATCGTGGTGTGGGATACGACAGCCGGCCGCGTTCCGAACGACGAAGTGCAATTCATCTTCGGCCACGAGAGCGGCCATTACGTGCTCAAGCACATCTCCAAAATGCTTTGCGGCATGGCCTTCGCCCTGTTTTTCATCTTCTGGGCCTGTGCAGGATTCGCCGGATGGCTGGCGGACCGCTTCGGCGTACGCTGGGGCCTCTTCAGGCCGGAACAGTTTTCGGAGCCGCAGCCTCTACTCTCCACCCGCGCCGGATTCTTGGTTCTGATCTTCGCCATCTCGATCGCAGGCTTTGTCCTGCAGCCAGTGAGCAACGCCTTCAGCCGCCACTTCGAGCACGAAGCCGACGTCTACGGTCAGGAGGCGATCCACGGCTTGGTCGCCGACCCGCAAAAGACGGCGGTCGCGGGCTTCAATGCCCTGGGCGAGGCTTGGCTTGAAGACCCCAACCCCAGCCCCTTCATTGAGTTCTGGCTCTACAACCACCCCTCCGTCCAAACCCGCGCGAACTTCGCCCTCCACTACGACCCATGGGCGAATGGGGGGCATGGCAAGTTCTTCGACAAGTAGGGGGCTCTGCATTCATCAGGCTCTTCTGGGCCGCATTTACGCTATGATGAATCCAGATCGTGTAGTGGGAGAACCAACATGCAAGAATTCGTTGCACCGCCACCGATTCCGGTGGGCAAGATCAAGAGCTTCGGCGCCTTCGGCCCAAAGTACGAAGTTGGCCACCCCCTTCGTCAGTTAGAAGACGGCGACTGGCTTGTCGAGATCAAAATGGTCGAAACGGGAGAGACCTCCGAGTACCGTATGACCCATATATTCGATGACCCAGAGGCTCGCTGATGTACGCTGTGGCTTTTGACCTGACGGTCGTCGACACCGAGAAGCATCACCCCAAGGGCGTTTCGCAAGCATATACCGAGATTGGCGCTATCCTCGGCGAACATGGGTTTCGCCGTGTGCAGGGCAGCTTATACGTAACGGATGACGAAGATATAGCCTCTTTTTGGCGATTCAATCATTACGCGCCCGCGCGTGGTTCCCAAAATCGGTACGTGACATTCGCGCATTCCGCGTCGAACAGTGGTCCGACTTCACCGCTGTTGTAAAAGATACGGGAAACAGGGAATGACCAAAGCCGACTAGAGATTTCAACCCCTCCGCACCAAACTCATTCCCTGCTCTTACAATCGTTCCATGCAATTCCTGACCCTCTCGCGCCGCCGAACGGAAGCGTTTCCGCCCGAAGCCTTTACCGCCGAACTCGCCGCCCGCGAAGGCCAGCGCGTCAAGGAACTTTACGCCGCCGGGATTCTGCGCCAGGTGTGGCGGCGGGGAGACGTGCCTGGGGCCTCCATACTGTGGGAAGCCGCCAGTGAAGCCGAAGTGCGCGCGGCACTGGACAGCTTGCCCATCTTTCAGGCGGGAATGCTGGAAATCGTGGCGCTGGTTCCGCTGGAGCCNNACAGAAGACCCGGTTTCTCTTGACCCTCCCCGACGCCTTACACTGGTGTGTCGAGTTGAAAAATTCTTGAGTACGAGGAGCCCCATGGCTTATCCAGCGAACTACCGCTATACCCGCGAGCATGAGTGGATCGCGCTTGACGGCGCCATCGGCACCGTCGGCATCACCGACTACGCGCAAAACTCCCTTGGCGACATTGTTTATGTCGACGCGCCCAAGGTGGGCGACGCCGTCACCGCCAACGCCACCTTCGGATCCGTGGAGAGCGTGAAGGCCGTCAGCGACCTGTATTCGCCCGTCACCGGTACGGTAACCGAGGTGAACGAGTCCCTAAAAACCGAGCCCGACAAGATCAACGCCGCACCGCACGACACCTGGATCATCAGGGTGGAGCTCTCCGATCCGAGCCAGGTGGAGAAATTGCTCGACGCCGCGGCGTATGAGGCGTTTATCTCAGAAGAAACGGCAAGCTAAAAACAGTTGTCAGTCAACAGTTTTCAGTTGTCAGTGCGCGAAACGCCGTGATTGTGAACTGACAACTGATCACTGACGACTGTCCGAAGGACCCCATGCGCTATTTACCCAAATCGCCCGCCGAACGCCAGCAGATGCTGGCCGAGATCGGCGCTGCGTCGATCGACGACCTGTTTTCGACCATTCCTGCCGAGTACCGGCTGACCCGCGACCTGGACGTGCCCCGCCAACTGGCCGAGAGCGAGATCATCGACTACTTCAAGGCCGCGGGCCAGAAGAATGCGACCGACTACGCGAGCTTTCTGGGCGCGGGAGCCTATCGCCACTACCGGCCGGTGATTATTGACTCGCTGGTGCAGCGCGGCGAGTTCCTGACCAGCTACACGCCCTACCAGGCCGAAATTACGCAGGGCACGCTGCAGGCGATCTTCGAGTTCCAGACCATGATTGCCGAGTTGACCGGCATGGACGTGGCCAACGCCAGCATGTATGACGGGTCGACGGGCGCGGCAGAGGCTGTGTTGATGGCTGCGCGCATTACCGGGCGCGGCAAATCGGTGGTCGCCGCCACGGTGCATCCCGAATACCGCGAGGTGCTGAACACCTACCTGCGGTATCGCGACATGTCGACGACGGTGGTGGGCTACGACCTCAAGACCGGGCGCATCGACCTGGCCGCGCTTGAAGCGGAAGTTACGACCGAGACCGCTGCCGTGCTGGTACAGAGCCCCAACTTCTTCGGCATTATTGAGGACATTCCGGCCATTGCGGAGATCGCGCATGCCAAGGGCGCGCTGCTGATCGTCTCGATTGCGGAGGCGATTTCGCTGGGTGTGGTGCGGCCGCCGGTGGAGGCCGACATCGTGAGCATGGAGGCGCAGTCGTTCGGTGTGGCGCTGAGCTACGGCGGGCCATTCTGCGGCGTGATCGCGGCCAAGGAGCAGTACCTGCGCCAGATGCCTGGGCGCCTGGTGGGCCAGACTACCGACCACGATGGATACCGCGGATTCGTGCTGACACTCTCGACGCGGGAACAACATATCCGGCGGGAGAAGGCGACCTCGAACATCTGCACCAATCAGGCGCTGGTGGCGCTGATGGCGACCATCTTCCTTACGGTTTATGGGAAGGAAGGCATTCGCGAACTGGCCGAGCACAATTTGGCCAAGGCGGCCTATGCGGCGCAGGCGTTGAGTGAGCAACCGGGCGCGAAGCTGCGGTTCACTGGCGCGCCGCGGTTCCACGAATTCGTCCTGCAAACACAGGAAGCCCCCTCGCTCTGGAGCCAGCGTTTGTTGGATAACAAGATCGTCGGCGGTATCGAGCTGAGCCGCTGGTATCCCGAACTCGGCAACGCGACGCTGTGGTGCGCAACGGAAATGATCACGCGACAGACAATCGACACCGCCGCCAAGGTGCTGGCCGCCGGGCTGGTGGAGGCATAGGCGGCGACCGATCAAGAGTTTCGACAGGTGATGAATAGCACTCGGCAGCTTGTCGCTGCCTTGTAACAGGGCACGACTTTAGTCGTGCCGGTACACACGCAGAAGGGAAAGGGCTTTAGCCCCTGCAATGGCGCGACCCGGCCGGAATTCATCGTCGGACAGCATTCTGAGCTCGAGTCGCACATTTTTCGCGACGACGAAGACGAGTATGGGTCGTCATCTGTTGCAGTCGGAGCGAAACGTCGGACTTCTCGTTGATGTCTTGCGATCGCTGGTCTCTGAACGGATGTTCTATGTGCACGATTTTGTCATCATGCCCGATCATGTGCATCTGCTGATGACAGTGGGCGGCGGCATGACAATCGAGAAGGCAATGCAACTGATCAAGGGCAGGTTTTCTTATCGTCTAGCGAAGGAATTCGGATACGCCGGAGAGGTTTGGCAACGAGGGTTCTCTGAGGTGCAGGTGATGAATGAGAAGAGTTTTGAACAGCATTGCGCCTATATCGCCGCGAATCCAGTGAAGGCGGGCCTCGTTGGTTCTCCTGAGGAATATCCGTATTGCTACAACTCGTTGGCAAGGAAGAAAGCGGCGGGAGCGCGACATCTGGCGGAAGTTGCTCAGGGGCTAAAGCCCCACGATTGATTTGGCTGTTTTCGGCACGACTGAAGTCGTGCCCTGTTACAAAGCGAAGATTGAAGACCGTTAATGATCCAACCCGTCTCAGAGCTTGCTCAATTACATGCTCTGAGGGTGGCGGGTTGAAGCGGGCATCTGGATGGAGACGAGGCACAAAGAATGGCAACAACCACTGAAAATCACGGCCCCCGCACGCTGGGCAAAGTCCGTCCGCATCAGACGCAGAACGAGGGACTCGTCTTCGAGAAGTCGTCGCCCGGAAAGCGAGCTTACAAGCTGCCGCCGCTCGACGTGCCTGCTGTCGATCCAGCAGCGCTGTTAGGTGAAACGCACCGGAAGGTGCCTGGGCTGCTGCCTGAACTAAGCGAGATCGAGATTATTCGCCACTTCACGCGGCTCTCCACGTGGAACTACGCCATCGACCTGGGCATGTACCCGCTGGGCTCCTGCACCATGAAGTACAACCCGCGCGTGAACGAGTATGTGGCCCGCATCGAGGGCCTCGCCGAGGCGCATCCCTATCGGCCCGACTCGCTCGCGCAAGGCGCGCTGGAAGTGGTGGACCTGCTGCAGCGCTGCCTGATCGAGATCACGGGCATGGACGCCATCACCCTGCAGCCCGCGGCCGGAGCCCATGGTGAGTTCACCGGCATCCTGCTGGTCCGCGCGTGGCATGAGTCGCAGGGCAATCCCCGCAAGAAGGTGCTGATTCCGGACTCGGCGCACGGGACCAACCCGGCCACCGCGGCCATCTGCGGCTACACGGTCGAGAACCTGAAGTCCAACGCCGACGGCGGCATCGACCTTGAAGCCCTCGCCCGCCAGGTGGACGAAGACACTGCCGCCCTGATGCTGACCAACCCCTCCACCATCGGCGTCTTCGAAAGCCAGATCCACAAGATCGCGGGCATCCTCCACGCCAAGGGCGCGCTGCTTTACATGGATGGAGCCAACATGAACGCGCTGGTCGGCAAGGTCCGCCCAGGTGACTTCGGCGTGGACGTGATGCACCTGAACCTGCACAAGACCTTTTCCACCCCCCACGGCGGCGGCGGGCCCGGTTCCGGCCCGGTGGCATGCAAGGCGTTTCTCGAGCCGTTTCTGCCCACACCCGTGCTGGTGCGCGGCGGAAACGCCGCGAACAGCCCCTCCACCGAAAGCTGGGAGAACACCAACGCGGACCCGCCTGCTAAAGGTTCCGCACCCCTGTTCCGCGCCCCGTCGTATCCGGGCCTTTCATCGGAAAAGGCGGGAAGCCGCGAACCGCAACTGCCCATCGGCTTGCTTCACTGGAACTATGACCGGCCCCAGTCCGTGGGCCGCGTCCGCGCCTTCTACGGCAACACCGGCATGTTCATTCGCGCCCTGGCGTACATCCTGGCCAACGGGCCGGACGGATTGCGGCAGACCACGGAAGACGCGGTGCTGAACGCCAACTACATTCGGGCCAAGCTCCAGGATGTGTATGAGCTGCCCTACCAGACGGCATCGATGCACGAGGTGGTCTTCAGCGACAAGCGGCAGGCGGCCAAGGGCGTAAAAACCGGCGACATCGCCAAGCGCCTCATCGATTACGGGTTCCACCCCTACACGGTCAGTTTCCCGATGATCGTCCACGGCGCCCTGATGATCGAGCCCACCGAGAGCGAGTCAGTGGAGGAGCTTGACCTGTTTATCGCGGCCATGCGCTCCATCGCCAGGGAAGTGGAAGAAACGCCGGAGCTGGTCAAGTCCGCGCCCCACTCCACCCGCGTTTCCCGCATGGACGAAGTGCAGGCAGCGCGGAAGCCGATTTTGAGGTGGAAGCCGTAGACCCTCAGGTGACTTTCGATTGGACAGGCCGCCGGGCAAATCCGGCGGTCTTTTTAATTCGATCCACCCGATTTATGGGCCCCCAGTTCGCGGGGTATCCCGATCCATCGGGCGGGATTCCCACATCTTGGCCGGACAATTCACACCCCAGGGGCAGCTCGAATCGACCTACACTCGAGGTATGGCCACCATCCCCAACCTCGCTTACGATCAGGGCCTGCCCGCGAGCGTAGACGCCGAAAAGACCATTCTCGGCGCCATCCTGCTCGACAATGCGGCCCACTCTGAGGCCGCCGAGAAGCTCGAAGCGGACGATTTCTCGCTCGACTCGCACCGGCGCATCTTTCTGCGCATGAGCGAGTTGATGAACGAGCAGCGCGCCGTCGACATTGTGACGTTGTCGCACGAGCTGGGTCGCTACAAAGAGGTTGAGGCGGTGGGCGGCGTGGCCTACCTGGCCTCTCTGACTGAGGGTTTGCCGCGCCGGCCGGTCATTGAGGAATACATCAAGATCGTCAAGGACAAGAGCCTGCTGCGCCGGCTCATGGCCATCTGTTCGGCCGCCATTGCCCGCGCCGCGGACCAGAGCGAGACCGCGCTCGAGGTGATCGGCGCCGCTGAGGAGGAACTGCTCCGGGTCAGCGAAAGAGGCGTTACCGGCGGCTTTCAGAGCCTTGACCAGATCGTCGCAAACTCCTTTGGAACCATCGACAACCTCTACAAACAGGGCCGCGAGATCACCGGCCTGGCCACAGATTTCTACGAGTTCGACAAGATGACCAGCGGCCTGCAAAAAGGCGAGCTCGTCATCATTGCCGCACGTCCCTCCATGGGTAAAACCGCGTTAGCCATCAACATCTGCCAGAATGCCGCGGTGAACCACGGCGCCACCGTGGCCGTCTTTAGCCTGGAAATGAGCAAGGAGTCGCTGCTGCGACGCATGCTGGCCTCGCAGGCATGGGTAGACCAGCGCGCCCTGCAAACGGGCTTCATCCGGGGCGAGGATCACGACAAACTGCAGAAGGCGCTGGAAGACCTGGTGGAATCGCACCTGTTTATTGACGACAGCGCCGGCGTCTCGCTGGCGGAGATGAGAGCCAAGGCGCGGCGGCTGAAGCAGATCTCGGGCAAACTCGACCTGGTGATGGTGGATTACCTGCAACTGATGTCGGCCACGCTGCCCTCGGCCGGCGGCAAGCGCTACGAAAACCGCACCCAGGAAGTGTCAGCCATCTCGCGCGGGCTGAAAGCCCTGGCCAAGGAACTGGACGTGCCCGTGGTTGCCCTGTCGCAACTGTCGCGTGCCAGCGAACGGCGCGGCGACGATAAGCGGCCCATGCTGAGCGATCTGCGCGAATCCGGCTCCATCGAGCAGGACGCCGACGTGGTGGCCTTCATCCACCGCGAAGCCTACTACAATCGCGATGAGGAAATGTCGGATGCGGAAAAGGCCAAGTCCGAGATCATCATCGCCAAGCAGCGCAACGGCCCCACCGGTACGGTTCATTTGAACTTCATCTCACGGTTCACGCGCTTCGAAAACCCAGGGGATGGGCCCGAAGCTTGATTCGTCGAAACACTGATTGATCAATGGCCCAACGGCCACGAATAAGGTGAATTCCAAAAAGTTGCAGGCGGGTTTGAACCGGCCCGGCACGCCGAAGACGGGCCAGTTCCATTGCCTAACCAGTAAGTTCCGGGTAGGCGGTTCCGAGCAGGCGGTCACACTACCCCTACAGCTGCGAGAGCTTACACAAATTCTTCTCAAGCGTTTGCGAAGGTCGCCGATCGCCAGGAACCATGTGCTACGGTCCTTCCTTTTGAGCGCTTGTCCACATCACATCGATGGCGGACGCAAGCTGCTATAGTGCTCACCAGATTCCGAACCGAGGAATAGGAGCGCTTCTATGCATGACACTACTTTCAGTGGCGTCGCAGTGTTTTGCCTCAGGGGAGCTTGCAGGTCACTCGCAAGCCTTCTGGTTGCATTCAGTGCGATGGCGTTTCTCTTCGCAGGGCCCATCTCTCTGGCACAGGATTCCAAAACTCCCGCCGTACTGCCCGCCCCATCCGACGGCAAAGCGATCGTCTGTATCTACCGTGTGTACAGATTTACCGGCTCCGCCTCACACGACGAGCTTTATGTCAACGACACTCATCTCGCCAAACTCCTCAACAGCGAATACGCATTCATGGAAGTACCGCCAGGGACTGTTGTGATCGCCGGATTGCCCAAGATGTACTACGGAAGCGTCATCATGTCTGCCGGCGCGGCCCTGAACGATGCAAGGAAGAAAGAGAACGAGCGGGCGCGGTTTGAGGCGGAGGCGGGCAAAACCTATTACTTCAAGTGGACCGCCGGGACCATGGCAACGATGATCAAGGTGACGCCTGTGGATCCCTCGGTCGGAGCCAAAGAGATGAGCAAACTCCATCTCTCCAAGCCCGTTGACGACAAGGACGCACCGAAGCCAGGAACGAAAGACGCCGACAAACCGGCAGCGAATTAACATCGTCCCGGCTGACTGGACGCGGCCTCCTTCAACAAGCCTCGAAGGTGAGAACCATAGTGTGCCTGTGGACCCCCCTGGATCTTTCGCGGCCAGGGCGAGGAAAAGATCCACCGTAAGCCGGACGATGAATCCAACTTACCGGGACCGTCTGAGGCGATGAATTAAGAACTCGCGGAAGAGTCGGTGCGCTCCAACGATGGCCAGAGAGAAGATTGATCTGCCCCCTTTGGTCCGAAGCACGTAAAGGTCAGTCTTCGGCAAGAGTCAGGCTTGTTGATTTACCCATGTCTTTTGAACTAACCGAAATGTGATTTTCGGACAGGGATTGGGCCCTCCGGTGGAGGTTGGGCGGCTTGATTAAGGGTTCTGGCTGGTTGTGGACTATGGAGAAATTACAAAGTAATCGAAATCAAGTTCGTTAATAACTAGCCTGTAATTGACGGCTTGGCTTCCTGGTTGGCGGTAAACCGCCCGCAATTGAGAAATGCGCCGACGTTTCGTGGAATCCCAGGTCTCAAAATCGAGACCTGGGGCACCCAGGGTTTGTGGCTAGTTGAAGGGTCAGGACCTGGGCCACCCGCCAAGCTGCGTCGCAACCTCATTGAGCTTCCGGTCTGCGACCGATCCCACCCGGACCGCGACGGCGCTGTATCCCTCGGTCACGGGACGGGCAAAGTAACATGTCTTCTCAGCGTAGACACCCCCAAACGCCCCCCCTCAGAATCTCGTCCGTCTTCACGGTTCTGTCGAGAACGTTATTCTTCGCCTCAAGGTACAGCACGCGCACCGCGTCCGTTCTCCCCGCCTGGTTCGCGAGATGGTGCACCAGCGTCAGCCCGGTCGCCGTATGAAAGAAGAAATAATACGAGCTCTTATTGGGATGCCTCATCGATCGCGATCCGACTGGAATGAGATGCCACGCGCGATCCACCTGCAGCCCCGTGACGTAGTAGCTGGTTGGTTCGCACGAAGTGCAGATCAAAGGCAGGACCAGAAGGGACGCACGCAAGGGGGCCATTCGCAGACGAGTACGTAGACGACGCCACGACCAACTGGATTTTGGAAGGCTTCGGCGTGAACGCAAATTCATGGCTGTCACCCTCCGTGATAACTCAGTATCAATCCGCTGATCCAATTCCACTCGCCAACGGAGAAATTACCGGAAAAACCAGGGCGAACTTTGTGTGAGCTACGACACATTCGGGCATATTCACCGTGCATATAATCCCTGCCGGTTTGGAACCGAGCGTCGAGATGGGGGATACCGAATCCCTTCCGTCTCCCAGTCTACGGCCGACAGGAGCGCGAATCATGATCGCACCATCCGTTCAACATGAATTGAGATTAGCCAGCCGGATGTCGCGGCTGGGTACCGAGACTGCCTTTGAAGTCCTGAACAAGGCGCGGGCGCTGGAACGCCTGGGCAGGAGCATCATTCACCTGGAGATTGGCGAGCCCGACTTTGACACCCCGGAGAACGTGGTGGAGGCGGCCGTGGTTGCGCTTCGCAACGGCTGGACGCACTACGGTCCTTCCGCCGGACTGCCGGAACTGCGCCAGACCATTGCCGATTACGTGAGCCGCACCCGCGGGGTGGCTGTGATGCCTGACGAAGTGGTGGTGGTGCCGGGCGGCAAGCCGATCATGTTCTTCACCATGCTGGCCCTGATCGAGGAGGGGGATGAAGTGATCTATCCCAATCCCGGCTTTCCCATCTACGAATCGATGATCAACTACGTGGGCGGCAAGGCCGTGCCCATCCAGTTGCGCGAGGAGCGCGATTTCGCGATGGATGTGGACGAGCTTGCAGGGCTGATCACGGATCGAACCCGGCTCATCATTCTGAACTCTCCGCAGAACCCCACCGGCGGCGTGCTGCCGCGCCGGGACATCGAGCGGACTGCCGCGGCTATCGGCGATCGCAACATCATGGTGCTGTCGGATGAGATTTACAGCCGGCTGCAGTTTGAGGGCGAGCCCTTCTCCATCATGTCCGTGCCCGGAATGCAGGAGCGCACGATTCTGCTGGACGGCTTCTCAAAGACCTATGCCATGACGGGCTGGCGCATCGGCTACGGTGTGATGCGGCCGGACCTGGCGGCGCAGATCACGCGGCTGATGACCAACTCCAACTCGTGTACGGCCAGCTTTACCCAGATGGCCGGCATCGAGGCACTGCGCGGGGATCAGAGCCCGGTGGGCCGGATGCGCGCCGAGTTTGAGCGCCGGAGCCGGGCGTTTGTCGACGGATTGAACCGTATCAAGGGTTTCAGTTGCCGCATGCCCAAAGGCGCCTTCTATGTCTTCCCCAACATTGCGGCGACGGGATGGGATTCAAAGCGGCTGGCCGACGCCCTGCTGGATCAGGCTGGAGTGGCGGCGCTTTCCGGGACGGCTTTCGGCCGCTTCGGCGAAGGCTACCTGCGCTTCAGCGTGGCCAATTCGCTGGAGAAGCTGGAAGAGGCGCTGGGACGCATCGAGCAGTGGACGAAACAGAATCTGTAGATGGGCCTAGGTTCGTGGATCCCACCCTGGCCGCAAAGACGCGGTGCCCAGAGGGCTCCCAGGTGGGACACCCAGATCTTTTTTCAGTGGGCCACCCAAGTTCGATTGAGAGGCGCCCGCGTTTGATCGACGCGTGAAGGAGAAGGCCATGGCACTCAAGGATTCAGCCACCGGAAACATCATCCGGGATTATTCCATCGAACAGTTGCGCGACGCCGCCAACCTGATGCGCGGCTACGACCTGGTGGCGTTGTGCGCCGCGGGCTCGGGGCACGCCGGGGGCACGCTCTCGATCATGGATCTGACCGCGGCCCTTTACCTGCACGCCGCCCATCACGATCCCCGGAATCCTTCCTGGCCCGATCGCGACCGCATCGTGTGGTCTGTGGGGCACAAGGCTCCGAGCCTTTATCTCGGCTTGGCGTTCGCGGGCTTTTGCGCTGTCGACGACGTGGTGACGCTGCGCAAACTCAGCTCGCCCTTCCAGGGGCATCCGCACTGGCTTAAGCTGCCAGGCGTGGAGGTCTCCACGGGGTCGCTGGGGCAGGGGCTGAGTATCGCCGTAGGCATGGCGCTGGCGGCCCGGCTGGACGGCAAACAGCACAAGATCTTCTGCCTGATGGGCGACGGAGAACAGCAGGAGGGCCAGGTTTGGGAAGCCGCGATGGAGGCCGGGCACTTCCACCTCGACAACATCATCGGCGTCATTGACTGCAATCGGCTGCAGATCGACGGCTGGGTGAAGGATGTAATGCAGGTGGAGCCACTCGGAGACAAGTACGCCAGCTTCGGCTGGGAGGTGCAGCGCATCGACGGTCACGACATGCAACAGGTGGTGGATGCGTTCGCGAAGGCCAGGACGGTGGTGGGCAAGCCGGTCGTCATTCTCGCCGATACCGTCAAGGGCAAGGGCGTCAGCTTCATGGAGAATCAGGCGGGCTGGCACGGAAGAGTACCCAACCGCGGAGAACTGGACGCTGCGCTCAAGGAACTCGGCCTGAGCGAGCGCATTCCGGTAGGGCAGTTGATGGACAAGGCAAAGAGCTACCAGGCAGAGGTTGACGCCCGGCTCGCTGCAAAGATGCCGCGGTTCTCGCGGGACTACTGGTGGAACGCCGGCGAAACCATGAAGGTGAATATGGAGCCGACGCGCAAAGGCTTCGGACAGTCGCTGGCGCAGAACGGGGACGATGAGCGGGTGGTTTGCCTGGGGCTCGACATTTCCGGGTCGATCACCATCAGCGATTTTTATGCCGGCAAGCCGGAGCGCGCGAAGCGCTGGATCAGCATGGGAATCGCCGAGCAGTCGGCAACCTCGGCGGCGGCGGGCATGGCGCGGGAAGGCAAGCTGCCCGTGCTGGGCTCCTACGCCACATTTTCAGCAGCGCGCAACCTCGATCAGGTTCGTGTCTCGGTGTGCTACGCCAACCTGAACGTCCTGATTGCCGGAGCCCATGCGGGAGTGTCTGTGGGCCCCGACGGCGCCACGCACCAGGCGCTGGAAGACCTGTTCGCGATGCAGGGGCTGCCCAACATGTCCGTAGTGGTGCCCTGCGACATGGCGGAGACCCGCAAGGCTACCAATTACCTGCTGTTGGAGCACAAGGGTCCGAAGTACATTCGTTTTGCCCGTGAGGCTACGCCGATTGTCACGGACGAGAACACGCCCTTTGTGTTCGGGCGAGCGAACGTGATTCGGCTGCGTACTGAGGCGGCCAACTTCGCCGACGCCTTTGAGACGCGGCTGGCCGCGGACTATCAAGACGAGTCGGAGGACCTGAGCATCATTGCCTGCGGCCCCATGGTCCCCGAGGCCATGCGCGCGGCCTGGATTCTGAAGCGGGACTACGGCTACGAGACGCGCATTCTCAACGTGCATACGCTGAAGCCCATCGATGCGGAGGCTATAGTTCGCGCCGCACGCGAAACCGGGGTAGTGGTTACGGCGGAAGAGCATCAGATCGGCGCTCTCGCCTGGCGTGTAAGCGGTCTTCTCACTGAAAGCGAACAGCTCTACGGACGGCCTCTCATCACCGGCGCCATCGGCGTGAAGGATCGGTTTGGGGACTCGGGTGCTCCGTGGGAGTTGGTGAAGGAGCTTGAGGTAAGCGCAGAGCACATCGCTCACAAGGCGATGGAGCTGATGGCGTTCAAGAAGAAGGCGGTAACTGAGGCAAGTCTGACCATCGCGTGAGAGGTTGAGGCGCTTGCTCCGAGAGCCAGCGTGCTAGACTTCCGGTGTCTTGTGTAAGCGCGTTTCGCGGCTGACGATTTGTGTGGGTCAAAATGCCGCGATGCGCCGTGTTGATGCAAAGAACATCGGAGCCACGATGAATACGCTGAATTCCGGTTCGAGTCCGCTTTCTGCTTTCACCCGCCGCCGCTTTATGCAACTGGCCGGCGCTGCGATGATCGTACCCCGCAGTGTCTGGGCTGGTTCCGGCCGCCCTTCCGCTTCCAATCGCATCACGCTCGGCGTGATTGGCTGGGGCATGATGGGACCAGCCAACACCAAGGCATTCCTGGCGGAGGACGATTGCCAGGTGGTGGCGGCCTGCGACCTCGACAAGGATCATCTGCAGGCGGCAGTGGATACGATCAACGGCCGCTACGGGAACAAGGATTGCAAGGCATATCACGACTATCGCGAACTGCTGGCGCGTGACGATATTGACGCGGTGATGATCGCCATTCCCGATCACTGGCACGCCATCGTGGCAACCGAAGCGGCCAACCGCAAAAAAGATATCTATGGCGAGAAGCCTCTCGCCCGCACGGTCGAAGAGCAACAGGCCATTGTGAAAGCTGTCCAGAAGAACAACATCATCTGGCAAGCGGGATCGTGGCAGCGGTCGGTGGCTCCGTTCCACAAGGCGGCGGAGATTGTGCGCAACAGCCTCATCGGCACCGTGACGCACGTGGAGGTCGGCCTGCCGGGTGGACATCACGACTTTCCCGGCACCGTTCCCGCACTGCTCAAGAGGCTGTCGTCGCTCCCTGACAAGATCACCAGCCCCGCCCAGATCGTGCCTGGGACAGCCGCCTGGGACCTGGCGGTCACCGAGCCGCCGCCTGATTTTGATTTCGACCGGTGGCTTGGCCCTTCGAAGATGGAGCCGTACATCGATGCGCGTGTCTACCAGAATTGGCGCTGGAACTACAACACCGGGGGCGGCCAGTTGCTGGACTGGATCGGCCATCACGGCGACATCGCGCATTGGGGCCTGGGATTCGATCTGAGCGGCCCGTCCGAGATTGAAGGTTTTGGGGAGTTTCCGGCCGCCAATGCGATTTGGAACACGGCCACGAAATACACCGTGGAATGCACGTATCGCAAGCAGGTGACGCACTATGCCGGCGACGTGACCATGACCATTGCCGGTGGTTCCGGGGCCGTCAGCATGGGAACCAAATGGATTGGGACGGACGGCTGGGTGTGGGTTGACCGCAACGGCTTCGACGCTTCAAATCCTGAATGGATCAAGGGGGATTCTCTTCCCGAAGGACTGCGCAAGATCAAGCTCTACGAGTCAAAAGAGCATCGGCGCAACTTTCTCGACTGCGTGAAATCCCGTAAGCCCACCATTGCGCCGGTCGAAACCGCGCATCACTCCACGCTGCCCGGCCATCTCGGCCTCATCTCGATGATGGTGGGCCGCAAGATTCACTGGGATGTGGCGCAGGAGAAGATTCTCAACGATCCGGCCGCCAGCGAACTGTTGTCGCGCCCCTATCGCGCTCCTTTCAAGCTGGCCTGAATTCGAAAGCGCGGAGATCCGACACGCGCAATGTTTGGGCGGCCCTGGAGGTCACATTTCATTCAGGATCAGCGCCACTCTGCCTGCGATCAGGTCGCCGGGCGACTCATTCGGTCCCGGCTCAATCAGGTCCACGGGGAACGCGATGTTGTGGGGACGTAAAACCAGCCTGTTCAGAATAAAGTCCACATAGCGCAGCCGCAGATGCGCATCGTGCCGCACCGCGTAAAGGTTGGGCCGGCCGGGACGGTAGGGCGCCAGCGAATTGTAGTGCCGATCGAGCAGCACGATCGCGTCCGGCAGCACCACCGGCTCCATCGGCAAGGCCTCGTCCAGCGGAATACAAACCGCAACGTAGCGTTGCCATGTGCGCCGATTGTTGGAGACCCGCGCCCGTGTGGTCTGCAGTAGGCCCACCGGCAAATGAAGCATTGTCTGGACCGCCGCAGGGCGGATGAAGGGCTCAAAGAGAGCGGTGGTGTGAGACACCACGGGGATGGTGCTGTTCTCGTATTGGAGCGGCAATCCTGCGCTTCGGTAGTTGCTCGCCAACAGGTCAGAGGCGGCCATGTGCTGTGCGGCCAGGATGCGGTCCATGGCATCCAGAGAGAGCTGTCGCCGCGTGTTCAGAAAGTTGGAGAGATGCGATTGGCCAAATCCTGTCTGGCGGGCCAACAGCGAGACGCTCAGCGTACCCCGCTGTATCCTGCGCAGCAGTTCCAGGCGAAGTCGCTCGTGCATTTGAGTAAAGTTCATCGGTGGAAAATCCGCCGCTGGCAATGGAGACGGAGGCTCTTCCTTTTCTCCCAGCAAAACGATTTAGGTCTTTTCGCCTTCATTCTCCTGTGTTTATCTTCGCTTGCAAAGCGAACCTTCTTAAATTGCCAGGAATACGTTGACGCAGGAGATACAGGTTTCTAGATTTGCCTTACTTATCTCGCACAAGTTTGTGGGAATTGTCTTGGAAATGTTTCATTCCCGGGCGGTTGGACGGGATGCATTTCTGTCCTCAATTTCTGCCAATGGACTGTCACCGGGGGGCCTTGGTCCTTGCCGGTTCAGTTCACACGCTGAAGCACCCGCTACGGGGGCCAGATAGGTTTGTGCGAATCATTCCTGGATCTACGCGGCAAAAAGCATGGCAAACAACGAGGGAAGACAGCCGGCAATCTCCCATCAGGACACAAGAATCCTGAGAAGCCGGCTCTCGTTCCCTTTACTCCGGCAAACGAAGTTAAAGCAAAATTGCCGGAAACGAAGCACAAACGGAGAATCCGATGGACTTGCGCGTGCAATTGAAGATTTGTGAAGGTTGCGGTTGTCTTTGGTACCGGTGCCAGACCGAAGGGAGTGTTTATTGCAGGAGATGTGAAACAAAGCTGAAGGACTTTCCAACGCCGGAGAGCCGGAAGCGCCGCGGGCGTCCTGCCCGTAAACCGCGCATCAACGTATGGGCGGTGGCTGAAGCAGCGGGGGGTGCGGCATGAGCGCAGCCCTTCAGTTGCCGTTGGTTTGGGGAGCAGCAGCTACACAGCCGAAATGGCCCGACATCAGGAGGAAGGGACAGGAAAAACTCGAAGCGCGGCAACAGGCTCGACCGGCATCCAACAAGCCTGCCGCTGAGCCTGTGGTCAGCGTGGCTTTCTACCGGAAGCACACTGAGAACATGTTGCGGCGTTATCTCTACGCCTCAATGCAGGTGGGCAGGGCGCCGGCGATTCTGGGCGATCCTGTAGGACGCGGGTGGGTTTCAAGCCGTCCCATTCGGACCTTCGAAGATGCGGTCATCTTTGTGCTGGATGTGGAAACGTGCCTGAACCATCTGTCATCGCTTGACCGCCAGATGCTGAGCCGGATTGTACTTCAGGAGTACACCCAGGCCGAAGCGGCCTCCTTGTTGGGGATGAGCGTTCGCGCCATCTGCTACAAGTTCCCGCAGGCCCTCGACCGGCTGACCCAAAAACTGCTCGACGCCAAGCTACTGGTGTTACCGCACTAATTACCGAAATACTAAAAAGGGAAGGGACGTTCTATGAGCGTCCCTTTCCGCCAACCGGCTTTCACGGCTTTTGTATTGAGCTGTTCATGAGGGATAGAATGGAGAACCAAGCATTTCTGGATTACGGCTGGACGGGGGCAGACTCTCCTGTAATGGTGAAACCTCAGCAAATTGGAATGGAAACAAGACTCGCCACGCTGGAAGAGCGCTCCCTGTGGCACCGTAATATCGGGTGGGGAGTCGCAGGATTCCTCGGAACTGCCCTCCTCTTACTTGTGAGTTGGTGGATTCCTCGCGAGCTTGCTTCTCTCCGCGAATCGGTCAAAGCTGACGGCGCTTCTCAGTTAGAACCGATTAAAATCGATTTGGCTCGCATGAATGCGTTGTTACAGCTCAAAGAGTCTAAAAGTGTTCCCGAGGCAATTCGGCTTGGGGTAGATTTTTCACAGCCCAAGTATGCAATCGGCGCAGTCAAAGCGATTGCGGAGCAGGCAAAAGCGTCGAATATTGAAACCTCAGCATCAGTGCTGATCGGGGTGAACGAACGTATAAAGGAAGCAGTTGAACAATACCCTGCATTACTAGATCCGGGATGGTCGACGCGACTATCTCTCGTCGACTATCGGTCGTCACTTCCACTTGATAAAACGCAGGTAAATTCATCTCCTCCAGTACTCACATCCAGATTGACGCTGGTTGATGGCGGGCGCTTTGACGGAAATGCCCGTGGCCGTCAGAAGCTCGACGGTGTCCACTGGAGAAATTTCACATTCACAAATATGCTCATCGAATACGACGGCGGGCCGATGGTGTTGGAAAATGTCACATTTATCAACTGCACGTTTGAGATGAGGTACAGCATTCGTTCAGGAAAGGTCCAGGACATGCTGCTAGCGCAGAATCCGGTAACTGGTTCGTTCGCCTGAGACTCTCATCATACGAGAGGTCGTGTAGGAAAGAATCGCAAACAGCCCGCCTACAGAACCCGCTGTGCTCCTGGAGGATCGCGCTGACCTGAACAACGGCAGTCTGGAACTTGCGCGACCATTCACGTTGTACCGCACGGAACGCTGCATCCGCAGCAGGAATCTGCGCTTCTAGAGCGCGCTCGAGGTTCATCCCCTGTGCCGGAACCTGTCCGATGGGATTTGCTTGGGCTCGCTCACGCCGCGTTAGAATCGATATGCTTTTCGAGGAGCCCGTTCTTATGCAGGTAATTTCCCGCGCCGCCTTTCTGCTTCTGCTCACCTCCGTTGTTCTTGTCGCGCAACAGCCCGCCGCCAAGCCGGCTCTGCAGGCCACCACCGCCGCCGAAGCTCCCATGCGCGACACCAGCTACATCGACGCCCAGGGCACCGCCCACGTGATGCGGGTTGTGCCGATTCCCGAGGCCCTCAGCCCCGAAGCGAAAAAGTCGCTGAGCCGCGCCGAGCCCGATCAAGGACCGCCCCAGTCGCTGGCGCAACGGCGTGCCGGCACCGATGCGTGGGCAGTCCGCGCCGCGGCGGAGTGGAGCGCGCTGTGCCCCAACCAGCTGGTCAACGACAAGATAGCCGGCGTGCCGGTGCGCATTGTCACGCCCGAGGGAATGCCGGACGCCAATCGCGACAAGGTGCTGCTGAACCTGCACGGCGGCGGCTTCAACTCCGATTCAGGGTCCTACACCGAGTCCATACCGATGGCCGGCTACACCAAGATCAAGGTCGTCGCGGTGCTGTACCGGCTGGCTCCGGAGTTCCCGTTCCCCGCATCGGTCGACGATTCCGTGGCCGTCTACAAGGAGTTGCTGAAGACCTACAAACCCGGGCACATCGTGATCTACGGAACCTCGGCCGGCGCCATCCTGACCGCCGAAGTGGCTGTGAAGCTGAAGCAGCTTGGCCTGCCTCAACCTGCGGCTCTGGGCATCTTCAGCGGGATGGGCGACTTTGCGCAGCCTGGCGATTCGATCGCCATGTACGCGCTGCGCGGCCTCTCCGGACATCTCGATCCGCCGACGCCCGGTAAACACGATTCCGAATACGCAACTACCACCGATCTCAAAGACCAGGTGCTGTCGCCCATTTATGCGGACCTGCACGGACTGCCGCCCACGCTGTTTGTGACCAGCGGCCGCGACTTGCTGCTGAGCGGCACGGCAAACCTGCACCGCGCCTATCTGCATGCCGGAGTGGAGGCGCAGTTGATCGTTTTCGATGCGCTGCCGCACGCCTTCTGGTATGACTCCAAAATGCCGGAGGCACTCGAAGCCAACCACATGATGGCCGACTTCTTTGTGAAGCAGTTGAACAAATAGGGTGCGGGCGAATTTGCCGAAAGACCGCAGCTTTCAGCCGACTCTTGGGATAATTGCGCGGTCTCGCTGCCTGCGTGCCCTAACTCGTTGCCGGAATCGGCGTCACCGGAATGTGCAGCGCCGTGTTAATGCGCGGGAAGAACTCGAAGGCCGCCGCAATCGCCGTAAGTTCGATGATCTCGGCGGTCGTGAAGTGCGCGCTGACCGACGCGAAGGCTGCTTCGTCGATGTCGTGGCCTGACTGGTGGAGCAGGCTGGCGTAGCGGAAGCCGGCCTTTTCTCTTTCGGTGAAGGGGCCGGTTTCAAATGCGTCATAACCGGCCACCTGCCTGGGCGTGGCGCCGCGCTGCGCGGCCAGGTGGCGATGCGCGCTGATGCAGTATTCGCATTGGTTGAGCGAGGTCACGCGGGTGGCAATGAGCTCCTTATACCAGCCGGGCAGCGTGGTCTCGGCCATCAGCGGCTTGAGCAGCGCGGCAACCCCCATGACCAGGTCCGGCATGTTGGAGAGCGCCTTGAACATGTTGGGCACCACGCCGCGATCGGCCAGCAGTTTGTCATAGAGTGTGGCCACTTCGGCGGGGACCTGTTCGCGTTCGAGCAGCGGAACGCGGGATTCTGCGATTTCTGTCATCCATCTCTCCCGAAACGTACCCGCCAGTGTAAATCCCGAAAGCGTTCCCGAATCTGGACTCTGCGAAGGAATGGGAATCCTGACTGCCGCAATCCCACGTCCGCGGCGCTTCGACGTTGAAAGCCGCATNNCGCCTGGTCGAGGTGGCGGAGCACTATCAGCGCACGCTGGAGCGGGATCCGCGCCAGCCTGACGCGCTGGTGGGGATGAGTCTGGTAGCGCTGGCCAGCCGCCAACCCGATGCGGCTATTCGCATGGCCGAGGCGGCCGTGACCGCCGCTCCCACGATGGGCGCGGCTTGGATCACTCTGGGGCAGGCGCTTAAGACCGCGAGCCGGGTAGAGGAGGCCGAGGGGGCTTATGAAGAGGCGATCCGGCTGGATGGAATGGACCCGCTGGCGCGCATGGGGCTGGGCGAGCTGAAGGTCGCCACCGAGAGGCCTGAAGACGCGATCAAGGAATTTGAGCTGGCACTGCGGCGGCAGCCTGGGTTGGTGGCCGCCCATCTCGGCCGCGGTCATGCGCTGGCTTGCCTGGGGCGCTATGCCGAAGCGCTGGCCGGCTATGAGCAGGCCCTGGCGCTGAGCCCGCGGCTGGCAGAGGCCGAGTTTGCGGCGGGATTTGCGCTGGCGCGGCTTGGAAAACCCACTGAAGCGGAAACGCGCTACCGGCGAGCACTGGCCGAACGGCCCGACTTTGCCGCCGCCTGGATGAACCTGGGATGCCTGCTGCGCGAACAGTGGCGCGAGATGTACGCCGAGGCTGCCCTGAAGCGTGCCGTCGAGCTGCGGCCGGACATGGTCGCGGGCTGGGTGAACCTGGCGCTGCTGGAGCGTGAGCGCCGTCGTCCGGCGGAGGCGGAGGCGCACCTTCGCACAGCCTTTGCTCTCAATCCCGACCAGGTGGAGACGCTGGTGGCCTGGGTGCAGTTTCGGGCGGCGGAGGGGGACCTGGCGGGCGCATGGGGATGGCTGCGCTGGGCGCTGGCGCGCAATGCCCGCAATGACGAAGCCCTGAACATGGAGGGCATCCTGCTGCACACGGAGAGACGTTTTGCCGAAGCGGTTGAAGCCTTTGAGCGGGCCGAGGCGCTGGGCAACCGGCCTGCCGCCTCGAACCGCGGCAATTCTCTGCTGGATTTAGGGCAAGCGCAAGAGGCGCTGCGGGCGCACGAGACGGCAGTGGAGCGCGACCCAAACAATGCGGGCGCGCGCTACAACCTGTCGCTGACCCAGTTGCGGCTGGGCGACTGGAAGCGTGGCTGGCCGGCGTACGAGGCCCGCTGGAGCTTCCGCGAGGTTCACCGCAGGCCGCGCAAGTTTGACCAGGCACGCTGGCAAGGCGAAGCGCTTGAGGGGCGCCGCGTGCTGCTCCACGCGGAGCAGGGGTTGGGCGACACCATTCAGTTCTGCCGCTTCGCCACGCTTGTGGCCGCTCGCGGTGGAGTGCCGGTGCTGCAGGTGCAGGAGCCGGTAGCGCGGCTGATGGGTACGCTGCCCGTGGTGGTTTCGGGACAGGCTGAGGTCGCGGCGCTGGGTGCCACGCCTCCTGATTTCGATCTGGAATGTCCGCTGATGAGCCTGCCCGCGGTTTTTGGCACAACCGTTGAGACGGTTCCGTGGCCCGGTGCGTATCTGGGAGCGGAGGCTTCAGCCGTCGAGCAAAAGCGCGCGCTGTTCCCGGGCGACGAGAGCGAGAGGCTGCGCGTGGGGCTGGCCTGGGCCGGCAATCCGCGCTACAAGGCCGACCGGCTGCGGTCGACGAAGCTCGAGACTCTGTTTCCGCTGCTGCACGTACCTGGCGTCACTTGGATCTCGTTGCAGAAGCGGGACGCGGCAGAGCAACTGGCCCATTTGCCCGAGGATGTCTCTGTCTGGGACGGATCGAGCAAAGAGAAGGACCTGGCTGAAACCGCCGCGCTGGTGGCGACGATGGACCTGGTGATTACCACCGATACCTGCATCGCGCATCTGGCCGGGGCCATGGGTAAGCCCGTATGGATTCTGCTGCCCCATCTATCCGATTGGCGCTGGATGCAGGAAACCGAGACAACGCCGTGGTATCCGACGGCCCGGTTGATCCGCCAGAAGGCGCCGGGCGATTGGGCGGAAGTGACGGAGCGGGTTATCGAGGGGCTTGGTTCGTTTCCAACGGAGTAGCGGGAGTGCCGGCCGACTGCAAATCCGCCCGCACCCGCTGCATGATGCCGAGGTAATAGGCCAGGTTGTGGATGGAATTCAGCGTGCCGGAGAGCGCTTCGCCGGCCTGCATCAAGTGGCGCAGGTAGGCGCGCGAGTAGCGGCGGCAGACCATGCAGTCGCAGGCGGGGTCGGGTGGTCCCTGGTCGTCCGCGAATCGCTTGTTCTTGATGGTGAGCCGGCCTTCGCTTGTGAACAGCAGCCCGTGACGCGCGGCGCGGGTGGGCAGCACGCAGTCCATCATGTCCACGCCCATGCGAGCGTACTGCTCAATCTCGTCGGGGTAGCCCACGCCCATGACGTAGCGGGGCTTGTCGGCGGGCAGCAGGGGCAGCACCTCGGAGATCATCTCCAGGGTCAGGTCGCGCGGTTCGCCCACGCTGAGGCCGCCGATGGCGTAGCCGTCGAAGTCCATCTCGATGAGGCGTTCGGCGCTCTCGCGGCGCAGATCGCGGTACATGCCTCCTTGAACGATTCCGAAGAGACTTTGCGTGGGGCGTTGGTTCCCAGGTCTCAAAAGCGAGACCTGGGGCACCCCTTCGAGGTCGTTGAGCCAGGGCACCTCGTGCTGATGGGCGCGAAAGTGTTCGAGGGAGCGGCGCGCCCAGGCCATCGTCAGCCGCAGGCTTTCTTCGGCGCGGGTGCGGTCGGCGGGGTACTCCGTGCACTCGTCGAAGGCCATGGCGATGTCGGCTCCGAGGGCAATCTGCACGTCCATGGAATGCTCGGGGGTGAAGAAGTGGCTGCTTCCGTCGAGATGCGACCGAAAGCGCACGCCCTCGTCCGTGACCTTGCGCAGTTGGCTGAGGCTGAAAACCTGAAAGCCGCCCGAATCGGTGAGCAGGGCACGCGGCCAGCTGATGAAGCGATGCAGCCCGCCCATACGCCGGATCAGCTCATGGCCCGGGCGCAGATAGAGGTGGTAGGTGTTGCCGAGAATGATCTGCGCGCCCAGGGTTTCCAGCACATCCTGTGGCACGGCCTTCACGGTGCCGGCGGTGCCAACCGGCATAAAGACCGGCGTCTCGATGACCTGGTGGGGCAGATGGAGCTGTGCCCTTCGGCCGCCTGCGTCGGTTGTCGCACTCACGTTGAATTGAAGGCCCACTGGTTGATTCTACCGGGACGGCCGTGATGAGCTAGCGGCCGGGTCCGCCCAGCTTGACCAGAAACCCGGCGCGCGCCATCCGCGGCATGGCCAGCGTCGTGGTCGGCGTCTTGGCCACTTCGATGTCGCGGTCGAAGAGGTTCTCGCCAGCGGCGAACAGCTCGATGCGCCGGCCGATTTCGTGGGAGCCGTAGGCATCGAGCCGGAAGTAGCCGTGCAGCATGAAGAGATTGGCGTCGTCATCGTACTGGCGGCCGCTGAGACGGCTTTGGAGGCTCAGGGTGCCGATCCGGGGCTTGTAGGCGCGCAGGTTGAGCGTGCCCATGTTGCGCGCGACTGCGGGAATCCAGTTGCCGAGGTCCTGCGACCCGCGGGTCACGGTCGCGTGGGCGTACTGGTAGCCGCCATCGACGGCCAGCCAACGCCGCGGCGCCAGTTCAAAGTCGAACGAAACACCGCGGCTCTCGATCTGGCCAAGGTTTTCACGCAGCAGCAGAATAGGTGAAGATGCCGGATTAACCGTCACGGCGGTGATGGGCCGGTTGACCTGGGTGAGGAAGTAGCTGGTGCGGACAGTGCCCCAGCGACCTTCGCTCGCTACGCCCGTCTCCCAGCCGGTGGCCCGCTCGCTCTCGAGCGATCCGTTGGGCTTGGTGAGCTTGTTGCCCACCTGCGTGGAGCGGTAGAGCTCGTTGGGCGTGGGAGCGCGGAAGGCGCGAAAACCGGACGCCGACAGCGCCCAGTGGTTCCACAGCTTGCGCGACACGCCGAGGCGCGGATCGAAGACCCGTTGGTCGAGCTGCAGAGGTTGGGTGGACGAGGGCTGCCATGCCGTGCCGTTCCACTTCACCTGGTGGCCGTCGTAGTTCTGAAACCAGTCCATGCGGACGGAGGCGGTCAGCGTCCAGGCCTTGCGCACCCACATCACTTCGGCATAGGCGCCTGAGTCGCGCTGATGCACAGCCAGATTGGTGAGTGCGGCCGTGGCCCCGAAGGTCTGTTCGCGGTCCCACACGCGCGTGTCGTGCACGTCGGCCCCACCCAGCACCAGCAGCCCGGCTCCCAATGGCTGGCTCGCGTGCAGGGCCGCGCCGAGTTCATTGTCGGGCACGAGCGTGAACCGCGTGGGAGATTCGCCGCAGCGGTACGTGCAGGCCGGGTTAGCGGAACTGGGAGAATTTGAAATGCTTGAGAACGTCTGGCGAAAGTGTTCCGATGAGCCGTAGAGCCGGAGGCCCACTGTTCCGCCCTGCGATCCCTGCCAGTCGCCGCCCGTCGCGTAACGCCACAAGCGCGTTCCGTTGGTCTGGATCGGCGTTCCATTGGCGCGCGCTTCGTTGAATCCGCTGCCGCGCGCAAACAGCCGCAGCGGGCCTCGGTCGTGCTCCACCAGCAGCAGGCCATTCTGCGCGTGTACGTTGGAGGCGGTGTCCACCGGGCCGCGCTGCCAGGGCGCCTCCTGGATGTACCCGTCGGTGCCCAGCACTCCACTGGACGCCATCAGCCCCCATGCTCCCAGCTTCGTCTGGCCCAGCAGGTTTTCGTCGTGTGTGCCTTCGGCGCCGTAGCTCGACTGGAGTTCCAGCTCGCTCAACGTGGGCCGCGCCAGTTGCATGTTGACCACGCCGCCAATGGCGCTCGACCCGTAGAGATCACTGGCCCCGCCACGCACCAGTTCGATGCTGCGAACGGCCAGCTCCGGCTGTTCCTCCCAGTGAACCCAGCCGCCCACCGGGTCGTTCAGCGGAACGTCGTCGAGCGTGAGCAGGGTGCGGCTGGCCGAGGTCGATCCTAGTCCCCGCAGGCTGATGCCCTGGCTCGACGGGTTGGCCACCAGCGAACTGGAGCGCCGGAACAGCTCCACGCCGGGAAGCTGGCGCAACTGGCCGTCGAGGGACACGGCGGCGGTGCCCTGGAGCGCAACCTCAGACAGTACGCGCGTGGTCACCGGGCTCTGCAACTCGCCGAGCGGCGTGCGGTACGCGGTGACGGTCACCTGCTCCGTTTTGGCGGCGGGCTCTAGTGTGATGGTGGTGCTGGCGCTGATTTCGACGTACTTGCCGGTAAATCCCTGGGCATCCACGCGAAGCCTGCAGGGAGGGCTGCACTCGAAAGTCAGGCGGCCGTTTGTGTCGGTGCGGCCCAGTTCGTGGCCTGCGGATTCGGCCACTGTTGCGCCGGCGATGGCGGCGCCGGATTTATCCTGCACCGTAAGCGTGAGGGCGACCGTCGACTGGGCGCTAAGAAGCGCCGGGATCGACAGCATCCCGACAAGCGCCAGCGCGCCACAGATTGCTTTGGATACGAGTGACAGCATTGGTTTGAGTAGGGAGCCCGTTGAGCAACGCCTGCAGTGATTGTTGCACGGACTTACGGGGGTGCCCATACCCAACATTCGATGCAATTTCGGCCAAAGGGACCAGGACGAATGCGCGCTCTGCCAACCGCGGGTGGGGAATCTCCAGGCTTGGCTCGCTGACAGCCTGGTCGCCGAAGAGCAGAATGTCCAAGTCCAGCGTCCGCGGCCCGTTGACGATTCCCGCCGATCTGTCGCGGCCGAATTCCCGCTCGATGCGCAGCAGACCCTCCAGTAGCGCGCGCGGGGCCAGGTCGGTGTCGAGGGCGATGACGGCGTTCACGAAGCGAGGCTGCGCGGCGTATCCCACCGGTTCCGTGCTGTAGAGCGAAGACCGGCAAGCCACCTTCCCCAGCGATTCCAGGCGCACGGCCGCAGCCGCCAGCGTGGCTTCGGGCGGCCCGGCCGCGCTGGCCAGGTTCGAACCCATCCCGATGTAGGCCGTCTGCATGCCTTTCAGATTAGCGCGATCAGGCGCTGAGGACTGGACGGAACTCGCGATGACGGTGGGTGTCGGGGTGTCCTGATAGAGTGCCATCTGGTAGCATCTCTCTTCGGAGACCTTTCAGGATGGATGCCTTAAATACCGCGGGCCTTGGCGCTCGCCGCAATGAAGATATCGCTCTCGATCTGCTCAAGTTCGTGGCCAACACAGCCAACATCGGCCGCCCCGCTGCGCCCTCTACCGGATTCATCAGCTCTGGCGGTTCCAAGCCGGAGGAGCACGTGACCGAATTGCTGGAGCTCTACAGCCGCTGCCTGAAGGCCGTCGAAGGCAAAGGCCCGGAAACCGGGGCCGCGAAATAGCCAGCGGATCCAACTTGCGCGTGGCTGTGGCCGGCGCCGGAGCCTTTGGCCGCAACCACCTTCGTGTTTATCGCGAGCTTGAAGAGGCCGGCCTGGGTGTGGCGCTGGTGGCCGCCCTTGAGCCGGACCCGGCACGCGCCGCAGACTGCGCGGCAAAATACGCGATCCCCGTGTTTTCATCGGTGGATGAGCTGCTCTCAGCCGACTTGCGGCTCGATGCAGCTTCGGTGGCCGTTCCCACCGTGCACCATCATGCTGTGGCTGCGGCCCTGCTGGATGCGGGCCTCGATCTGCTGGTGGAGAAACCGCTGGCTGCGAGCCTGCAAGAGGCCGACGATCTGGTAGATCGGGCGGACAAGGGCAGGCGCATCTTGCAGCCGGGGCACCTGGAGCGTTTCAACCCCGCTGTGCTGGCCATCGAACCGCGCCTGCGCCGCCCCATGTTCTTTGAGGCCCACCGGCTCTCGATCTTCACGCCCCGCGCCCTCGACGTGGACGTGGTGCTTGACCTGATGATTCACGACCTCGACATCGTGCTGACGTTTGCCCGCTCGCCGGTGCGTGAGGTGCGCGCCGTGGGCCTGCCGATCCTGTCGCCCAAGGTGGACATCGCCAACGTTCGCGTGGAGTTTGAATCCGGCTGCGTGGCCAACTTCACGGCCTCGCGCGTTTCCACGGAGCGGGTCCGCAAGCTGCGCTTCTTTGAGCCGCGCCAGTATGTCTCCATCGACTATGCAAGGCGCGATCTGCTGGTGATTCGGCTCGATTCCGGAGTTCCTGGGAGCCTTCCGCCGGAGATTGCCGCGCTGCTTGCCTCAGGCAAGGCCGACCCGGCCATGCTGGCTCAACTGGCTGCGGCTGCCGGTCATCCCGCGCCCGGCCTCTCCTTTGCCAAGCCGGAGATCACGCCCGGCGAGCCGTTGCGGCTGGAGATCGAGTCGTTCCTCGATTCGGTCCGCACCCGCAGCGAGCCCCGCGTCACTGCCCGCCAGGGCCGCAATGCGCTGGCGCTCGCGCTGGAGATTCAGGCCACGATGGTGGCCCATGCCCACCGCGCCGGGCTTGCAGATTTCTTTGAACAAGCTCCTGGCTTTTAGCCTTCAGCCCTAAGCTTTCAGCCTTAAGCCTTGAGTCACCGTGTTTTAGCTTTTAGCTGATGGCTGAAGGCTGATGGCTGCTTTTACGCAATTCCAAGCGTCCGGTTCACAAAGCCCACAATGTACTTCCACAGCAGGTAATACACCGCGAGCACGCCCACAAACCCGCAGGCGATGAGAGCGTAAGGCACTTCGCAAACCTGAAACAAGGTCACGCCCGTCGCGCCCAGCGCCAAGATGCCGAGGCAGCTCGCCACCACCGCTCCTATAGGCGCCATCACGATAGGCAGCAGCGCGCCATGAACCCCGATGGCCAAGTGAGTGCGCGGATGCGAAGCCAGCCAGAGCATGTTCCACAGGCCGAACAGGCACGGAACGATCGCCATGGGAAATATGATTCCGCGCTCGATGGGAACGGAAACATGCAAGATCAGCCTCAGAATGATGAATCCAGTCAGGATCAGCGGCAGCACCAGCGTTGGAACAAAGACGCCAGCCAGAAAAGCGCGTAGATAAGGGTGGGTGTTCATGGGAACCTTCCTTTCAGCGAGCATTTGCGCCCGCGGTTTCACAGGTAGTAGAGCAGCACGGGAATCGACGCCGGAAAGAGAGCGACCATTCCCAAGAGTCCGCCCACCAATGCCCAATCGAACCAGGGCACCGCTGCAGGCTCAGCATCCAGCTTGCGCAACATTTCAGGCCACAGGTCGCGGCCTGGCTCCGGGTCGGTTGCAGTGGGCGGCATCGCCTGTTGAAGCAGCTTCTTGATGCGGTCGTGTTGGTTTTCGTTCATGGTGTAATCCCCTGCTGTTGCAAGTCTTTTCTCAGCAAACGAAGCGCGCGGAAGACGCGCAGTTTAACGGCTGCGACTGAGATGCCGAGCGCCTCAGCCACTTCCTTATGCGGACGCTCTTCGACGACCACAAGAACGGCCGCAATGCGCAGCCGCGGACTGAGGCGCTCAAACGCCAGCGCAGTCTTGCGGCGAATTTCATCCGAGACGCCGGGGTCGGTTGCGGGCGGCATGGGCCGGTCCGCAAAGAACTCCGGTGGCATCGTGCTCTCCGGCCGCCGCGCACGCAACCAGTCGAATGCGGCGTTGGTCGCGATGCGGCGCGCCCATGCCTCGAATTCGCGTGCGGGGTCATAGCGCGCATGTGCATGGTGGATGCGCCAAAAGGTCTCGATGGTAAGGTCTTCTGCCGCCGACGGGTTGCGCACGATGCGCAGAATCCAGCCATAGACGGCGCGTTGATGTTGGCGGAAGAGCGCTTCGAAGGCGTCGATGTCGCCGTGCCGGAACGCTTCCAGTTGTTCCGAATCGCCACTCGCGCCGTTCCGCATCGTGCTTCTTGCCTCTGTCCTGTATTTACGTGAGAGCCCCGGGGAAGGTTACACCCGTCGACGATCGGACTGAAGTGATACATAGAAACGAAAGCGAATCCGGATCCGCCATTCGACCCCGGAATGGAGCAGGATGGTGAGAGTAATAAAGCGATTCTTTAGAGCGAACTCCGAGTTCCCCATTGCTTGACAGACCCCTCCGGAGCGCTATACCGTTGGCAACCGGAGAGCGGGTTACATTTTCGCGCCGTCGAAGAAATTGGCGCCACCCGCCCGTGAGGGGAAGCGATGAAAAAGCTTGGATTGCAAGTGGCAGCGGCAGCGCTGTTGTGCTGTGGGATGGCTGGTGCGCAGGATGCGCAGAAGCCCGCGTACCTGAACCCCAGCCTGCCGCCGGAACAACGCGCGGCCGACCTGGTGCACCGCATGACGCTCCCGGAAAAGGCCACCCAACTGGTCAATCAGGCGCGAGCCATTCCGAGGCTCAACGTGCCGGCCTACGACTGGTGGAGCGAGTCGCTGCACGGCGTGGCGGTGAACGGCACCACGGAGTTTCCTGAGCCCATCGGCCTCGGCGCAACCTTCGATGCGCCGGCGATTCACGAGATGGCGATCGTCATCGGCACCGAGGGCCGCATCAAGCATGTGCAGGCGGTGCGCGCCGGCCATAGCAACATCTTTGAGGGTCTCGACTTCTGGGCGCCCAACATCAACATCTTTCGCGATCCGCGCTGGGGCCGCGGACAGGAGACGTACGGCGAGGATCCATTCCTCACCGCGCGCATGGGCGTGGCCTTCGTCACCGGCATGCAGGGCGACGATCCCAAGTACTACCGCGTGATCTCAACTCCCAAGCACTTCGCCGTCCACAGCGGCCCGGAGCCCACGCGCCACAACGCCGACGTCACGGTCAGCAAGCATGATGAACTGGACACCTATCTGCCCGCCTTCCGCGCCACGGTGACCGAGGCCAAGGCCGACTCCGTGATGTGCGCCTACAACGACATCAACGGACAACCGGCGTGCGCCAACGAGTTCCTGCTGCAGGACCAGCTCCGCGGCAAGTGGGGCTTCAAGGGCTACGTGGTTTCAGACTGCGGCGCTGTGATTGATATTTTCCAGGGCCACAAGTTCAAGTCCACGCAGCCCGAGGCCTCCGCCATCTCGCTTCAGCGCGGAATGGACAATGAGTGCGTCGACTTCTTCATGAAGGTCAATGACGACCACGACTACAAACCCTATCTCGATGCCGTCAAACAGGGCTTCCTGAAGGAGAGCGACATCGACGTAGCCGTTACGCGCCTGTTTACCGCGCGCATGAAACTCGGTATGTTCGATCCGCCCGAGATGGTGTCTTACTCCAAAATCGACGAGAAGCTTCTCGACAGCGCAGAGCATCGCGCCATGGCCCGCAAGCTGGCCAATGAATCCATGGTGCTGCTCAAGAATGACGGCGTGCTTCCGCTCAAAACCTCGGGGCTCAAGATCGCCGTGGTCGGCCCTCTCGCCGATCAGACCAAGGTGCTGCTCGGCAATTACAACGGCCAACCCACCCACACCGTCTCCATCCTCGAAGGCTTGAAAAAGGAGTTCTCCGGCGCCACCATCAACTATGTTGCAGGCACCCAGTTCCTCGGCAAAGATGCCGAGCCAGTTCCCGCATCCGCCCTCACCACAGACGGCAAGCCCGGCGTGAAGGTCACCTACCACAAGCTCGATATGACCAACATGAACCGGCCCGTCACCTCGGCCCCGATCCTTACGCGCGTTGATAAGAACGTCGATGTCAACAACGCACCACTTCCCGCTGAAGTGGCAAACGTCCGGCCCCTGTCCATCCACTACGAAGCCAGCCTCACCGCACCCGAAACCGGCCAGTACAACCTCGGCGTCAAATCTTCCAGCGGATTCCGTCTCAGGCTCAACGGAAAAAACGTCACCTCCGGCTGGAACGGCGAATCCAAACTCGGCCACGTCCAGCTTGAAGCGGGCAAGCCCGCACAGCTTGACGTCGAATTCACTCCCGGCGATGACAAGACCCTCACGGCGCAACTGCTGTGGTCAAAGGTCGATCTCAGGCCGCAGCCCGCTGCCATCGCGGCCGCCAAGGACGCTGACGTCGTGGTCGCAGTCGTGGGCATCACCAGCGAACTCGAAGGCGAGGAGATGCCGGTGCAGGAGGAAGGCTTCAAAGGCGGTGACCGTACCAGCCTCGACCTGCCCAAGCCTGAGCAGGAGCTTCTGGAGGCTGTGGCCGCGACGGGCAAGCCGCTGGTCGTCGTGCTCACCAACGGCAGCGCTCTCGGCGTGAATTGGGCCAAGGAGCACGCCAACGCGATCGTCGATGCGTTCTATCCCGGCGAAGAGGGCGGCGCAGCCGTTGCCCAAACCCTTTCCGGCCGCAACAATCCTGCCGGTCGCTTGCCTGTGACATTCTACAAAGACATCAGCCAGTTGCCGCCTTTTGAAGACTACGCCATGAAAGGCCGCACTTACCGCTACTTTGAGGGAGAGCCGCTCTATCCTTTCGGCTACGGACTGAGTTATACGACCTTCTCTTACGGCGAACTAACTTTGCCCACCAGTGCGGTTGCTGCGGGCAAGCCAGTTATAGCGGAAGTTACCGTGACTAACACCGGAAAGCGCGCCGGCGACGAGGTGGCGCAGTTATACCTCAGCTTCCCTGGCGTGAAGGGTGCGCCGCTGCGGGCCTTGCGAGCCTTCCAGCGGGTTCGCCTCGAGGCGGGCGCATCGCAGAAGGTGCGGTTCGAGCTGAAGGGACGCGATTTGAGCATGGTCACGGAAGCCGGCGAGCCCATCATCGCGGAGGGCCAGTACTCCGTATCAATCGGCGGTGGCCAACCCAACACCGGCGCCCCTGGTGCGGCTGGGAAGTTCCAGGTGAAAGGCACAGTAACACTGCCCGAGTAACTCGACAATGCTACAAAGGAAAAAGGGCGCCTCCCAATCCGGAAGCGCCCTTTCGCATTTCACACAGCGATCATTTAGTTGGGAGCATTCACCACGGGTCTCTGCATGATTTCCCGGTTCTTTAGATAGACGGCATTCGTCCACCCGAAGCCGATCACATTCATCTTGTAACCCGTGCTCACCTGCACGTTTGCGTTCTGCGAAGCCACGTTGTACTTCTCGCGAATTGTGCCATCGGTGGCGAAGTTCACGTCTACGCTGCCATCGAAGTGCTGCGCAATGCGCGCAGCATCCGCATGAAATCCTTGAGCCTCCAGTCCCGCAATTGCGATCCAGTTGGTCGGCGCCCATCCAAACGGCTCATCCCACTGCAGACCCGTATTCGTATTGCTCATGGACAATCCGCCGGGCCGCTCAAAGAGATTGAGCTTGTCCACCATTTGCTTCGCTTCTTCTCGCGTCGCCACGCCGGCCCACAACGGATACAGCGAACTTATATAGGCATACGTCGACGGCTTCGCGTGCGTAAAGTCATAGTCGGCAAACACTCCTTCTTTGGGGCTCCACAGATAGCGGTGGATCGCCGCATCGCGAGCCTTGGCGCGCCGGTCCCAGTTGGCCGCGTCCGCAGGCTTGCCCAGCAAATGAGCCAGGTGCTCCATGTCCCGCTCGTAGCGATAGAGCAGGCTGTTGAGGCACACCGGCGCAAAATGTTGAGTGCTTCCCGAGAAAGGACCAAAGCGGTTGCTGGGATCAAATCCCGACTCGCGCATGGCCCGATCGCCGGCATAGAACTCGCGACTAAGCCGGTAGCCGGCGAACCACGCGCGCTCGCACACAACACTTACGTGCATGTCGCAACTGGCTTGCTTCAGACGCGCTGTCTCGGCAGCATCGGGATGATCCGATGCTTTGACAAGATAGCCTTTACCTGCTGTGTCCTTGGGATGGTCAATCAGCCAATGAATTACGTCGGGATAGTAAGTGCTGTCGTCAGCCATTTCAGGCACCGGGCCCTGGCCGTAATCGTAGTAACGCGTCAGCCCCGATGTACCAGCAAGATGCTCCGGCCTGACCCAAGTCGAATGATCCTTTTCCGCAATCGTGTAGGCATGGTCGAGCCACGCCTTTGCCGCGGTGCGCCCCGCCGGACTGGCGGGAAAGCTGGCGGGATTCTCGTAGACCGCGCGAATCATCGAAGTCAAAAACGGAGGCTGGGAGCGCGTAAGGTGATACGTTCGATTGGCGTTCAGTACGGCCCCGTAGTGTTCAATCTCGAAGAGAAAGTTATCCACGACGCCTTTGGCCAATGCTTCGTGGTGATCGGCCTCCAGTCCCAGAAGAATGAAATAACTATCCCACCCATACATCTCATTGAAGCGTCCGCCCGGAACGACATAGGGGTTGGGCAAATAGAGCAGACCCGGCTCAGCCAATTCTTCAGGCTTCACGTCGCCCAGCTTTTCAATGCGCCTTGGGAGTGAGATCACCTTCACGTGGCACTTCTCCTTGAGCGCGATGACTTCAGGAGGCGCCGGAATTTCGGCAGGCAGATACAGGATCGGGTTCGTCGTGACCTTGGTGTCTACCAACGAATGGCAGTCGGTCATCGAGCGTGTCAGGTTGTCCCACGCCGCATGAATGTAAGTGAGCGTGGCTTCGGGGTTAGGGCTAGCGCCGGGGCTTGCATCCTGCGCACTTGAAATTTGGATTGCGGCTACTGCAAAAACAAACAAACGAAACAGTTTCATAGATCTCCGCCGTGAATGCCGGTCGTTGCTAGGGAGTGTAACTCAACCCCTGCCGCAGGTGCTTGCACTATTTACATCCCAACGGGAACAGTTCCCGCGCCCGCGGTGTCTACACAAGCACAGTGGTTCCGATTGGGATGAACGGATTGCCGAAGCAGCGCGAAACCGGCCCTCCGCTCTCCGCGACCTGATCGTCGCGCAGAGCGGCTCGCCCCCTCTGCGCAATTGGTTTTCCGCCTCCCGTCCGGCGCGGCTGCAATTCACGGGGAGGCTGGCCATGTTTGAAGACTCCACGTTCGACTCTACAGGCAGAATTCATACACGCAGCCGCGGCTGGATGTTGGCCGCTCTCGCATTGAACGGATCCATCCTCCTGGCGATGGTCCTGATCCCGCTGATCTATCCTGAGGCGCTGCCGCGGCAGGCGCTCTCCATTTTGCTGGAGGCTCCCACGCCGCCGCCCGCGCAGCAGCCGGCGCCGAAAGCACCCGCGCGGATGGAACGCTTGACCACCCGGGTGCCCGAAAGCCCCTTCGAGGCGCCACGGCAGATACCGCGCACCATCTTTGTGCCCAACGCTCCGGAGCCTGGCTTCGATCGCACCGCGCCGGACTTGTACGCAGACAACGGGGTCCCCGGGGGTACGGGCGTCGCTACTGTGTTTCGCGAACAACACAATCCTCCAGTGGCACGGCCCGAGCCTAAAGGCCCCGTCCAGGTCTCTTCCGGAGTGATGGTCGGGCTCCTGTTTCACAAGACCCTGCCGGTTTATCCGCCCATCGCGGTGGCGGTACGCGCGGAGGGGACGGTGGTTTTGCAGGCGACCATATCCAAGACGGGAACCATCGAGAATGTCCGCGTCGTCAGTGGTCACCCGATGCTGCAGCAGGCGGCGCTCGATGCGGTGCGGACCTGGCGGTATCGTCCGTATCTGCTGAACGGAGAGCCGGTGGCGGTGGAGACCACGGTAGATGTCATTTTCAGATTGGGGCGTTGAAGCGAAATTCAGACACTACCGCCCTGCAGCTTTTCCCTGGTCAGCTCGTTCCATGCCGCGATGGTCTCGGGCATGGGCGGGCTGACGACGCCGGACGCGATGGCTTCGAGGATTGGTTGCGGGTCCAGGATGCCCTGGGGCCCGCGCAGGATGCCTTTGACCCAACCCACCGCCACCAGGCCTTCTTTGCCCGTGAACGTCTGCTCGAGGTAGAACCATCGCTCGTCCCAGCACACCAGTCGCGAGGCGAGCCAGAAGGCGGAAAACAGCGGCAACGATCTTCGATAGGTCATCCAGACGGCGCCCACCATGGGTGTCCAGCGCGCCCGGAGAATATGATCCAGCAGCCGCGTGCGCGCCAGCATGTGAGTACGCCCGTAGTCCATCATGCTCAGGTAGCGGGCGTTATTCATGTGCATGTTGATGTCGATGTCGTTGGGCCAAACACGCATGCGCAGCCGGTCCTCTTCCAGAAGGCCCAGCGGGGCGAGCGGCCAAATGTGCTGTCGGATAGCTAAAGCCGGGATGCGGACGAAGCTGATGAAATGGGACAAACCTTGTTCCCCAACATAAGTGTAGAAGAGTCAGCCCGGAAGACAGTTAGCGTCACTCTAACTGGCGCAGGGCCCGCCCGATGCGCGACAATCTCTTCTGCCATGTCAAAACTTTCGCGCCGCAATTTCATCCAGACCGCCTCCGCCGCCACCCTCGCCGCCGCAGCCTCTCGCAGCTTTGCTGCCGGTTCACGCCAGAGGGTCTTCATCGGCTCCAACACGCCGGAGGGCATCCTCGCGTATGACTGGGATCCGGCCGCTGCGGAACTGTCGCCGGCAGGCGTGGCCGCCAGGTTGGCCAACGTGGATTGGATCACGTTCTCCGCCGACCGCAGGTTCCTCTTCGCGGCGTCGGAAGTGGACAGCTTCAACGGCAAGCCGACCGGTGAGGTGGCGAGTTTTCAGGTGACGGGCGGCGGCCTGCATCCGCTGTCGGCGCAGAACTCAGCCAGCAACGGAACGTGCCATGTGGCGCTGGATCACAGCGGCCGCGTGCTACTTTCGGCGGACTACGGCGGCGGCAGCGCAGCCAGCTTCCTCATCACAGACGGAAAGCTGAGTTCCCACGTGTGGACCGAGCACTACACGCAGCATGGGCCGAACAAGGACCGCCAGGAGAGCGCCCACGCCCACTTCGCGTCGTACTCGCCCGACAATCGTTTCGCCTACATCAACGACCTGGGCGGCGACTGCATTCACATCTACAGCCTCAACGCCGCAACCGCGGAGTTGAAGCCGGCGGGGACGTACAAGGCAAAGCCCGGCTCCGGTCCGCGCACGCTGCACTTCCATCCCAACGGCGTTACGGCCTATTGCATAAACGAGCTCACCTCGACCGTCGACGTGCTCAAGTGGAGCAAGGCGGACGGCAGCCTGACGTTTGTGACTCACATTGAGTTGCTGCCGTCCGGTCCCAATGCTCTTTCCACCGGTTGCGACACGGTGATTTCGAAGGACGGCCGGTCGGTCTACTTCGCCAATCGCGGCGACGATTTCCTCTACGGGTTCACGGCCGATGCCAGGACCGGGGCTCTCACGCCCGTCGGCCGCACCAGTTGCGGCGGCAAGACCCCGCGCAACTTTACGCTGGACCCGACCGAGCGCTGGATGCTGGTGGCCAACCAGGGATCGGACCTGCTGAGCGTGTTTGCCCGCAACCCGCAAACGGGGGTGCTGGCCAATGAGGGCAAGAGCTTTAAAGCGGCGGCGCCCATGTGCATTCTGTTCGCATAGGCGGCCGCACGTTTCAATGCGCCTTCAGGCTCTGCGGGACGGTCCGAGTTTGGCAAACAGGAAGCCCGCGAGACACCCGACGATCGGGCCAATCAGCAGGAACCCGGTGACCGAGTTGAGCGAATGAACCAGCGCCTGCGTGGCCGGGGTGCCGATGGCCAGGCCTTCGTACTGCTTCCACGGATCGGGTGACTCAGGCGGCCCCATGGCAAAGTAACCCTGCACCAGGATGACCGCGCACGCGATCAGGCATGCCACCATGGCTGCCCACGCGGCGCAAACCGCGCTGAAGCCGAGCGACACGCCCGTCCTTGAGGCTTTCAGACCGGCAAAGCCGCACACTAGCGCTGCCGCCGCCATCAAAACCATCTGGATCGTTGCCGTTGACCCGTCGCCTGCCGGTGGCCGGGCCGCGAGCATCACTTGCGCCGCCAGCAGAAGTCCCGCAACCAGTCCGAGCATGGCCGCCGAAAATAGCGACTTTCTGGCCGGCGCGACCCGGGTGTTGGTGATCCAGAACCCCAGAACGATGTACGCGACCAGGCTCACCGCGGGATCAAGGCCCGTGGCGCCATTGCCCGGCAGGCTCATAACGTCCTGCCACGGCCACAGCCGGGCGCCCAGGATGGCCAGGTCGGCCATTGCCAGCAAGATCAGCGGAGTTCGGAACGTCAGCTGCATGTCAGTGCCCATGAGATGAAAATCTGGCCCTCTCGTATTTCGCGACCGATAAAACAGCCCGTTGAATGACATCGCTCGAGGGGCGAGCACGGCCGATTGACTTCACCCCGCCGGGAAACGCATCGCAGCGGAATCTGGATCGCATGCCTGCACTCAGACTGTGACAGTGGCTGGGCTGCGTCCTAGTCTAAATGGCGAGGGGCTGCCCTAGTGTGCAAAAGGGATGAAAGGAGTCCGTCCTGACCATGAATGCCGCACATGAATTGTGGTGGGGATAGCCCTTGCGCTGAAGGGGTGACTATGCACCCTGGAGAGCCGCACTTGCCAAGCTGGGGTCTTCGAACTCTGTGGTTCCGTGATCCGTGGCCTCGACCGGCACCCGCGCCAACTCCCAAGCCGAGCGATCCTTCATCAACCGCGACACCAGCGCGGTGTGCATGGCGTGGCCGGCGCGCTCAGCCACCACGCGGCCCTCAATGCGGCGCCCGGCCAGCGCAAGATCACCGATCAGGTCCAGCACCTTGTGGCGCACATACTCGTCAGGAAAACGCAGCGGGCCGTTCTCCGGTCCTTGCTTTCCAAGAATGATGGCATTCGCCGGGCCGGCTCCACGGATCAGGCCCATGTCGCGCAGGCGCTGCTCGTCAGCCTTGTACCCAAAAGTCCGGGCCGGGGCGATGGAGGCGCCATATGTCTCCGACGCCAGGTCCACGCAAGCGCTCTGCTTGCCAATGGGCGCGGGGAAATCGATGGTGTATTGAATGCTGTAGCCGCACCCCGGATAGACGCCGATGAATTTGTCGCCCTCGCGCACTTCAATGGGGCGCAGCACGCGGATGTACTCGCGGCGGCGGCGCTGGGTGCGGATGCCGACGCTCTGAATCGCCTCCACATACGGGAGGGCGCTGCCGTCCAGGATGGGCAATTCCAGGTTGTCCAGCTCCACAATCACGTTATCCACCCCTATGCCGATGAGGGCGGAAAGCAGGTGCTCGGTGGTCTGAATCAGTACGCCCTGGCGCATGAGGCTGGTGGCGTAGCTGACCTTGGCCACATTGCGACCGACTGCGGGAATTTCAAAATTGTCCAGATCGGTGCGGCGGAAGACGATGCCCGATCCCGCGGGCGCGGGCAAAAGGCGCATGTTGACCGGGGCCCCTGAGTGGAGGCCCACCCCCTCAAATGCAATCGGCTCGGCGATGGTTTGTTCAAGGTGCGCGGGTTGAGCCAAAATACCTACTCCAACTCTTCGAACGGGGGGCGTACTAGTTAGATTAGACGCGATCTGCCGGAGATGTCGTGTGGCATTTTTACCACACTTTGCGTCGCTAAACTGCTGTTTTTCACCGGCTTTGAATATTTACGCGGCATGCCTGACCAGAGTCCGACCTCGTAAAATCAAGGAGTCTCTCGCGAGGAACCCCATGGAAGTCTTCCCGAAATCCGCATTTTCGCCCGATGCCTGCGTTCCGATGCGCGCCCTGCTGACTGGAGCGCGACGCAAGGAATCCGCGCTGCTGGAGATGATCCAGACGCTGGTGCGCGCCGAGTCGCCCTCCGACGACAAGGCTGCGGTAGACGCCTGCGGAGCGCTGGTTGCGGCGCACGCCCGGGCGCTGGGTGGGCGCGTGAAAGTCCATCGGCAGCGCGCGTTTGGCGATGTGATCGAGGCTCGATTTGGGCCGCGGCGCAAGTCCGCGTTGGTGAACCGGGCGCTGCTTCTGGGGCACATTGACACGGTGTGGCCGCTGGGCACGCTCAAGACCATGCCTTGCCGAGTGGCCCACGGGCGCCTGTGGGGACCGGGCACGCTGGACATGAAGGCCGGCGTCGCCATGGCCTTGACCGCCATCGAGATGCTCGCCGAGGCCGGCTCGCTGGATCGCGAAATCGTTCTGCTGCTGAACAGCGAGGAGGAAGTCGGCAGCCCCGTATCGCGGCCCATCACCGAGCGTCTCGCCGCCGAATGCTCCGCGGTCTACGTGTTGGAACCGGCGCAAGGGCTGGCCTACAAGACCGCCCGCAAGGGCACCGGCAACTGGCGCATCGACGTCAAGGGAGTGGCAGCGCACGCCGGCGTGGACTTTGAGAAAGGCGCCAGCGCCATCCGCGAACTGGCCCGCGTGGTGGAGACAGTGAGCGGCTGGACCGACCTGAAGCGCGGCCTGACGGTCAGCGTCGGGCTGGCGGGCGGAGGCTCCAAAACCAATGTGATTCCCGCCGAAGCCTGGGCGGAGGTGGATGTTCGCATCGCCCGCAAGGCCGACGGCGCGCGCATCGAGCGCAAATTTTCCGGGTTGAGGGCGGCGGACAAGCGCTGTACGCTCGCAGTGACCGGCGGCATCAACCGCCCGCCCATGGAGCGCACCCGCGGCACGGTGGCACTCTACCGCCGCGCCAGAACGCTAGCCGCGGAACTGGGCATTGCGCTGGAGGAGGCCGCCACCGGTGGAGCTTCGGATGGCAACTTTACTTCGGCGCTTGGCATTGCAACGCTCGACGGGATGGGCGCGGTGGGCGAAGGAGCCCACGCCAGCCACGAATCGATCTTCATCGAGCACCTTGCCGCGAGGACCGCGCTGCTGGCAGGATTGCTCGCGAATCCGGTGGAATGACATGACAATGAACGGCAAAGACTCATCCGTGCAGAAAGCGCCCGCTGCCATTCAATCGTCACTTCCGGATCAACGGTCATTCTCCCGCGGTGGGCGGTCGGTGTATTACTCCTGGTTGACTACAGATTTAATTTGGGGCGTTTAGTCGAGGCGCGTCAGGAACGCCTCGCCTTCGACAGGGCGCAGGCGGCTGGCAATCAGCTCTGCCTCTTCGCGATTGTCACCCTGGGGGCGAATGCGGACCCAGTAGCTGTCCTGGCCGGCAAACTCGATCACGTTGGCGTCGGGATATTTGCGCTGAAGCTGCGCCTTGAGTTTCTGCGCCAGCGTCTCCGTGTGGAATGCGCCAATCTGCACGCACCAGCGGCCACCCTCTTCGATGGGCTTGGGCGTTTGGTAGACGTCGAGGCGCACGCGCACCAGGCCCGCCCGGTACACGCCCGTGGCCTTTGCCGAGGCGGCGGTGAGGTCCAGGATGCGTCCATCGACAAACGGGCCTCGATCGGCAATGCGCATGGCGGCCCACTGACCTGTTTTCAGGTTGGTGACCACCACCAGCGACCCCATGGGCAAGGTTCGGTGCGCCGCCGTCATTGCCAGATCGTCGAACACTTCGCCATTGGCGGCGCGGCGGCCCTTGTAAGGCGCGGTGTACCAGGTGGCGAGGCCCACCTCCGTCTGGAGGGGCTCATGGGTATTCACAAAGCGGATGTCTTCCGGGCTGACTCCGCCGGGCGGCACGGGCGTACGAGGAATGCGCCCGAGGTTGGTCGATCGGGAGTCGTCCGATGATCGCGGCTCGGTTGGGGCGAGGGGCGGGGCTGTCTGCGGTACGGCGGGCGGAGCCTTCGCTTGCCGATGATGGGCGCAGCCCGACACGGCCAGCAGCAACAGCGCCAGCGCGGCGACGCGGCCAGCCTTCCTTCGCAAATGAACGACTGTGATCAGGGCTGCGGCCCCTTGGGAGGCGTGTCCCGATGCTCGATGCGGTCCGCCAGATCGCGGAGTGTGTTTGACACCGTTCGCATGGCCGAAATGGACTCACGGCGGACCTGCGGAATGACCGCGTCGTTCACGTAGCCGATGGCGTGGCGAAGTTCCATCTCGATCAGTTCGACTGCCTCTTCAATGCGTCGGCCGACGCCGCCTGGTCCAGGGTACGGAGGAGGAGGGGTGCTCATGGCGAGTAACCTCGTACGGGTAATCTGAGTTTGGTGACCTGGTTCCAGTCTGCGGCGGGCAACGGGGTGCGTCAACTGCCGAAACCCGGAATGTGCCGCAATCGTCACTATCGGGACCCTAGCCCTCTACGATGCCCAACCCACGCGCCGGGGCCAGTTCCGAATCATCGCTTGCCTCCAACTGGTTCTTTCGGTGACAATCCCAGAAACTTTACGTCCTATCTCAAATAGCTTTGGAGCCTGATGGTCCTTGCGTTCGATCAACGTGTAAACCCACGAAAATGGGCAACTTCGATCATTGTTCCTGGTGCGACCAAACGTTCGCGCGACATTCCTCATCTATCCAAGAGGGACGACACATTGGCCGGCGATTCGGGAGGACAAATCAAAAGCGCGCTTACCAGAATCCAGAAGCCAATGCGGCGGTCAAGGCAGCTTGGTGGGATGGCTCGGCTTGCGAGCCTGATTCTGGTGCCATCAGCGTTTTTCGTTTCCACTATTCCGGCTCAAGCCGGGCAAGTGGAAACAATCGCCGCTGAAGCCGCTTTGCCTGAATCCCCCGAACCGCAAACTCCGGCTTCGAGCCACATTCCCAGGCCACCCTGTCCCGCCCAGTCCAATGCAGAGCCCAATTGGAAGGCTGCGTCAGCCGCCACGCCCAACTCAGGCATCGGTCCGGCGACGGGCGCCCTTACCGGAATCAGGCCCGCCATTGGCCCGTGCACACCCCCTCACGCGAACTGGTACAGCCGGTTTGTCGACGGGCCACAGAACAAGCTCCTGACCCCGAAAGACAAGGCATGGCTGGCCGCGCGCAATATGGTTGACCCATTCAACACCATCACGATCCTGGGCGAGGCCGGCATCTCAGTGGGTTACGACTCTCACTCCCCGTACGGGCCCGGAATGGCAGGATACGGGCGCTATGTGGGCGTGAGTTTTACACAGGATCTGACCGGCGAGTTCTTCGGCACCTTCCTCATCCCCTCCGTCGCACACCAGGACCCGCACTACCACCGGATGCCCCAGGCGAAGATTCCCCGGCGCGTGTTGCACGCCATGGCGCAGGTGGTCTGGACCCAGGGAGACGATGGCAAGGGCATGCCCAACTACGCCAACCTGGTGGGGTTTGGCATTGACGACGAGATCAGCAATCTTTACGTGCCGGGCCGGGAAACCAATGTGGAAGCGAGTATGTCCCGCTACGGCATCGCGATGGCCAGCGCGCCCATCGGCAACTTTGTCGATGAGTTCCTGCCCGACGTTGCCCGCCACATCCACGTCCAGATCGTGATCATCCAGCGCGTCATCAACCAGGTGGCCCGCAGCGAGATGGCAAACACCAGCCAGTAGGGTGGGGTGAGCCGCCTGGCTCCTCCACGTCCCATTCCGCCCCCCTCGATGACCATTCGCTGACGGATTTTGCCGTTGGCTGCGAACCCTTTTGGATTGACGGGGTCACGGCGGTACCTTGGCAATGCACTTTCAGCTTCCGGATCCCCCTTTTTCGAGGGCCATGAAGCGGCCCCAGGGCGAACCAAGCGCCGCAGGCGACCAAATTCTTTGAAGGAGCAACAAATATGCCGAAAGCGATTAAATACGCCGAGAAGGTCGCGGTTTACGCGGCCAAGGGCGCATGGGCCGTCTACGAACGGCTCAACCGCATCAGCCCGAATCCGGGATTTACGCCCAAGTGGAGCGACAAACCCCTGATGAAGAGCTACCAGAAGGAGAAGCCCCCGCTGGGCTGGCCGCGCACCACGGACTCTCTTTGTCCCAAGTGCGTCCCCGAGATTCGCAAGCAGATTCTGGACGGCAAGCTGCCCCACGAAGTCCTTCTGAATGAGAAGGTTGGCGAGATCAAGGCGCAGATCATCGAGCGCGATGGCCAAATCCTCATGGTAAAGGACTGCCCCAAGCACGGCCACTTTGAAGACGTGATGTCGATCGACACCGCCTTCTTCAAGCACCTGGAAGAGAGCTTCCCTGGCCGCGACATGCGCGCGCACGGCGACGGCGACAAGAATCTGCACCACCACGGCACCTCGACTGTGACCCACGGACGCGGCTCGGTGCTGACCATCGACCTGACCAACCGCTGCAACATGATGT